>JBIKSX010000001.1:0-106083 GCA_044348405.1 Candidatus Planktophila sp.
AGACAAACAAACTGTCGTTTAATTTGTCATTTATATACCAAAGGAAATCAACGGGTATAGCTTTTTATGGCTATACCTCATTGAGGTATTTATATATTTGCCGTGGTTGTTATTTAATCAAAAAGCACTGTAAAACAATGATTTTTCGCTATTGAAAGCATGACTAAGTAAGCCACTATTGGCATTGACTTATGGCACGCTGTTGAGTTCTCAAGGTACGGATGCGCACTGCTTTTCAGAATTCCTTCTGATTTTCAGGGCAGATCGCCAAACTTAGTGCATGCACGCAGGGGCGGTCAAACCGCACCTTCGAGAGTTACTAGATCTGGCTGACGCTCAATTTCTTGGGCACCTGTGCCTACTGTCCGGCCTAAATCGTCCGTTCCCAGCAAGGAGCGTAACTATACATAGCGGGCCCAGACCGGTCAAATCGGGTTAGCTGCATGTCGTTTTTGGTAGCTACAGCTCAAAAACTGCGAATTATGCACGCCCGCTAGCGTTTGCGCCCGTTTGACGGAACCTTAGGCTAATTCGACAGCAGCCAGATCTCGCTTACCTTTTCGCAAAACTGCATATTTTCCGCATAAAAAGTCAGATTTTGAGGGGCGGAAATCTTCTCCAGAAATCTTCTCATTATTGAGATATGCGCCACCTTCTTTGACGATGCGACGAGCAGCCGATTTGGAGTCAACAACCCCGGTTGCTGCTAAGAGATCTACCCACGTTGGAATTTCTTCTTGTGCTGAAATAGTTGTGCGTGGAAGTTCGGCTAGTGCTGATGCAAGAGTTGCTTCATCGAGTTCTGAGAGTTCGCCTTGACCAAACAATGCACGCGCGGCAGCTTCTACGCGTTGTGTGGTTTCTTCAGAATGCACCAAAGAGGTAAGTTCTCGCGCCAAAGCACGATGGGCTTCGCGCAAACCAGGATTTTCATTGTGCGATTTTTCTAATTCGTTGATTTCATCATGGCTCTTAAATGAGAAAACTTTTAAGAAGTTAATAACATCTTTGTCATCTGAATTTAGCCAGAATTGGAAGAAGGCATACGGAGATGTCATTTCTGGATCCAGCCAAACTGAACCACCGGCGGTTTTTCCAAATTTAGTTCCATCGGCTTTCATCAACAGTGGAACAGTGAGTGCATGACCACTTCCCTGTTCAACGCGACGAATCAGATCTAAGCCAGCAACGATGTTTCCCCACTGATCTGATCCGCCGACTTGCAAGGTGCAGTTATTGCGGCGGAATAATTCAAGGAAATCGTATGACTGCAGGACTTGGTAAGAAAATTCGGTGTAGGAAATTCCTCCGCCTTCAAGGCGAGCTGATACAGAATCCTTGGACAACATTTGGTTAACGCTGAAGTGCTTACCGATATCGCGCAGAAATACGATCGCGCTAAGCGGGGCGGTCCAATCAAGATTGTTAACAACTTGGGCTGGATTTTTTGGCGCGTCAAAATCCAAGAACGCAGAAACTTGTTTGCGAATCCGATTAACCCAACTTTCGACGATTTCGGTGCTATTCAGGGTGCGTTCTTCATTCTTTCCACTGGGATCCCCGACAAGTCCAGTTGCTCCGCCCACGAGTGCAATCGGATTATGCCCAGCTAATTGGAAGCGACGCAGAACCAGAAGCACTACCAAGTTTCCTGCGTGCAATGATGGCGCTGTTGGGTCGAAGCCCACATACAGAGTTGTTGGCTTTTTTAGCGCTTCTAACAGCGCTGCCTCATCGGTTGATTGGGCCAATAATCCACGCCAGCGAAGGTCTTCGATCAGATTCATGCACTCATCATCTCTGAAAATGCCTTGCGCTTGCTGGCAATTTCCTGGCTAGTTTTATTGTTGGCGGTTAAAGCATCTTTAATCTGTTGTGCGACTAACTTGGGCGCAGTCCCACCTGAAGTTGTTCGTGAGTTCAATGCACCATGAACTGTGAGGAATTCACGCACTCCCGCATCAAGTTGTGGGTGCACAGAGGCGAGTTCATCATCGGAAAGTTGATGTAACTGACGAGCAGTTGATTCACAGAGTGCGACACATTTTCCGGCTGCTTCATGTGCCTGGGAAAAAGGTACATTGTTTTTCGCTAAATAATCCGCGATCTCAGTGGCTAAAGAAAAACCCGTTGGTGCAGCAAGTGCCATCTTTTCGCGATCAAAATCGGTGGTCGCAATCATTCCTGTCACCGCCGGAAGAACCAACAGCAAAGTATCGATGCTGTCAAATAATGGTTCTTTGTCCTCTTGCAGATCACGGTTATAGGCAAAAGGTAAACCTTTCAGCATGGTCAATACGGTGACCAAATTGCCAACTAAGCGAGCAGACTTTCCACGAGCAAGTTCAGCCACATCTGGGTTCTTCTTCTGCGGCATGATCGATGAGCCTGTTGAATACGCATCGGCAACTCGTGCCCAGGCAAACTCTTGAGAAGCCCACAAACTCCACTCTTCACCAATTCTGGAAAGATGATTACCGATCATTGCGTAAATAAACAGTGCTTCTGCAACGTAATCGCGATCACTGACGGCATCAATGCTGTTGGCAAAAGTAGATTCAAAACCTAAATTCTTGGCGGTGAATGCTGGTTCTAATGGCAGCGAAGATCCCGCAAGTGCGCCCGCACCCAATGAGCTAACCGATGTACGCGACAACCAATCATTAATTCGATCTAAATCTCGCGCAAACGCATGAGCATGCTTTGCTAGTTCGTGACCAAATGAGACTGGCTGGGCATGTTGAATGTGGGTAAAGCCAGGTGCAGGATCATTGACGTATTCGGCTGCTTTTTCCAAAATTGCGGTTTGCAAAGCGGTCAGCAGTGTTGCAATTTCTAACATATGGTCGATTGAAAAGAGTCTTAGGTCGGTAGTGACCTGATCATTACGAGAGCGACCTGCTCTAAGTGATCCGCCGACTGCACCCAATTTTTCAGTTAAACCGCGTTCTAAAGCGCTATGAACATCTTCATCACTATCGATAGCGACGAAAGTTCCCGCAGCAACTTCTTTTGCCAGTTCCTCTAAGGCGTTACTAATCGCAGCTGCATCCTTTTGTGCAATCAACCCACTTTTGTTCAAGATTGCCAAGTGAGCCATCGAAGAGCGAAGGTCGTACGGAGCTAATCGCCAATCAAAGTGCACGCTTCTAGACAGGGCAAAGACTGAGTCCTCTGGACCCTGCGCAAAACGTCCGCCCCATAGAGCCATTACTTCCTCTTTCCGTCACCTTGTGCGTAAGCAAGCAATTCTTTCGCTAAATGGGCTCCACCTGTGGCTTTCTTCGATACCAAAATAATCGTGTCGTCCCCTGCAATGGTTCCGATTACTCCAGTGAGCCCAGCATGATCCAAAGAACTTGCTAGAAATTGCGCTGCTCCCGGAGGAGTGTGAATGACCGCCAAATTGGCGCTGTGGTCAACGGAGAGAATCAATTTAGATGGAAGTGGCGTGCTTCGCACAATGGCATCATCTGAACTTTCCCGGATTTGATAGGTACTTTCACCAGCTTTATTGCGAGCACGAACTGCACCGATCTCTTCTAAATCACGACTAGCTGTTGCTTGAGTAACTTTGTACCCAGCTTTTTTAAGCAGAGTTACTAAATCAGATTGTGAATGCACTTGGCCGGCTTGAATTAAAGAGATTGCCTTAGCTCTACGGGCCGAAACTGATTGAGCATTACTTGCCATCTGAAATCACCTTTCTAAAAATGGAAATAAATTTATTGATTTGTGCATCTGTCACGATTAAAGCTGGCGCTATTCGAATAGTTGTTTCATTGGCGGCATTGACCAAAACTCCTGCGTTGCGCATTGTCGTAGCTATGTCCGACGCCTTTAGGGAATCAAGTTCTATGCCAAGTAATAAGCCTGCGCCACGTACTTCTTTAACGCCGGGGATAAGCGCCAACTCTTGAATTAAATATGCTCCCTGCTTCTTAACTTTTGCGAGCAATTTCTTGGATTCAATGACATCAATTGCCGCTAGCCCCGCCGCCGTTGTTACGGGATTACCTCCAAATGTAGAACCGTGATCGCCCGGCTGGAATAGTTCGGCAGCTTTGCCCAGCGCGATCATTGCTCCCAATGGCAATCCCCCACCTAAGCCTTTTGCCAAGGTGATTACATCTGGCGTAATTCCCGAATACTCATAGCCAAACCAATCACCGGTGCGACCCATTCCGGTTTGCACGGCATCAATTACTAGCAAGGTACCTTTTTCATCACAGAGTGTGCGAAGCTGTTGCAGATAATCTGCCGGTGGAACGATTACTCCAGCTTCACCCATTATTGGTTCGATGATTACCATAGCTGTTTTCTTGGTCACCGCTTTGCGCATCGCCCCGATATCACCATAAGGAACGTGCTTAACACCTTTAATCAAAGGCAAGAAGGGTTCACGTTTAGCAGGTTGCCCGGTCAAAGATAAAGCTCCCATAGTGCGTCCATGGAAAGCACCTTGAGCTGCAACAACTCGAACTTTCCCGGTTCGTCTGGATAACTTAAAGGCTGCTTCATTGGCTTCAGCGCCTGATTGACAGAAGAAAACCTTGGCAACTTTGTCACCGGTCATGCGTGCTAGTTTTTCGGCTAAAACGATTGCGTTTGGATGTGCGTAAAAATTGCTAACGTGTCCGAGAATTGAAACTTGCTTGTTTACCGCCTTAACAATCGCAGGATGAGCATGTCCCAAAATGCTAGTCGCAATACCGCCTAAGAAATCTAGATAATCCCTGCCATCGGCATCTGTGACAACGATTCCTTTTCCCTTAATTAAGGCAATAGAGGGCGTTCCATAGTTGTTTTGTAGAACCGTATTCCAACGATTGAGCATTTTTTTATTTGTCATGCGACTACCAACGTTCCGCCTTTACCAGCCAAAGCTGATGCAAAGCTATCGGGATCTGTTCCATCAATAATTCGAACCGCCTTAGCTCCAAAAGACAATGCATCTAGCGCCGCTTGAACCTTAGGTGCCATACCTTCGGCAAAACTGTTTTTGATTGATTCAAGTTCGACCGCACTGATTTGATTGATCAATGAATTTTTATCTGGCCAGTTGCGGTAAATCCCGGCAACATCGGTCATAACGATTAACGCTGATGCGCCTAAGGCCGCTGCGATTGCCGCAGCCGCAAAGTCTGCATTAACGTTTAAGCCGGTTTTCAAATCTTGGTCGGAGGAAACTGGTGCGACCACGGGCACTACTCCATCATTTAGAAGCTCTAGAAGTTGGCCGGGATCGACAGCGTGAACTTCACCCACATATCCCAGATCTGCCGGTGTTCCATCGATCAAAGTTGTTCGACGCTTTGCAATAACTGTAGGTAATTGCCGAGCCGAGATTGCTCTAGCTTTGATTCCTGACGCACTCAAAGTTGCTGCAACTTCTTGTCCCACTTGATTAACAAGAACATCTTCAACGACATCAAAGATTTCCTGAGTCGTTACTCTAAATCCGCCTATCCAATCGCTAACTATGTGGCGTGCCTTAAGGGCTGCATCTATTTGAGGCCCGCCGCCGTGCACAACTACAACCTTTTCACCTGTACCTAAGACCGCAGAAATAGCTCTTGCGAAATTGCCGTTCTCATCTTTCATGGCGTGACCACCAAATTTCACAACTATCATGTTGAGTACGCCGAATTCTCGTGTACGTAATCATGAGACAAGTCATTGGTAAGTACGGTTGCGCTCTTTTGACCAACCTTTAGATCAATTTCAATCTCTACTAATCGACTAGCAAAATCGACCAGATTTTTGTTGGCATCAGGTGCGCTATTGAAACAAACCTGAACACCGTTGAGCTTCACATCAATAGCCAACGGATCCATGTGCGCATCGGCAGTACCGACCGCAGCTAATACTCTTCCCCAGTTGGGATCGCCGCCAAATATGGCCGCTTTCAAGAGATTGTTACGGGCACAAGCACGGCCAACTTCCACCGCATCTTGCTCGCTAGCAGCGTTTACCACAGTGATCGCAACAGTTTTGGTGGAGCCTTCAGCATCTGCAATCAATTGTTCTGCCAAAGAACCACATACCTGCATCAAGGTCTGCTCTAATTCCTGATCCGAAATCGTTACATGACTGGCACCAGAGGCCATAAACAGAACCGTGTCATTGGTTGAAGTGCAGCCATCGGAATCAATGCGGTTAAAGGTACGGTCAGTCACGCGCTCGAAAATCTGCTGTGCATTTCCACTAACAATTGCATCGGTCATCACTACAGACAACATTGTTGCTAGCGCTGGAGCAAGCATTCCTGCACCCTTTGCGATACCGGTAAAACTGGCACCGTTGATTAAAGCCGAAGCGATCTTTGGAACTGAATCCGTTGTCATGATTGCTCTGGCGCTTCCTTGCAAGCCATCAATACTCAAAGCTGGTGTAATTGAATCAAGTCCAACAATAATTTTGTCCATGGGAAGCAGCTCCCCGATCAAGCCAGTTGAGCACACAATTACTTCACCTGCAGAAACGTTGAGCAACTGACCTATATGTTCGGCAGTTCTATGTGTGTCGGAAAAACCCTGTGGACCTGTGCAAGCGTTAGCACCACCACTATTGAGGACAACTGCGCGAACTATCCCGCCCTTTGCCACCTGACGTGACCAAATTACAGGAGCCGCAACAACCTTATTGCTGGTAAAAACAGCCGCCGATGTGAAGTATGGGCCTTGGTTTTCTATGACAGTTAAGTCAAGTGCTCCGGTACTTTTCAAACCCGCCGCAACTGATCCAGATCTAAACCCTTGTGGAAGTTTCATGCACCTATTCCATCTAAGGCAAGGCCACTTATTTCGGATAATCCACAGATCAAATTAGCATTTTGAATCGCTTGACCTGCAGCACCTTTACCAAGATTATCGATAGCAACTGAGACCACTAAACGATTTGTGTGCTGATCTACTGCAACTTGTAGCTGAACCTTGTTGCTTCCCGTTACTGCACTTGTTTTTGGCATTTGACCCGCAGGTAATAGATCTATGAAGAATTCATCTGCATAATGCTTTGCATACAGTTCATACGCCTGCTGTGTTGTCATAGGCTTTGTAAGCTTTGCCGTAATCGTTGACAGGATTCCACGAGGCATCGGAGCTAAAATTGGTGTAAAAGAAATCTTTGCTTCTTTTTGAGCAACTGCAGATAATGCTTGTTCTATTTCGGGCGTGTGTTGGTGTACACCACCGAATTTATATGAGGTCAGAGAGCCCATTACTTCACTTCCAATTAAATTGGTCTTCGCGCTGCGTCCAGCTCCAGTTGTACCTGATGCGGCCACAACAACGATGTCTGAAGAATCAATGACGCTGATAGCTGGTGCGATGCCGAGTGCAATTGAAGTTGCATAGCAGCCCGGATTAGCAACCTTGCTCTCTTTTTTAATCGCTTGACGCTGACCTGGAGCGAGTTCTGGCATTCCATATACCCAGGCACCTGCGTGCTTTCCACCGTAATACTTCTCCCATTGCAAAGAATCTTCTAATCTGTAATCGGCGCCTAGATCCACGATCTTTACATGCGCAGGAATCTTTGCAATCAATGCAGCCGATTCGCCATGAGGCAAGGCAAGAAACACCAGCTGGATCGCGGCAAAATCGATCTCATCGACATTAACGAAGGTGCGGCCAGAGTAACTTTGAAGTTGCGGGTGAACCGAAGTGACCTGTTCCCCTGCATTTGAGTGTGCGCTGACAACTGTCACTTCAAAATGCGGGTGGGTAGCAAGAAGCCTTAGCAACTCTCCGCCTGCATACCCGCTTGCACCAATTACGGCTGTTTTCATGAAGCCAGCGTAGAGGATTATCTATATTTATGCAATCTTATGCATAATTATGCGGTGCGGACTACGGCTCCGCACTTGGTGCCCGCAAGGGCCGTGGCGGCCTCACGCATAGCCGATACTTCTTCGCCGGTTAATGTGCGATCTGGGGCACGAAATACCAAAGTGAAAGCTAAGGAAATTTTGCCATCACCGATCTTGTCGTAGCGATCAAAGAGAGTGATTGATTCTAGGAGCTCTCCTGCGCCTTCACGTAAAGCAGCTTCCACATTGGCAGCACTTACTGTTGAATCAACGATTAAAGCCACATCTTGGACAGCTGCAGGCATGGTCCCAACCGTAGTCGGCCTTACTAGCTGTGAATCAGGAAGAGCGTTCAGTGCAACTGCGAAAGCGACAGAGCGTTCTGGAAGTCCGTACGCCGCAACAATTCGTGGATGAAGCTCTCCTGCATGAGCTACAGCTTTTCCATTTACTACTAATTCTGCGCAGCGACCTGGATGCCATGGCGCAAGATCTGATCGCGCTACTGTCCATTCAAGGTTGCACAGCGCTAGAACATCTTGTGCGAAGGCAATTGCATCCTGCCAGTTATAACTTCGCGCTTTGCCCTGCCAGTTCTCATTTTCTGTCTTGCCTACTAGTAAGCCTGCAACGTGGTATCCCTGGGCCGGAACGCTTGCAAAGATCTGATCGATAATCTTTTGGTCTGGTCGCTTTATTAGATCAGGTGAAATTGCTGGAACCAATTTCTGCGAACTACGGAAGATTGAACCCATCTCAAAGATTGCGAAATCCTTGGCTCCGCGGCTAATGTTTCGTTGGGCTACTTCGATGAGTCCCGGCACTAAATGCACACGCATTAGTGGGAATTCTTCTGACATTGGGTTTGCTACCTTGTACGTTGCAGCTCGTTCTCCGGCAAAACCCATTGAATCTATGGTTGCTTGATTAGTAAATGGGAAGGTCTGAACTTCGGCTAATCCGCGACTTGCAAGCATTGTCGCTACCGCACGACGACGCTTCTGGGTCGCAGTCAACGATGCGTGTAATGGGCGCGGTGGCAGAATAGATGGAATCTTGTCGTAGCCGATCATGCGGGCTACTTCTTCGGTGAAATCTGCTGCCGTTAGCAGATCCGCGCGCCACGAAGGTGGGTCAATGGTGAAACTCTTTTCATCGACATCGCAGCCCACTACACGTAAGAGATCTGCGACCTGTTTAGCAGGAACATCAAAACCTAAAATCTTCGAGACATAGTCAGGGTCAATCGTGACCAAGGGTGCATAAATCGGTTCGCCATCAACCACCGTTGCCACGTGCTTGGCTGAACTATGAGCCATTAGAAGTTGAACAAAACGCGCTGATGCGAATTCCGCTAATGAAGGATCAACGCTACGTTCAAATCGACGTGAGGCCTCAGAAGAAAGCTTGTGGCGACGTGAATTCTTGGCGATACAGACTTCACAGAAGTGAACCGCTTCTAGAGCGATCCCTGTTGTAGTCTCGGTTATCTCAGAAGATAGACCACCCATTGTTCCTGCAAGTGCTAAAGGTTGTTCATCATCACACACCATTAAATCTTCAGGATCTAAGGTGCGCTCTACTCCATCTAGAGTTTTAAACTTTTGTGCTTTACCTGCGCGCTTGATCGTAAGTCCACCCTTGATTTTGTCTTTATCAAAGGCGTGCAGCGGCTGCCCTAGTTCCAGCATTACGTAGTTTGTAACATCTACAACCAGCGATATCGAGCGCATTCCCATTTTCTCGATACGACGTCGCATCCAAATAGGTGTAGTTGCCTTTGGATCAAAATCAGAAAGCGTGCGAAGGTAGAAGACAGAAGCGGTTGACTTATCGGCGATTTTTGCTGACACGCCTTTGCCGGTGTCCTCAAACTTAAGTGTTCGAAGTGCATCAACAGGATCTGTGAATTTTAGATTGAGCGAAGCTGCTACCTCACGTGCGATACCTCTGATGCTGAGCGCGTAACCACGATCTGGATTAACCGCTACATCAAAAATCACATCATTAATCTGCAAAGCCTCTATCGCGTCAGCGCCTATGGTGACTTCTTTTTCTGCAAAGACCATGATGCCTGCGTGGTCATCACTGATTCCAAGTTCACGGGCTGAACAAATCATGCCGTTAGAAGTTTTGCCGTAAGTTTCACGTGCACCAATTTTGAATTCCCCCGGAAGAACCGCACCAGGAAGTGCTGCAACCACTAAGTCCCCCACTGCAAAGTTTGTTGCCCCGCAAATCACGTAACGGGTTTCACCTTCGCCGCAATCAAGCCCGACGTAGCGAATAGGTTTTTTGAATTCGGTGATTTCTTCAATGGAAAGCACCTTTGCAAACTTCAAAGGCCCGGATAAATCAGCACCCTGCTTGATGATCTCTTCAACTTCAAAGCCAACCCGAATAAGCCCGTCAGAAATTTGCTCAGCCGTCACAGACGCAGGAATATCTACAAAATCTTTGATCCAAGATAACGGGGCGCGCATTACAGGCCAACTCCAAACTGGCGTGTGAAACGCAAATCGCCTTCAACAATGTCATGCATATCTGTAATTCCATGACGAACCATGAGTGTGCGTTCTAGACCCATTCCAAAAGCAAAACCACTGTAAACATCAGTGTCGATCCCGCAGGTTGCTAGAACTTTGGGATTAACCATTCCGCAACCGCCCCATTCGATCCATCGGTTATTAAAGAAAATATCTACTTCAGCACTTGGTTCGGTGAATGGAAAGAAGGATGGCCGAAGACGAGTGGTTACATCTGGGCCAAACATGTGACGGGCAAAGTTATCAAGCGTGCCTTTAAGGTGCGCCATGGTTATTCCCTTATCAATCACAAGGCCTTCAACTTGGTGAAACACCGGGCTATGTGTTGCGTCTAACTCATCTGCGCGAAATGTACGCCCTGGACAGACAACATAGATTGGTGGTTGTTGCGTAAGCATCGTGCGGATTTGAACTGGAGATGTATGAGTACGCAGCACCATCCCTGATTCGATCGGTTCGATAAAGAAAGTGTCCTGCATTGTTCTGGCTGGGTGATCCGCTGGAATATTCAGCGCGTCAAAGTTCAACCAACCCGATTCAAGTTCGGGACCTTCTTCTACTGCAAAGCCTTGTTCGATGAAGAAGTCCGAGACTTCATTTTTGATAATTGAGATGGGATGTAATCCACCACGGTGCGAACGGTTTACCGGCAAGGTAATGTCAACTACTTCTTCGAGCAAAACTTTACGATCGCGCTCTGCCTCTAAGGTTGCAGTTGCCTGTGCCAAAGCTTCGGCGATTGCGGCTTTAGCGTCTCCAATAACTTTTCCAAATGATGCTTTGTCTTCAGGAGAAAGTGCGCCAAGACCACGGGAGGCTAGCGCGATTGGTGATTTGTCTCCGGCATGGGCCAAGCGTGCAACTTTGAGTGAATCCAAATCTGTTGCGGAGGCAAAAGCCTTTCGGGCATCTTCAACCCAGGATGAAATCTCCTCAACGCGCATAGGGAGAACTCTATCGGGAACAGCCTTTTTAACGCGGCATATTTGATAGGTGATACATAACAATCGAGGCTGCTGCAGACAAATTGAGGCTTTCTGCTTTCCCAGGCATCGGGATATTTACACTCTCGATGCTACTGAGATTCTCACTGGTAGAAAGGCCTCGTGACTCATTACCGAAGATCGCAACGGTGTCACCAGTTGAAACGTATTCGCTCAAACTCTTACTTCCGGTAGCTCCCAATGAAAATCCGCGAACTCCGCGATTGATTAGATCTTCCAGATTAACGGATTCAAAAACAGGAATATGCCACAGTGATCCGGCCGTACTTCGCACAACTTTCGGCGAGAACATATCCACGCTACCTGGTGATGTAATCACGGCATCCATTCCGAAAGCATCAGCCGAACGCAGAATAGTTCCAGCATTTCCTGGATCCTGTACCTCGGACAAATAAATGAATTTACGTGAACCGTTAAGTGAAATTGAATCTAAGCGTGTATCAGGGATCGTGCAGATTGCGATTATTCCCTGAGGAGTAATTGTTTCAGTCATTTGCTTCATGACTTCATCACTGACATCAACCGTGTTGAACTGCGACAACTCAGCAATTTCCTCGGCCTTTGCGCGACCATTTACTGTTAAGTACAGAGTTTCTACTTTCGGACCGCTCTTGGCTACAAGGGCTTCGCGAGCACATTGCAAACCTTCAGCAACAAATTCTCCCGCCTTCTTTCTTTCCTTAACTCCTCTAGAACCAATAAGAGCCTTAACTCGCGCGATATGTGGCGAGTTAAGGCTCTCAATCATTATTGGAACTTAGAGTGATGCAAGGCTCTTGCGAGCTACATCAACAAGAGTCTTGAAAGTTGCTGGATCATTCGTCGCAAGATCTGAAAGAACGCGACGATCTACCTCAACTCCAGAAGCCTTAAGGCCTTGGATGAAGCGGTTGTATGTAAGACCGTGTTCGCGGCAACCAGCGTTAATGCGCTGGATCCAAAGGCGACGGAAATCACCCTTCTTATCTTTACGGTCATTGAATGCATAAACCATTGAGTGCGTAACTTGCTCTTTCGCCTTTGTGAAAAGACGTGAACGTTGTCCGCGATATCCGCTGGCACGTTCAAGAGTTGTGCGACGCTTCTTAGCTGCGTGTACTCCGCGCTTAACTCTCATTTAACCGGGCTCCTTACTTCAAACCAAGCATGCGCTTGGCGGTTACTGCGACAGTTGGCTTTGCAGCTGACTCTGTCGATAGACGACGTGTGACTCGTGAAGATTTGTGCTCGAGCAAGTGGCGCTTTCCTGCGCGCTCGTGCATAACCTTTCCAGAACCTGTGATGCGGAATGTCTTCTTCGCACCACTGTGTGTTTTCATCTTTGGCATCTTCTTAAGCTCCATCCGTAGTCTCTGCAGCTGCAGTAGCTTTCGCCTTGCGTGCTGCCTTTGCTTCTGCAACTGCTTCTGTCTTTTTCTTTGTTGGCCCAAGAACCATGGTCATGTTTCGTCCCTCTTGCTTGGGAGCAAACTCAACAAAACCAACCGCTGCAATATCTTCTGCAAGACGTTGCAACATCTTGTAACCCAACTCAGGTCGCGTTTGTTCGCGTCCGCGGAACTTCATTGTCACCTTAACCTTGTCGCCACCCTTAAGAAATTTCTCAACCTGAGTACGCTTTGTTTCGTAATCGTGGTTTTCGATCTTTGGTGTTAACCGCACTTCCTTCACCACAATGTGGGTCTGGTTTTGACGCGCTTCCCGTGCCTTCTGTGCAACTTCGTACTTGTACTTTCCGAAGTCCATGATCTTGCATACGGGTGGATTAGCTTCAGGCGCGATCTCAACTAGGTCAAGGCCGACTTCATCTGCCATCTTTAACGCTGTATCGATATCAACTACGCCTACTTGTTCACCGGTATAACCAATGAGACGAATTTGGGGTGTACGAATTCGATCATTAATGCGTGGTTCAGTGCTGACTTTGTGCTCCTTCGGTTCGTTAACGCTTTGGTGTAACAGCGCTGCAAAAGAAAACCGCAAGGGCAAGAGAAATACATCTCTTATCCGACAAACCAGTTCGCACTAGTGGCGAAAAAGGTGGGAGCGGTAACTCCTCTTGCAGTGGTTGTTACGCCACTGGTCTGGGGGCAAGATTACCCGTTGGGGGCGAAAAGGAGAAATTGAGCCTAATCCCAAGGGGCGAAGGTAAGGACGGAGCACTACCCTTAAACCATGGCCAGGGAAAAGAAGATATTTGACATCACGAGTGCGCAAAACGCGCTTACCCGTGACCAAGCTGGCCGTCAGAAGCGTTACTTCATCTCGATGATGATCCGTACCGGGTGTTTTATTCTGACCGTGATTTTGCCTAGCCCGTATCGCTGGTTCGCACTTGCCGGCGCGGTCACACTTCCTTACTTTGCTGTCGTCATTGCAAATGCCGGTCGCGAAACAGTTTCTAGAGGATCTGACATCGTAGAAGACAAACCTTTAGCCCTCGATTAATTCATGTCCTCTGAAATTAAAACAAAAGAGCGCTGGTCTTTTTTTAAAACCATTATCGCTTTAGTTCTAGTGCTCTTATGCATCTGGGCAGCCGACTGGCAATACACGCGTGGCGTTGACCGACAAGCTCGAAACAATGTAATCGAAGAACGCATTGCTCGATCTGCCATTGATTTAGCGGCGCGCGATAAGACATTGGCAAATAATGAATGGCAAAGTGTCACTACCAGTGGACGGTTTGATTCAGCGAAGCAAATTCTGCTTCGAAACCGTTACTGGGAAGGTAAGTACGGCTATGAAGTTTTAACTTTGTTTACAAGTACGACTGGTGAAAAATTTTGGGTAGACCGAGGTTGGGTGCAAGCGGGAGCAACAGCTACTACGCCGCCTGAAGTAACCAGTGTTCCAGAAAGTGATGTCAGTATTACTGGACGTTTTCGTTTGGATTCCTCGCTACCGCGCGGTTCCTTCTTTGCATTACCGGCCAGCGGTCAAGGTTTGGTTTCCGAACTCAATGCCCAATCAAAAATGGATACCGAAAAGTTCTACATTGACCTACTCAGTGGTTCTGATCCAACGCTTACACCAGCTGCACCAGCCCAGTTGCCACCACTTAGTGATGGTCCACACAAGGCATATGCGCTTCAGTGGCTCTTTTTTGGTGGCTTAATTATTTACGGAAGAATTTTAATTCGTCGCACCAGATAAATCTTGACGGTTGTATAGATCCGAATACAAGCCACCTTTAGCTACTAATTCATCATGAGTGCCACGTTCCACAATTGACCCTTTTTCTAGAACCAGAATCTGATCGGCATCCCTGACAGTGCTCAGGCGGTGTGCAATGACAATACTTGTTCGACCTTTTAGCGCCGCTTGCAATGCAGCATGTACCAGTTGTTCATTCTCAGAATCCAAATGCGCCGTGGCCTCATCCAAAATTACGATCGACGGTGACTTAAGCAGTAGTCGGGCAATAGCAAGACGCTGTTTCTCGCCACCAGATAGTCGATGTCCTCGCTCTCCCACCATTGTTTCAAATCCATTGGGCAAAGAATCAATGAGGTTCCAAATCTGTGCGGATTTGCATGCTTGGATCATCTCAGCCTCAGTTGCATCTTGCTTGGCATACCGCAAGTTTTCCGCAATCGTTTCGTGGAACAAGTGGGCATCTTGCATGACGATACCAATTGAATCTCGAAGTGATTCCATTGTCAGGTCGCGAATGTCATGGCCATCGATAGTAATTGCGCCCTCAGTAACATCATATAGACGCGGCAACAGCGCACTGATCGTAGTTTTTCCAGCACCTGATGGTCCTACTAATGCAGTCATTGTTCCGGGAGTTGCTAGGAAAGAAAGATCATTAAGAACTTGACCACTCTGTACGGTTTCAGTCTTGGCAGCAGATTCAAGCGATGCCAATGATATTTCTTCTGCACGCGGATATGAAAAGCTGACGTTCTTGAATTCAATACGAGGCTGGGCAGTCTTTAACTCAATTGCGTTGTCACGATTTTTGACCATTGGTTCAAGATCCAAAACTTCAAAGACACGTTCAAATGAAACAAGTGATGTCATTACATCAATTCGAACATTAGAAAGTGCAGTAAGCGGGCCATAAAGTCGAGCAAGAAGCGCCGTTATTGCAAGAAGAGTTCCAACGGTTACGCCGCCTTGAATTGCTAAGTGGCCACCGATTCCATAAGCAAAAGCTGTGGCAATTGCTGCCACACTGGTAAGTGCGATGAAGAAGAGCCGATTGAGCATGGCCATCTTGATACCGATATCGGCTACTCGACGCGCGCGGCTTCTAAAGTATTCGCGTTCACGATCTGGTTCACCGTACAAAGCCACCAACATCGCTCCAGAAACATTGAAGCGCTCAGTCATCGTGCTAGACATTTCAGCGTTAACACCGAAGGATTCACGGGTTAAAGACTGCAATCTGCGACCGACCCATTTGGTTGGGATAAGAAAGACCGGCAGCAGCAAAAGAGAAAAGATAGTTATCTGCCAAGACAGAATCAGCATAGTGATAGTGACGAGAAATAAACTCACTACATTGCTCACAACACCTGACAGAGTCGCGGTAAATGCTTGTTGGGCTCCGATCACGTCAGAGTTAATTCTTGAAATCAGCGCGCCGGTTTGAGTTCGAGTAAAGAATGCAATCGATTGCTTTTGAACATGCGAGAAGACCAGGGAACGAAGATCGTAAATTAAACCTTCCCCAATTCGAGAAGAAAAATATCGACCCAACATGTTAAAGGCAGCATCTGCGATCGCAATAAGTCCAACCAAAATGGCTAGATTTGTAACCACCGTGGCATCCTTTGGAATGACTCCATCATCAATCAAACGTTTTAGCAGCAGCGGTGTTGCAACTACCAAAGCAGCGTCGACCACGACAGTTGCCAAATAAATCAAGATGCTTGACCTATATGGACGCGCAAAAGAAAAAATTCTTTTAACGGTGCCCGGCTTTAACTTCTGTTCCTTCACTGAAGGATCTGCTGTCATTGAGCGGTGGGTCATCCACGCTGCGTGCATTGACATAATTAAACGGTGAAGCCGAGAGCGCGCAGCTGATCTCTTCCGTCATCGGTGATTTTGTCTGGGCCCCAAGGCGGCATCCATACCCAATTGATTTTCACATCAGTTGTCATTCCGGCAAGTGCAGCGCGAGTTTGATCTTCAATTACATCTTGAAGTGGGCAAGCAGCTGAAGTTAGTGTCATGTTGAGAATTGCGATATTGGCTTCATCGACCATGACATCATAGATCAGACCTAGATCGACAACATTGATACCGAGTTCTGGATCAACAACATCCTTCATCGCCTCTGTTACATCATCAACGCTAGTAGCCATTGTTACTCTCCCCCTGTTGTGGTGTTAATTCTAACTGCTGCATCCTTAAAGGCCATCCACCCAAGAAGTGCGCATTTGATGCGGGCGGGAAATTTGGAAACACCAGCAAGTGCCACTGCGTCCTCAAGCACATCAGGATTTCCCTCCTTTGTACCCTTGCTCTGCATGAGCTCAGTGAACTCATTAAGAATTGCATCCGCGGCGGCAAAGCTCTTATTGACCAAAAGATCACTAGCAATAGAGACACTCGCCTGCGAGATTGAGCAGCCAACGCCATCCCAAGTAATCGCGGTTATTACCCCATCTTTGGCAGTCACATTGAGTGTGATTTCATCGCCACAGCTTGGATTTACGTGGTGAACCTGCGCGCCATATGCGCTGGCTAATCCCTTGTTCAGTGGATGTTTGTAGTGATCAAGAATGACCTCTTGATAAAGACTGTCTAGTTCCATCATGCAAAGTATTTCTGAGCGCCGATGATTGCGTCAAATAAAGCATCGCAATCTGATTCATCGTTGTACAAATACAAGGAAGCACGAGTTGTAGCGGGCACGCCTAATTTTCTGGTTAACGGCCATGCACAATGGTGTCCAGTACGAACCGCTACACCTTGACTATCTAAGTACTGACCTAAGTCATGTGGATGAATCTGACCTACAGTAAATGAAACTGCGCCACCACGCGCTTCGGTGTTATTTGGTCCAACAATAGAAAGTTCAGGTATATCCAACAATCCCTTGATGAGATAACCAGTTAATTCAACTTCGTGCTTAAAGACAGCATCCATACCAAGTGCAGATAAGTAATCTACGGCAGCACCTAAGCCCACTGCTTGCGCCATGTTTGGAACACCTGCTTCAAATCTACGTGGAGCTGGAGCCCAAGTAGCAGCTGTCATCGTGACTGTTTCAATCATTGATCCACCAAACAAAAATGGTGGTAAATCAGCAAGAACCGAACTCCACAAAACTCCGATACCTGTTGGTCCTACCGCTTTATGACCTGAAAAAGTCACAAAGTCGACACCTAAAGCTTTTACATCTATCGGCATGTGTGGCACTGATTGGCAGGCATCAAGAACTACAACTGCGCCAACTTCATGTGCGCGCTTAACGATTGCATCTAGTGGATTGATCGTTCCTAAAACGTTGGATTGGTGAGTCAATGCCACAACTTTGGTCTCTTGCGTGATGACGGCGTCGATATTGGAAAGATCCAAACGTCCCTCTGGTGTTACTTCAAACCATGACAATTGGGCACCTGTGCGGGCTGCAAGTTGTTGCCATGGAATGAGATTTGCATGATGTTCCATCTCAGTTACGACAATGCGATTGCTTGAAGAGACCGCGAAGCGAGATCCAGGTTGAGCATTACCCATTGCATAAGCAATCAGATTAAGAGATTCAGTAGCGCTTTTAGTGAAAACGATCTCTTCTTCTTTAGCACCTAAGAAACCTGCAACTTTAGCCCGCGCACCTTCGTAAGCATCCGTTGCCTCTTCGGCTAATTGATGCGCGCCACGGTGTACAGCTGCATTATGAAACTTGTAAAAATTACTTTCCGCCTCAATGACTGAAAGTGGCTTTTGGCTTGTTGCTCCGCTGTCTAGATAAACAAGTTTTTTTCCGTCACGAACAGTACGTTCAAAGATCGGAAAATCTTTGCGTACCGTCGCAACATTAAAACTCATTTTTCCTTACTTGCTCACATAATCTGCGTAGCCATTTGCTTCGAGCTTTTCAGCAAGCTCTGGTCCGCCTTGTTCGACAATGCGGCCGTTTGCAAAAACATG
This sequence comes from Candidatus Planktophila sp., assembly GCA_044348405.1. GTDB lineage: Bacteria > Actinomycetota > Actinomycetes > Nanopelagicales > Nanopelagicaceae > Planktophila. Next base: position 18,477 of record JBIKSX010000001.1, read on the forward strand.
TACAAAATCAGGCTTGATGTAGCGCAAGATACGTGTGTAGTGAGTAATCAAAATAACGCCAAGGTCATTCGCCGTTTTTGCACGATTTACACCTTCAGAAACAATACGAAGTGCATCGACATCTAGTCCTGAATCTGTTTCATCCAGAATCGCCATCTTTGGCTTAAGAAGTTCAAGTTGCATAATTTCATGACGCTTCTTTTCTCCGCCTGAGAAACCTTCGTTGACATTGCGCGTAGCAAAAGAAGGATCCATCGCCAATGCTTCCATCGCGTCCTTAACTTCACCGACCCAGGTACGAAGCTTTGGGGCTTCACCACGCAGGGCAGTTGCTGCAGTGCGCAAAAAGTTCGACACTGAAACGCCAGGTACTTCTACTGGGTATTGCATTGCTAGGAATAACCCAGCTTTGGCGCGCTCATCAACGGTCATGTCCAGAACATCTGCGCCATCAAGAGTGACTGTGCCACCTGTGATTGTGTACTTAGGGTGACCAGCAATTGAGTAAGCAAGAGTTGATTTACCTGAACCATTAGGCCCCATGATTGCGTGGGTTTCGCCTGACTTAATTGTTAGATCGACACCCTTAAGGATTTCAACTGTTCCATTATCTGTGTCAACCGATACCTGCAGGTTACGGATTTCTAGTGTGCTCATCGTCTTCTCTCTTCTCTCGTTACTAAATCTCTACCGTGACGGCGTTTCCGTCGATTGATACTGCATATGTTTCTAATGGAATATTTGCAGGAAGCGTCAGTGCTTCTCCCGTGCGTAAATCGAATTCGGCACCGTGTAACCAGCATTCAATTTTGAAGCCAGTGATATCGCCTTCAGAAAGTGATGCATCTGAATGAGTACAGGTGTCGGCCACTGCAAAAACTTCAGTACCAACACGGGCAACACAGATTGATTTGCCTTCTTTTTCAATAAGGACAGGCTTGCCTTCGGTCAATTGCTCCAGAGTTAAATCAGCCACTGTGCGCCGCCTTTTCAAGTTCGGTGTCAATGCGGTCCATGATTCGGTTTTGTACCTCTTCGTTGCCGATTTCCATAACAATCTCATTGAAAAAGCCGCGTACAACTAGACGACGCGCATCTGACATTGCGATTCCTCGTGACATCAAATAGAAAAGTTGTTCGTCGTCAAAACGACCAGTCGTGCTGGCGTGACCCGCACCTACAATTTCTCCTGTTTCAATTTCAAGATTTGGTACTGAATCCGCACGCGCACCATCGCTAAGCAAAAGGTTTCGATTGAGTTCGTACGTATCGGTGCCTTCTGCAGCTGCGCGGATTAAGACATCTCCGATCCACACAGTATGGGCATCTTTTCCAGCCAAAGCTCCCTTGTAGTTCACATTTGACTTTGCATGAGGAACCGCATGATCAACGTGATTACGGTGCTCAAAGAATTGCCCCGCAGTTGCAAAGTAAACACCAAGAAGATCCGCAGAAGCTCCCGGTGCCTTGAATTCAACAGTTGGCAAAATTCGAACTACGTCTCCACCAACGGTGACAGTAATTGACTTAAATGTTGCATCCTTATCAATTAGCGCATGATGACGTGCTGTGTAAACTGATTTTGATTCGAATTCCTGCAAGGTAACGAACTTGAGATTTGCACCTGGAGCTAAATATATTTCTAGATCTTCGGCCAAAACTGTGTCCGTGGTGTTTTCGACAATAACTGTTGCTACCGCGTGAGTACCAAGAGTGATGCGAACTCGTGAAAATTCAGCGGTGTCTAGCGCTCCTGCTGAGCGGCCTAAGAAAATAGGTTCTGCGATTTCAGCATTTGCAGCAATTGCAAGGTGTGCCACGGGCACAGCTGCGCCTCTAACTCGCTCGATAATTACATCATCGCAATCAGAAAGCGGCTCTAAGTTTTCGCGCGTAAATGTGACTCCCGAAGGTAATGCAGATTTAGACACCAGACTTGAGCGATCAGATTGAACAGCTGACCCATCGTGAAGACCGCGAAGTCGCTTTAGGGGTGTAAAGCGCCAAGCTTCTTCCCGACCCGTGGGAGTCAAGTAATTTGTTGTAAGAACAGACATTAACCGACAGCACCTTCCATCTGAAGTTCAATCAGACGATTGAGCTCTAGGGCGTATTCCATCGGAAGCTCACGCGCGATTGGTTCGATAAAACCACGAACAATCATGGCCATAGCTTCATCTTCATTTAGTCCACGTGACATCAAATAGAACAATTGGTCATCGCTAACCTTTGAAACCGTTGCTTCGTGACCCATTGAGACATCATCTTCACGAATATCAACATACGGATATGTATCTGATCGTGAAATTGTGTCCACCAATAGTGCATCGCACTTAACTGTACTGGCGGAGTGATGTGCACCTTCTTGCACTTGTACAAGACCACGGTATGAAGTGCGACCTCCACCACGGGCGACAGACTTTGAAATTACAGATGAAGATGTGTACGGAGCGGCGTGAACCATCTTTGCTCCTGAATCCTGGTGTTGGCCTTCTCCAGCAAAAGCTAAAGATAAGGTTTCACCCTTTGCATGAGGGCCCATCAAGAAAATTGCTGGGTACTTCATGGTTACCTTGGAACCGATGTTTCCATCTACCCACTCCATGGTCGCGCCTTCGGCACATGTTGCACGCTTTGTTACCAAGTTGTACACATTGTTCGACCAGTTCTGAATCGTGGTGTAACGAACGCGCGCACCCTTCTTAACAATGATTTCAACAACTGCAGAGTGAAGTGAATCTGACTTATAAATTGGCGCAGTACATCCTTCAACATAATGAATGTATGAATCCTCATCTGCAATGATCAGGGTTCGCTCAAATTGACCCATGTTTTCGGTGTTAATGCGGAAGTAGGCCTGTAGCGGAATATCTACGTGAACTCCCTTAGGAACGTAAATAAATGAACCACCTGACCAGACCGCGGTGTTGAGCGCTGCGAACTTGTTATCACCTACTGGAATAACGGTTCCGAAGTACTCCTTGAATAGTTCTGGGTGCTGCTTAAGCGCACTGTCTGTATCAAGGAAAATTACGCCTTGGGCTTCTAGATCCTCACGAATTGAGTGATACACAACCTCAGATTCGTACTGTGCTGCAACGCCTGACACCAGACGCTGCTTTTCAGCTTCTGGAATACCTAGACGGTCATAAGTATTTTTGATCTCATCTGGTAGGTCATCCCAAGTTGTCGCTTGCTTTTCAGTCGAACGCACGAAGTACTTGATCGTGTCGAAGAAAATTCCAGAAAGATCGGATCCCCAATTGGGCATTGGCTTTTTATCAAACAAAGAAAGTCCCTTTAGACGAAGGTCAAGCATCCACTGTGGCTCAGACTTTTTCGATGAGATGTCACGCACTACATCTTCATTAAGCCCGCGCTTAGCGTTATCGCCGATCGCACTCTTGTCTGACCAACCATATTCATAGTTGCCGAGACCTTCGAGTTCTGGATGTGCTGTAGTCATGCACGGACCTTTCCCTTGCTTCTGTTTGTTTGTGAACTTTGGATTTTTGAGTTTTGTACTGTGGGGATGAATGTTGTACACACACCATCACCATGAGCAATGGTTGCTAAACGCTGAACGTGCGTTCCTAAAACTTTTGATAGTGCCTCTGTCTCAGCTTCACATAACTGCGGGAATTCAGCCGCCACATGAGCGATTGGACAGTGGTGTTGACAAAGTTCTTCACCCATAGGCTTCTGCGTGACACTTGCGGCATACCCTTGATCAGAAAGAAATGTTGCGAGCGCATCAACTTTGTGTGAGCGCTTAGCGATGGCAACTGTTGCTTTTCGTTCAATGTCATCGGCACGAGATTGGGCAAATGCATTAACCAGATGCTCCCCAGATTGCGCCGACATGAATTTCAGTGCGGCCACGGCTAAGTCGTCATATGAGTGTTCGAAAGCTTCGCGACCTTTATCTGACATTACAAAAACTTTTGAAGGTCGACCGCGACCGCGGATAGAAGAGGCGCGAGGATCGCGCGCTTCAAGAACTCCATCGGCAACCAGTAAATCCAAATGACGACGTATGCCAGCAGGTGTGAGCCCTAAACGCTCGCCTAGAACCGCAGCGGTAGATGGGCCGTTTTCAAGAATTGAACGAGCGACAAGGTCACGGGTGCGCGAGTCATCCCCTGATATATGTCCGCTGGCTAATTTCACAACACTATTGTGTCGTAATTCGACACGTTCAGCCACTCGTAAGCGTGCGGGTCGCCTGAGTCATAGGCTACGACCATGGGCACACTTCGAGCACGGGCCGCGCGAGTTCTGTCCCCGGCTAGCGGATTCTTGCTCTTTGCCCAAGCCGCAATTGTTGTGACCGGCGGAGCGGTGCGCTTAACCGGTTCTGGATTGGGCTGCCCTACCTGGCCTGAATGCACCCCGGGTTCATATACCCCAAAGCCTTACCAAGTCGAAGAACAAGTAAAGGTTTGGATTGAGTTTGGCAATCGTTTGCTCACCTTTGTCCTAGTACTTGTCGCAATCATTGTTCTGATCAGCGTTTTAGCTGCAGGAAGAAAAGATTTGCGTGGTCTTGCCCTGGGACAAGTTCTTGGAATTGTGGGCCAAGGAATTCTCGGTGGAATTACCGTACTAACCGGTTTACACCCTGCAACAGTTGCCGCACATTTTTTACTTTCCATAATTTTGATTGCGGGTGCGACCTCGCTGCGAGCCCAAAGGCTTGCACCGTTAGAGAAGAATGAACCAGCGCCTTTAGTTAAAAAGATTGCAACCGTTCATATAGCCATGACATTTATCGTTCTCTTCATCGGAACGCTAGTTACCGGATCTGGGCCGCATGCTGGAGATGCCACTGCGCCAAGATTTCCATTTGATCTGCGCACGATGGCTTGGATCCATGCCGATTCAGTTATTGCATTGTTCGGAATAACTTTTGGATTGTTTGTTGTACATGGAGTTTCAACTCACACCAACAAGCGTTTGAAGATTTTTCTAGCTATTGCACTGGGTCAAGGATTAATTGGCTATGTGCAGTGGTTTAAGGATCTGCCAGAGCTATTAGTCGGATTTCATTTAGCTGGTTCAACCTTGGTGTGGATTGCATCATGGCGAGTGTGGTTATCGGTGACAAAGAGAATGGACAACAAATGAGCCCAGTACCAGGTTGGACCGCACTTGATGATCAAGTGGTTGCATACGCAAGAGCGTTAGCTGCCGATGCCGTTCAAAAAGTTGGAAATGGCCACCCAGGAACAGCCATGTCACTTGCCCCAGTTGCCTACGCTTTGTTTCAGCGTCACTTGATTCATGATCCATCGGATCCTCAATGGCTAGGACGTGATCGATTTATTCTTTCCTGTGGACATTCTTCTTTGACGCTCTACATTCAACTGTTTTTAAGTGGCTATGGATTAGAGATGAAGGATCTAGAGAGTTTTCGTACATGGGGTTCATTAACGCCGGGCCACCCCGAATATGGTCACACCGCAGGTGTGGAAATGACAACGGGTCCACTAGGCCAAGGCGTAGCAACTGCTGTGGGCATGGCCATGGCCGCTCGATTTGAACGTGGATTACTTGATCCAGCAGCTGCAAGTAATCAATCAATTTTTGATCACTCAATCTGGGTTATTTGTTCAGATGGAGATTTACAAGAAGGTGTTAGCGCAGAAGCTTCATCATTAGCTGGAACGCAAGAATTGGGAAATCTCAATATTATTTATGATGACAATCGAATTTCAATTGAAGGCGATACTCATAACGCCTTTACCGAAGATGTTTCTGCGCGCTACCGTGCTTATGGTTGGCAGGTAATTGATGTGGCGGCGGCGAAGGATGGAAGCGTTGATATTGCTGCACTAGATGCTGCGATGCTGGCGGCAAAGAAAGAAAGCACTAAGCCGTCTCTAATCCGTATGAAATCTGTTATTGCTTGGCCAGCACCTAAAGCGCAAGGCACTGCTGCATCGCATGGATCTGCTTTGGGAGCCGAAGAAATTGCACAAACAAAGATCGCATTAGGGCTAAATCCCGATGAACACTTTGCAATGCCTAATGAAGTTCTAGCTCATGCCCGTTTGGTTAAAGACCGTGGTGCTCAAGTGCGATCACAATGGAACTTACGCTTTGAAACCTGGAAAGCGAGTAATCCAGAAAAGGCAAAACTTCTGGAACGCTTACAAACAAAATCACTTCCGGCTGGATGGGATTCGCAGCTTCCAGTATTTGCACCAGGCAAAGATGTGGCAACGCGCGCGGCCTCTGGTGAAGTTATTAACGCCATCGCTGCAGTCTTGCCCGAGTTCTGGGGTGGATCGGCTGATTTAGCAGGATCAAATAACACAAGCATTAAGGGTGGCGGATCATTCCTGCCTGCAAGTAGTTCGATTGAAGGCGCAAATCCATACGGGCGAATTATTCATTTTGGAATTCGTGAACATGCAATGGGCTCAATTTTAAATGGCATATCTTTGCATGGGTTAACACGATCGTTTGGTGGAACTTTTGCCGTCTTTAGTGATTACATGCGCCCTGCGGTACGCCTTGCTGCATTAATGAATATTCCGGCAACCTTTGTGTGGACGCATGATTCAATCGGCGTTGGTGAAGATGGACCAACACATCAACCGATCGAGCACTTTGCCGCACTTCGCGCGATTCCTGGCCTAGATGTAATTCGACCTGGAGACGCCAATGAAGTAACGGAAGCCTGGAAAAAGATCATTACCCGCGGACGGGCCTGCGGAATTTTGTTGTCACGCCAGAACTTGCCCGTCTTTGACCGCGCAACCTGCCAACCAGCTTCAGGAACAGCGCAAGGCGCATATGTCCTAAAGGATCTTCCTAACCCACAAGCAATTCTGATTGCAACTGGATCTGAGGTTTCACTTGCAATAGATGCCCAAACCGCTCTTGCTGCAGAAGGAATCAATGTCCGCGTTGTGAGCGCTCCTTGTCTTGAATGGTTTGCCGAACAAGATAAGACATATCGAGATTCAGTTCTATCCCCCGGTGTCCTGAAAGTCAGTATCGAGGTCGGTATCGCCCAGGGGTGGCGCGAGTTAATTGGTGATTCGGGTGTGGCAATTTCACTTGAACACTATGGCGCATCTGCTGATGCAAAAACATTGTTCAAGGAGTTTGGTTTTTCAGTGGAAAACGTTGTTCGCACAGTAAAGAAGGCAATTTAATGTCAGTTCAGGATATTGCAACTGCAGGGACTTCTATTTGGCTCGATGATCTATCGCGAGTAAAAATAACATCAGCCGATGCACATGCTTTGCCAGCTCGAATCAAAAATAGCGGTGTCGTTGGGGTCACTACAAATCCCAGTATTTTCAGTGCGGCAATAAGTGGCGCCGCCGAGTACGCGGCTGATATCGCTGGAATGAAAGCATCGACAGTGGATGAAGTTGTCAAGAAATTGACAACCGATGATGTCCGGCAAGCGTGTGATCTGTTTACTTCGATTTACAACTCTTCTCATGGCGTAGACGGACGTGTCAGCATCGAAGTAGATCCCCGCTTAGCCCATGACACCGAAGGAACTATCGCTGCGGGTAAAGAGCTTTGGGCAATTATTGATCGTCCAAATTTGATGATTAAGGTTCCAGCCACCCTAGAGGGCTTGCCAGCAATTACTGCATTGATTGCCGCGGGCATAAGCGTCAATGTGACTTTGATTTTCTCGGTCAAAAGATATGGCCAAGTTATTGAGGCTTACATGAAGGGAGTAGAGCAATGCGAAGATCCTTCGAAGGTTCATTCAGTTGCTTCATTCTTCATTAGCCGAATTGATTCATCGATTGACGCACTTCTTAAGAAAAATGGCTCTGCGGATGCAACAGCTTTGTTAGGTAAGGCAGCTATTGCAAATGCTCACTTGGCCTATCAACTCTTTGAAGAGAAGTTTGCTTCCGATCGTTGGAGCACACTTGCAGCAAAAGGTGCCAATAAACAACGCCCTTTGTGGGCATCTACCGGAGTGAAAGATCCGGCATATCCAGATACTCGATATGTTATTGAATTAATTGCACCCGACACAGTAAACACAATGCCACAATCCACTCTTGATGCTGTGATCGATCATGGCGTTGTTCGCGGAAACACTATTTCAGGCAACTATGCAGCAGCCGTCGAGGTTCTAAAGGCGCTATCTGCCATTGGAATTTCCTTAGATGAAGTAACAACAGAGCTAGAAATAGATGGCGTTAAGAAGTTCGCACAAGCGTGGGAAGAGTTATTAGCGAATGTAAAGGTTGCCCAACAATAATGATTTCAATAAAAGGAAATGCTTTATCCAAAATTGATCGTAACTCTGCAGAATACAAATCGCTTCAGGCTTTTCATGAGCGCTTGAAGTCTAAAGATGCAACTATCTGGGGGCCAGAGGCCCAGGCTGAAGCTTCAATTCGCTTAAATTGGATTGACTTGCCAGAGAGTTCCCGCGATTTGCTGCCACAGTTTGACGCTCTAGCCGCAAAGCATCGAGATAAGAACAATGTAATTTTGTGTGGCATGGGCGGCTCTTCTCTTGGTCCAGAAGTTATTGCACAAACATTCTCAAAGAAGTTATTCGTTTTGGATTCAACTGATCCGAATTATGTTGCTCATTGCCTTGCCTTTGAGCTATCAAAGAGTGTTGTGGTTGTTAGCTCTAAATCAGGATCAACCATCGAAACAGCTTCACAGCGCGCGCTCTTTGAAGGGGCGTTCAAGGATGCCGGATTGAATCCGGCAGAACACATGGTTTTTGTAACCGACCCAGGTTCGCCACTTGATAAACAAGTTCGTGAAGGTGGTTTTACTGTTGTAAATGCCGACCCACATGTAGGCGGACGATTTAGCGTGCTGAGTCCATTTGGTTTAGTACCGGCGGCATTGATCGGTGTCGATGTTTCGGTCCTACTAGATAACGCCAGCGATACCAAGAAAGCAATGTTTACGAATTCTCAGACAGTCTGTGACATCGCATATCTGTTGTCATATGTTTCTGATCAGTATGTGGCGTACACCGATGAATCATCCGGAATGCCAGGGTTAAGTGATTGGATCGAACAACTTGTTGCTGAATCAACTGGAAAGAATCAAGTAGGCCGCTTACCTGTTGTCGCAGAGAATTCTCACAATGGGCGCGAAGGCAGCGCCTTTACCATCGCCTTTACCGGTACCGCTGATTTAGTTGTAGAAGGCGATTTAGCCTCACAATTTTTTGTTTGGGAATGGGTAACCGCACTTGTTGGTGCAGCTCTTGCAATTGATCCCTTTAACCAACCAAATGTGACCGAAGCCAAGGAGCAAACTTCAGCACTTTTAAATGACTGGAAAGGTGTCCTGCCTTCATTTACAGCTGATATAACCGATGGGGCAGTTGAAATTTTTGGTGCTGGAAACAGTGCAACTGATGCACTTACCCAACTGATCAAACAAGTACCACCAGATGGATATATTGCAATCATGGCTTACCTTGATCGCAAAGATGATGCAGCGATAGCAGAGCTTCGCGCAATCTTGGCTGATAAATCTGGCCGACCTGTCACTTTTGGTTGGGGTCCACGTTTCTTACACTCAACCGGACAGTTCCATAAGGGTGGACAACAAAATGGTGTTTTCCTGCAGATTACAGGCGATGTAAAGCAGGATATTGCGATTCCAGGACAAAACTATGGTTTTGAAACTTTGGTAGCAGCCCAAGCGTTGGGCGATGGGAAAGCTTTGGCTTCAAGAAAATACCCATTGCTGCGATTTAATCTTACAAATCGAGCAATGGGTATAGCTGAGTTACTAGATGCGGTTAAATCTCTTTAGTTTTTATTCGTCGTCTTCGCCGCGAAGTTTGCGTAAAGCTTCTTCAAGAAGTTTTTCACCTTCAGCATCAGTGCGACGCTCTTTCACATAAGCAAGGTGAGTCTTGTAAGGCTCATTTTTGATTGGACTTGGCGGATTGTTTCGATCGCGCCCTGCAGGATAACCACACTTTGGGCAATCCCATTCAGCTGGGATGACAACGGTTTCTTCGACAGCAAATGATGGGCGGACTTCATGTCCATTTGCGCAAAAGTAAGAGACGTACGCACGTGCGATTGAATCGCCACGCTCAGCCTCGCCCATTGGGCCGGCACCGACACGACTTCCGCGAATTGCACTTGCCATCTATATCCCCTTGTTTGAACCTTAGTTAATTTTAAAAAAGTTAAGAGTTACTTACTTGAGCACAAGTGAGAGTGCAACTACTAGCGCAAACCACAGTCCACCAGCAACGATAGTGATTCGGTCAAGGTTCTTTTCGACCACAGATGAACCGCCGTAGTTTGATGAGATTCCGCCACCAAATAGATCGGATAGACCGCTTCCCTTACCTTTGTGAAGAAGTACCAAAAGGATCATGAGGATACTTGTAACAACAAGTGCGATTGATAGAGCTAGTTTCACTTTTCTTACACTCCTAGTTCGTAGGGGGTAAGGATACCCGCCTGATGGGGGTAATGCTTACTCCGTCACCGCGTGGAATTTCACGATCTTGGCCAATTCCTCAGGATCTAGGCTCGCTCCGCCGATTAAAGCGCCATCGACATCAGGCTTCTTCATGATTTCTACAATATTTGAGGACTTAACAGAACCGCCGTAGAGGATGCGCATATTCGCCGCGATTTCGGGAGAACCAATATTTTCAACTTCTTCACGGATCGCTGCACAAACCTCTTGGGCATCCTCAGGTGTTGCAGTTTTTCCGGTACCGATTGCCCATACTGGTTCGTAAGCGATAACAATTTTCTTGAGTTCTGGCTTTGTAAATCCTTCGAGACCAGCACGAATCTGTCGGATTACATGACTTACATGTGTTCCGGATTCGCGGATTGCAAGTTCCTCGCCGACACAAAAGATTGGTGTTAATTCATTAGCAAGTGCGGCTTTGATCTTTCGGTTGATGAGCGCATCTGATTCTTGATGAATTGCGCGTCGTTCTGAGTGGCCGATAACTACAAAGGTACAACCAAGCTTTGCCAGCATTGACCCTGAGATATCACCAGTGAAGGCACCGCTTGCTTCTGGCGAAAGATCCTGTGCTCCGTACTGCAAGCGCAATCGATCTCCATCAACCAAAGTTTGAATCGAGCGGATGTCTGTAAATGGAGGGATCACCGCAACATCTACGGCGTCATAATCCTTATCTTCAAGCCCGTAAACCAACTTTTGGGCAACTGCGATCGCCTCAAGGTGATTGAGGTTCATCTTCCAGTTTCCTGCCATTAAAGGTTTACGCATTGTCAGCTCCTATGTTCAGCGAGTTCTATTAAATTAATTCTAGTGCTTTTAGTCCGGGAAGTTCCTTGCCTTCTAGGTATTCCAGTGAAGCTCCGCCTCCGGTTGAGATATATCCGAACTGAGAATCTGCAAAGCCCAGAGCACGAACCGCCGCTGCAGAGTCTCCCCCGCCAACTACAGATATTCCTGAAACCTGTGTTAGCGCTTGTGCAACTACTTTTGTTCCCGCAGCAAAGTTAGGGAATTCAAACACTCCCATTGGACCATTCCAGAATACGGTCTTGCACTTAACAATTTCTGCAGCAAATGCCGCAGCCGATACCGGTCCGATATCTAGACCCATTTGATCAGCAGGTATTGCATCTGCAGCAACAAGTGTTGGGGTTGCATCTGCGGCAAAGGCAGGTGCAACAACAATATCTGTAGGTAGTAAAAGCTTGACGCCATTTTTTTCAGCGGTAGCAATTAATCCTTTGACGACATCAAGCATCTCTGATTCAACCAGTGAAGTACCGATCTCTTTGCCTTGAGCCTTCAGGAATGTGAAAACCATTCCGCCACCAATAGCTAGAACATCAACTTTGCCTAGCAAGTTCTCGATCACACCCAATTTATCTGAAACTTTCGCACCACCTAGAACAACACCATATGGACGTTCTGGGTTTTGAGTCAGCTTCTTTAGAATCTGGACTTCGGCAGCAACTAACTTTCCAGCTGCGTGTGGCAACATTTTAGGCAAATCAAATACAGATGCATGTTTGCGGTGGACCGCACCAAAACCATCACCCACATAGAAGTCGGCAAGTTGTGCTAGTTCGCCCGCAAAAGTTGCGCGCTCTGAATCTTCCTTGCTTGTCTCTGCTGCACTAAAGCGAATGTTTTCTAGCAGAAGAATTTCACCAGCTGCAAGAGCGTGCGCCGCTGTCGTTACCGCATCACCTGTTACCTGTCCAGGAAATTTCACTTCTTGACCAAGTAGTTCAGCCAAACGTTTAGCGACGGGTGCAAGTGAGAGTTCAGGCTTTGCTTCACCTTTTGGGCGACCAAGGTGTGCGGCAATAACAAGTGATGCACCTTTTTCAAGTAGTGCTTGAATAGTAGGAAGCGAGGCCTTGATTCGTCCATCATCCTTAATGACTCCCTCTTTCAAAGGAACATTGAGGTCACATCGAAGAAAGACTCGCTTCCCTGCTACATCAATTGTTGAAAGATCTGGCATTACAGAGTTTTGCCAACATAATCGATCAAGTCAACGAGACGGTTTGAGTAACCCCATTCGTTGTCATACCAACCAACGATCTTGACCTGGTTACCAATTACCTTGGTCAAACCTGCGTCGAAGATACATGATGATGGATCGGTCACGATGTCTGAAGAAACGATTGGATCTTCAGTGTATGAAAGGAATCCCTTAAGTGGACCGTTTGCTGCCGCCTTCATTGCTGCATTGATTTCGGCAGCTGTTGCTTCCTTAACTAGTTCAACAGTTAAATCAGTTGCAGATCCGGTTGGTACTGGAACGCGCATTGCATAACCATCTAGCTTGCCCTTGAGCTCTGGCATAACCAATGAAATAGCCTTTGCAGCACCTGTCGATGTAGGAATCATGTTTGTCGCAGCTGCGCGTGAACGACGAAGATCCTTATGTGGGAAATCAAGGATCACCTGGTCATTTGTGTAGGCGTGAATTGTTGTCATTAAGCCCTTAACAATCCCCCAGTTATCCTGAAGTACCTTTGCCATTGGAGCTAGGCAGTTTGTTGTACATGATGCATTTGAAATGATGTTGTGCTTAGCACCGTCATACTGAGTGTGGTTTACGCCCATAACAATTGTGATGTCTTCATCTGTAGCTGGCGCAGAGATAATGACCTTCTTGGCACCGGCTGTGATGTGCTTTTGCGCATCTGCAGCCTTGGTGAAAATGCCTGTGGATTCAACAACAACATCTGCCTTAACTGAAGCCCATGGCAAGTTTGCTGGATCGCGCTCTGAGAAAATCTTAATTGTCTTTCCGCCTACAGTGATTGAATCATCAGTGAAAGTTACTTCTAGACCTAGGCGACCCAAAATTGAGTCGTACTTCAAAAGATGAGCAAGAGTCTCATTTGGTGTTAAGTCGTTGATTCCGACGATGTTGATATTTGGGTTTGTAAGTGATGCGCGAAAGAAGTTACGCCCGATGCGTCCAAAACCATTAATTCCGACATTAATCATGAAAGTGTCCTTGCTACTAGTGGGGCACATGAAAAAGCCCAGCGTCTGGTGGTTCGAAAAACTGCCACAACGCTGGGGGCTTAGGTAGAACCTTACCAGTGAAGAATGCGTGAACTCTTAAGTATCTGAGGGCTAATTGAGCAAATCTGGCGAGAGGCCACTCTCAGTATCCGGAATTCCAAGCTCTGCAGCGCGTTTATCAGCCATGGCCAACAATCGCCGAATTCGACCTGCAATCGCATCCTTAGTCATTGGAGGAACCGCCAATGAACCGAGTTCTTCTAGCGAAGCCTGCCCATGATTAATGCGCAACTCCCCGGCCTCTTTCAGATGATCTGGAATTGTTGGCCCAAGAATTTCCATTGCTCGTTGCACGCGCGCGGCAGCAGCAACTGCTGCACGAGCAGAACGACGAAGATTTGCATCATCAAAGTTTGCAAGACGGTTGGCAGTTGCTCGAACTTCGCGACGCATTCGACGCTCTTCCCACGCCATCACACTTTCATGTGCCCCAAGCCGAGTAAGCAGTACACCGATTGCATCGCCATCACGAATGACTACTCGATCAACTCCCCGAACCTCGCGCGCCTTTGCCACAATTCCTAAGCGGCGAGCCGCGCCAACTAAAGCAAGAGCAGCTTCGGGACCTGGGCAAGTTATTTCCAGTGAAGATGAGCGACCTGGTTCAGTCAATGAACCGTGTGCAATGAATGCACCGCGCCAAGCCGCTTCTGAATCACAAATGGCAGCTGAGACAACCTGTGGTGGAAGCCCGCGCACTGGTCGACCATTTGAATCAACTAAACCTGTTTGGCGGGCAAGTGCGTCACCTTCATTAATGACGCGAACTACATACCGAGAGCCCTTGCGTAATCCACTTGATGACAGAACTGCTAAATCTGAGTCATGTCCATAAATGTCTGCAATGTCTTTTCGAAGTCGACGCGCACTCTGTGAGGTGTCGAGTTCTACTTCAATAACAATCTTTCCTGCTGCGATGTGCAGACCACCAGCAAAGCGAAGAAGTGCAGAGACTTCAGCTTTGCGACAACATGGTTTGGTGATTGCTAGACGAGATAGCTCGTCTTTAACTGATGCTGTCATTGCCATGGGGTAATCCAACCATTTACCGAGCGAGAATGTGGCCCAAATGAAGAGCTAATTTTTGGGCATCATGATGGATGCTGCCAGGTGCTTTTCGAATATCTGCAGCGACAATCTCTCCACCCAAGGTTGATGCTGCAAGCTTTAGGGTTTGCTCATCCCGAACAACTGAATGGTCTACAAGACAATAATCGACCTTTACACCGGGGGCATAACGATGAAAAAACTCGAGATGTTCTTCAGGGGTCGAACCTGCGAATTCTTCGCCGTGAGTATGTGATGTGGCATCTAAATTTAGAATAAGTATTTTGCGGGCAGTACTGCTTTGTAAAGCTTCTAACTGCGCAGGTACCAACAGATGTGGAATCACACTTGAAAACCATGAACCCGGTCCCATGGTGATCCACTGTGCATCAGCTATTGCTTCTAATGCCTCACCTCTAGCTGGAGGGTCTTGCGGAATTATGCGCAGTGATTCGATATGCCCCTTAGCCGTTGCAACCTCTTTTTGACCGCGCACAACAATTCTTCCGGTCGATGTATTAAATGTTCCCTCGATATCTAAGGCAACAGCTGCCATGGGCAAAACACGACCAATAACTTTTAGTAGTTGGCCAACTCTGTCTAAAGCAACAACAGGATCTTCGCCAGCGTTCCACATCGAAGCGAGCAAAAGATTGCCCATCGCATGACCGTTGAGTTCGCCATCACTTTCAAAGCGATGTTGCATTATTTGGGCCCAGGTACGACCCCATTCATCATCGGCGCATAAAGCAGCTAATGCCATTCGCAAGTCACCTGGAGGAAAAATTGGAAATTCTGCACGCAGCCGACCGCTAGAACCCCCATTGTCTGCAACTGTAACGATTGCAGTTAATTGATGAGTGATCTGACGCAAAGCGGTCAATGTGGCAGATAGACCATGACCACCACCAAGTGCAACAACTTTAGTCAAAACTACTCACGACCTACATCGCGATGTGTTGGATGCGCCGAAACTTCTGTACCAATCTCATTAAGTTGTCGCGCGATTTCTTGGGTGATTGCAACACTTCTGTGCTTTCCACCGGTACAACCGACTGCGATGGTCACATATTTCTTTCCTTCGCGCATATATCCAGGCAACATCGAATTCACTAACGCAACGTAGTCCTTAACAAAATCACTGACACCGTCGCTTTCCAAAACTTTTTGACTAACTTGTGGAGTCAATCCCGTGAGTGGACGAAGTTCTGGAATCCAATGTGGATTTGGGATAAATCGACAATCAAGAACTAAATCTGAATCAACTGGGATTCCATACTTGTAACCAAATGACAAAACATTAACTCGAATTCCTTGTAACTTTCCAGCACCAAATATCTCACCGATTCGCTTTTCTAATTGATGAACATTGAGGTTTGAAGTATCTATTGCGACATCAGATTGTGAACGAATATCTTCTAGCTTTTCGCGTTCGCGTGCGATTCCATCAACGATTCGATCCTTGCCCTGCAATGGATGCGGCCTTCTGGTTGATTCAAATCTTTGAACAAGAGCTTGATCTGTAGCATCAAGAAAAACTAACCGGTAGGCGGACTTATTGTTTTTTAACTCTGTTAAAGCATGGGTTAACTCGTCAAAGAACTCTCCGCCTCGAACATCGACGACAACGGCTAACTCTTTTCCTTGTGGCCCTGTTCCTTTACTAACTAGTGCAGGAAGTAATCCGGGCGGCAGGTTATCGACTACATACCAACCTAGATCCTCAAGGGCGTGAGCAACTGTTGATCGCCCAGCACCTGACATGCCAGTCAGAATTAAAGTCTCTTGTCCGCTCATGCTCTTATCCTCTTACATCTGTCAAGAAGGTCGAAACACGCTCAAGACTCTTTTCCAGATAGGCCGGCAGCATTTCTTGATGCTCTTGGTTCTTAGTTTCAAACAAATAGTTCAGAAGGAGTAACCGACGCTGGAGAAGAAGCCCCTTCATGGCATTTTCTGAATACACCGGCAAAGGTTTGACGCTTGCATAACCTGCTAAAAGCGCCTGCTCTTGCTCTGGTGAATCCAAGTAATACAAAGCAACCGCTAGGTCCTGCGCTTCGACGCCAAATCCACAGTCATCGAAATCAAAGATTGAAAGTTGACCCTCATGCCACATTAAATTCCAGCCATGACAATCTGCATGAATAATGTGGACCGGTGATGTCTGATACAAATCACGCGTATAGGACATGATGAGATCATGAGCCTCTTGAATCAAACTTCGATCGGCAACTGAAAGTTTTGATTTTTCGGATAAAAGAAAATCTTCCGTGCTCCAAAAGAAATCATCGAAAGTTGGCAATTCTAATTGACTTGAAAGCACAAAATTAGAGGAATCTTGATGTAATTGCGCGATTGCTTTGCCAACTTCATGTAACTGATCCAAAGTTGGTTCGTCGCCTATTTCCTCTCCCTCAAGCCATGAATACATCACAGCAGATAATGTCTGTCCGGATTCGGGATGGACAGCGGAGACAATAAAATCATCCTTCAAAGTTGCTATTGGAGCTGGGGTATTGATGCCCGAAGTATGGTTTAGATGTCGGACCCATTCGATCTCAGCCAACAGGTTTTTAATTGTTTTGGCTGAGTTTATGTTAATTCGCAAGGCATATTTGAGGCCTGTTTCAGTTTCAACCGAAAAAGTTGCATTAAAGCCAAAGTTGATGCAGGAAACTTTCGCTTTACTTATCCCATAGTTAGTCAGTAATTCATGAGCAAAAGCGGTTAGGGATTTTTGTTGCTCTTCTGCCGGTAGTTCAAAAAACTCGCTACCCATTACTTGTTCTCCAATATCTCGCCCGTTTCAGTATTGATCCCCTGGCTGGCAATTGAAGCCAGATGAGATTCAATGATTGAGGCAATTTTAGAGCCAATCCCCGGAGTTGCTGCGATGTCTTCTACCGTTGCTTTACGTATTGCCGCGACCGAACCAAAACGTTCTAACAATGATGCTCTACGGGCTGAGCCCAATTGTGGAATCTCATCCAGAATTGATTCCAGCATGATCTTTGAACGACGTGATCTATGGAAGGTAATCGCAAAGCGGTGGGCTTCATCTCTAATGCGCTGCAATAGGTACAAGCCTTCACTGTTGCGCGGCAGGATAAGTGGATCCTTCGATCCAGGCATCCACACTTCTTCTAAGCGCTTAGCTAATCCGCACAACGCAATGTCCTTGATTCCTAACTCATCCAGTGCGCGCTGTGCGGCATTTACTTGCGGTTGACCACCATCAACCACGATGAGCTGTGGAGGGTAAGCAAACTTACTTGGTTTCCCACCCAATTCTGCAACTTCGACTTCATTCTCTTTACGATCATCAAGCAACCGCTTAAGTCTGCGAGTAATAACTTGGTGCATTGCACGAGTGTCATCAAATCCTTCGCTAGTATCAATGATGAACCGGCGGTATTCACTCTTCTTAATCATGCCATCTTCGAAAACCACCATAGATGCAACAACTGATGTGCCTGAAATGTTGGAAATATCAAAACATTCGATGCGCAATGGGGTACGTCCCAAGTTGAGATGTTCTTCTATTTCAGTCAAAGCCTTACCGCTGACGGCAGCATCTGTTGCCCGCTTGCTCAAATACTGAATCAAGGAATACTGGGCGTTACGTTTTACGGTGTCGAGTAGCTCCACTTTTTCGCCACGTTGTGGCACTTTGATTTCAACTTTGGTTGATCCAATTCCGCCCAACCATTGTTCTAGCTGCTCTTTGTCTACGGGTTCGGAATTAATGTAGATATTGCGTGGAACTGCAATCGCGCCGCTTCCGTAGATTGAATACAGCAGTGAGGTCAAAACATCTTGACCTTCTAGAACCATCTCTTGATCCACAATCCACGACCTAGAGCCCTTAACCGATCCACGTTGCATAGAAAAAATCGACCCAGCTGCATGGAAACCATCGTGATAAATAGAAATGAAATCACCATCCAAATCATCAGAGAAGTTACCTTCAGTAGATTTTTGGGCCTTCTCAAAGGATTCAATCTGATCTCGCAGGCGTGCTGCTCGTTCGAATTCTTCATTAGCCGCAGCTGTGTTCATCTCTTCATGAAGTTTGGGCAGGATGTTCTCCATACCCGATTCCATGAATTCATTTAGGCGACCAGCTAATTGTTTGTGATCTTCTTGTGATATCCACCCAACACATGGTGCTGCACATTTTCCGATGTCCCCTAACAAACATTGGCGCTTACTGCGCTGTGCGCGCGTGAAGTTGGCTGATGAACATGATCTGACCGGAAAAACCTTGAGCAAAACTTCAAAAGTATTTCGCAGCGCCCAGGCATTCGTGTAAGGGCCAAAGTACTTGAGCCCAGGTCGCTTGTCCTTGCGCGTTATGAAAATCATTGGGTATTCATCATTGAGCGATAAGGCTAAATATGGATAGGACTTGTCATCTTTAAACTGAACGTTGTACTTAGGTTGATACTGCTTGATCCAACTAAATTCCAGCGCTAAGGCTTCAAGTTCGGTACTAACAATGGTCCAATCAACACGAACCGCTTCGTGAACCATGCGATACGTTTTGGTCGCAAGATTTGCTTGAAAGTAATTGCTTAAGCGATTCTTCAGATTCTTTGCTTTGCCAACGTAGATAACTTTGTCCAATTTGTTGTAAAAGCGATATACCCCAGGGTGTTCCGGGATGTTTGTAGGCCGATAACTTTGAGGATCTGCCATTGGACTACTTCTTTGCTGGGGCTTTTCTATTTGACTTTAGAATCTCACCCAAGAACTGCCCGGTATAGCTCTCTTTGACTGCAGCTACTTGTTCTGGCGTTCCTTCAGCAACAACCAATCCTCCGCGGAAACCGCCTTCAGGCCCCATGTCGATGACCCAGTCAGAGCATTTAATAACATCTAAGTTGTGTTCGATAACGACAACTGTGTTTCCTGTATCAACCAAACGATTAAGCACCGTTAACAACTTATTGACATCTTCAAAGTGCAATCCTGTTGTTGGTTCATCTAGTACATAAATTGTGCGACCAGTTGATCGGCGCTGTAGCTCTGTTGCAAGCTTTACGCGCTGAGCTTCTCCGCCCGACAAGGTAGGTGCTGATTGGCCTAGCCGAACATAACCCAAACCAACATCATTCAAAGTCTTTAGGTAGCGAGCGATTGCCGGTACGGATTCAAAGAAACCGCCAGCCTCTTCAATAGGCATATTCAATACTTCTGCAATGGTCTTGTTCTTGTAATGAACCTCTAGCGTTTCACGGTTGTAACGCGCGCCATGACAGACCTCGCAAGGAACGTAGACATCTGGCAAAAAGTTCATTTCAATAGTGATGGTTCCGTCACCAGAACAGTTCTCGCAGCGGCCGCCCTTAACGTTAAAGGAGAAGCGACCTTGCTGATATCCGCGAATTTTTGCTTCACTAGTTTCGGCAAACAGCGCACGAATCTTGTCGAAAACACCAGTGTACGTAGCTGGGTTTGACCGTGGAGTTCTGCCAATCGGAGATTGATCCACATGCACAACCTTGTCCAAAAGTTCGATACCAGTAACTGTTCTGTGTCGACCAGGAACCAATCGAGCACCGTTTAACTTGTTAGCCAAGGTTGTGTACAAAATGTCATTTACAAGTGTGGATTTACCAGATCCAGAAACGCCAGTTACAGAAACAAAAACTCCTAGCGGAACCTCAACTTCAATATCTTTGAGGTTGTTTTCCTTTGCTCCCTTAACTACAAGCTTTCGCTTGGGATCAACTGGGCGGCGCTTCTTTGGGATCGCAATAGATCTACGACCGGATAAGTACGCACCCGTGATGGATTCTTTGGATGCGATCAGTTCTTCATAACTTCCAGAGACAACAACTTTTCCGCCATGCTCTCCGGCACCTGGACCGATGTCAACAATCCAATCTGCAGTTCGAATTGTCTCTTCATCATGTTCGACAACGATCAAGGTATTTCCAAGATCGCGCAAGCGCGTAAGGGTTTCGATTAAACGCTTATTGTCGCGTTGATGTAAACCAATTGATGGTTCATCTAGTACATAGAGAACGCCAACCAATCCGCTACCGATCTGAGTTGCAAGGCGAATGCGCTGGGCTTCACCACCTGAAAGAGAACCTGCAGGTCGAGCTAAGGAAAGGTAATCAAGACCGACATCTAGCAAGAAGCCAAGGCGGGCATTAACTTCTTTCATTACCCGTTCTGCGATTTGTGCTTCGCGCTTGTTGAGCTTGATTTGCTTGAGAAAAACTGCACAATCAGCTATTGATAGCTCGCAAATCTCTGAAATGTTTTTATTGCCAATAGTTACAGCAAGAACCTCTGGCTTAAGGCGCGCACCATTACAGGTTTCGCAAGCGATCTCACGCATGTAAGCCTCGTACTTATCGCGGCTGTAATCACTATCTGTTTCTTCATGCCTGCGATGTATAAAAGGGATGACGCCTTCAAAGCCGGTGGTGTAGTTTCGCGCTCCGTAGCGTCCCTTGTACTTCATCTTGATTTCATACTCGTAGCCGTTCAAGATAGCTTCGCGGGCTTTGCTCGAGATTTTCTTCCACGGTGTATCTAAAGAAAACGGCAGATCCTTTGCTAGTGCTTCTAATAAACGCAGGAAATAATCAGAGGATTGCCCACCGGACCACGGCGCAATAGCACCGTCGTTAATAGAAATTGAATCATCAGGGATGATCAGATCCTCATCGACCTCTTTCTTAGTTCCAATTCCAGAACATTCGGCGCATGCACCAAATGGTGAGTTGAATGAGAAAGAGCGTGGCTCTAGCTCTTCAAATGATAATTCGCAGTCATGACAGGCCAAATGCTCACTGTAAGTTCGCTCTTTATCTGCGCCCTTGGCATCAACAAAATCTAGAACAACGATTCCAGACGCCAAGCGCAACGCGTTTTCAATTGAATCTGTTAGGCGGGTTTTACTTTCAGCTTTAGCGGTCAATCGGTCAATCACAACTTCAATCGTATGTTTTTCTTGTTTCTTTAACTTAGGAGCCTCAGAGAGTTGGACTACTTCCCCATCAATGCGTGCGCGGGAATATCCTTGAGTGATCAGATCATTGAAGAGTTCAACAAATTCGCCTTTGCGCGCTCTGACAACTGGTGCCAGAACCTGGAACTTGGTTGTTGCTGGAAGTTCCAAAATTTGATCGACAATTTGCTGAGGTGATTGCCTAGTAACGACCTTGCCACAGTTTGGGCAATGAGGTGTTCCTGCGCGAGCAAACAAAAGACGTAAATAATCATAGACTTCAGTAATTGTTCCCACAGTAGATCGTGGATTTCGATTAGTAGATTTCTGATCGATTGATACCGCAGGCGAAAGTCCCTCGATGAAATCCACATCTGGTTTGTCCATTTGACCCAGAAACTGACGGGCGTAGGCTGATAAGGACTCAACATAACGTCGCTGACCTTCGGCAAAAATTGTGTCAAAGGCAAGGGATGATTTTCCGGAACCTGACAGGCCCGTAAAAACAACAAGTGAGTCTCGAGGAAGTTCGATGGAAACATTTTTTAGGTTGTGTTCGCGCGCTCCACGAACAACTAACTTATCGATGCTCAAACCCCGGCCTCTTCCATCATTCGTAGCTCTTTCTTCAATATCTTGATTTCATCGCGCAATCTAGCGGCGACCTCAAATTGAAGTTCAGATGCTGCATTGCGCATCTGATCGGTGAGCGAGCCTATCAATGCGATCAGATCCTTGCGCGGCAAAGAGGTAGAGGACTTGTCGTAAATTCCAGCAGATGAGGCAATTTTCTTAGCTCCACCCTTTTCATGGGACAAAAGTTCTTCGGTGTCTTCACTTTCGCGATTAATCAGGTCAGTGATATCTGCAATCTTTTTGCGCAGCGGTTGAGGGTCGACTCCACGTTCTAGGTTGTACGCAACCTGCTTTGCCCGACGTCGGTTTGTCTCATCTATTGCCTTAGCCATGGAATCAGTAATTCGATCGGCATACATATGAACTTCGCCAGAGACATTTCGAGCAGCTCGACCAATTGTTTGAATCAATGATGTTGATGAACGAAGGAAGCCTTCCTTATCAGCATCCAGGATTGCCACCAAAGATACTTCCGGTAAATCCAAACCTTCGCGTAGTAAATTGATACCAATCAAAACATCGTAATCACCTGTTCGTAGTTCGCGCAGCAATTCGACGCGGCGCAAGGTATCTACTTCGGAGTGCAAATAACGAACATTGACGCCGCGTTCTTGAAGATAATCAGTCAAATCTTCAGACATTTTTTTAGTTAGAGTGGTTACAAGCACTCGCTCATTTTTGGCGGCACGAATATTGATTTCGTTGAGCAGATCATCAATCTGGCCCTTGATTGGTTTGATGACAATTTGAGGATCAACCAAGCCTGTTGGGCGAATAACTTGCTCGACCACATCATCATTGACTTTAGCTAATTCATATTTTCCTGGAGTCGCAGACAAATAGATTGTCTGCCCAGTTCTTTCCACAAATTCTGGAAACTTTAATGGTCGGTTATCTAGCGCACTTGGAAGACGGAAGCCATGCTCTACCAAGGTCCGCTTACGTGATGCATCGCCTTCAAACATGGCCCCCAGCTGAGGCACTGTTACGTGACTTTCATCAATTACAACTAGAAAATCTTCCGGGAAATAATCTAGGAGACAGTGTGGCGCAGATCCGGCTGGACGATCATCTAGGTGCCGCGAGTAATTTTCGATGCCGCTGCAAAAACCAATTTGTTCCATCATTTCGATATCAAAAGTTGTTCGCATACGAAGCCGTTGGGCTTCAAGTAACTTTCCTTGCTTTTCAAAAAGATTGAGCTGAACCTGTAATTCATCTTGGATATCCCCGATCGCACGCTTCATGGTTTCGGGTCCTGCTGCATAGTGCGTAGCTGGGAAAACAAAGATTTCTTCTTCATCTCGAATAATCTCGCCAGTTAGTGGGTGAAGCGTTGATATCTTCTCAATCTCATCGCCAAACATTTCAATACGAATGGCTAATTCCTCATACATCGGAATGATTTCGATGGTGTCTCCACGTACTCGGAAAGTTCCGCGCTCAAAGGCCATGTCATTGCGCTTGTACTGGACATCCACAAACTTACGAAGCAAAGCATTACGTTCAATTTCTTCACCTACACGTAGGCGGACCATTCGATCCACGTATTCCTGCGGCGTTCCAAGCCCATAAATACAGGAAACTGTGGCAACGACAATGACATCGCGACGAGTCAGAAGAGAGTTAGTGGCAGAGTGACGCAACCGTTCAACCTCTTCGTTAACACTTGAATCTTTTTCAATGAAGGTGTCTGTTTGTGGCACATAAGCTTCAGGTTGGTAGTAGTCGTAATAAGAGACAAAGTATTCGACCGCATTATTGGGTAGTAGCTCGCGGAACTCGTTTGCTAACTGGGCAGCCAAGGTTTTATTGGGAGCAAGAACCAAGGTGGGCCGTTGCAGCTGCTCAATTAGCCAAGCAGTTGTAGCTGACTTTCCAGTACCTGTTGCCCCCAGCAAAACAACATCGCGTTCCCCCGCATTAATGCGTTTTGTGATTTCAGCTATTGCGGCAGGCTGATCCCCGGCCGGGACATAGTCGCTGATGACTTGAAAGGGTTCAACCCGACGTTGAAGTTCAGATATCGGGCGCATTTGCTAAGCCTACTTATTAACTATCGTGAAGGCTATCCCAGATGTTTTCCACCTGGCGCAGCAGCTCATCTTCGCTTCCATCATTTTCGATCAGGAAATCGGCAATCTCGATCCGCTGCTCCCGTGTGGCTTGTGCCGCTATTCGGCCTTCGATTTCGGAAATGTGCATTCCTCTGCCCAGCAAACGAGCAATTCTATTTTCCATTTCAGATTCGACAGTTATGACAAGGTCAAATCTTTCGTGCGCATTAGTTTCGTATAGCAAGGGAATTTCATAAACAAGAACATCGTCGCCTTTGAGTGAAGCAACCGCTTCTTCAAACTCTCTACGCACAATTGGATGGATAATATTTTCCAGTGAAGACTTTGCTTGTGGATCTTTAAAAATGAGTTCACCCAAAGCTCGACGATCAATGTTTCCGTCTTTCAAAATAGAATCACCAAACAATGTGACTACTTCATCAAAACCATCTGAGCCACGTTCAATGGCAGCACGCGCTAACTGATCCGCATCAATTACAAGGGCACCTAGTTCAGCAAAGTACTGCGCTGCCAATGACTTACCACAGCCAATGCCACCCGTTAAAGCTATTACCCGCATAACCCAACTCTACCTTTCCTATAGTTCGAACGAGGGAATTCAGTAGATACAAGAAAGGGTGCACATTAAATAAAAGGGAGTCCAGTTGAAGTAAGCGAGTGTCAAACGTTTTTCTCGCGGCTTCAAGCTGGACTCCCTTTTAGGAGTTTGATCTATTCGGCAGCGGCAACTGTTTCTTCTGCTGGAGTAGCTGCAGCGTCTGCAACCTTGGCTTCAGCCTTCTGCTTCTTGTGTGCCATGAAACGCTCTTGCGCTTGGGCGTACTGCTTTTCCCACTCTTCGCGCTGTGTTTCATATCCTGGCTTCCACTCTTGTGAGTCTGCATCGAAACCTTCAGGGTAAATGAAGTTTCCTGCTGCATCGTAACGAGCAGCCATTCCGTACTGAGTTGGATCAAATGCTTCGATCTCAATCTCTGTACCTTCGTTAGCCTGCTTCAACGAAAGTGAAATACGACGACGCTCTAGGTCGATATCGATGATCTTTACAAAGAGTTCATCATCAACTTGAACAACCTGCTCTGGAATCTCAACATGGCGTTCTGCCAACTCTGAGATGTGAACAAGGCCTTCAATTCCTTCGTGAACACGGATGAATGCACCAAATGGAACAAGCTTTGTCACAACACCTGGAACAACCTGATTGATTGTGTGGGTGCGAGCAAATGCCTGCCATGGATCTTCTTGTGTTGCCTTAAGTGAAAGCGATACACGCTCGCGCTCGAAATCTACTTCGAGAACTTCAACAGTTACTTCGTCGCCAACTTCAACAACTTCACCTGGGTGATCGATGTGCTTCCATGAAAGCTCTGACACGTGAACCAAACCATCTACGCCACCAAGGTCAACGAATGCACCAAAGTTAACGATAGATGAAACAACACCTGTGCGAACCTGGCCCTTTTGTAGCTGGTTTAGGAATGTTGTACGAGATTCTGATTGTGTCTGCTCTAGGAATGCGCGACGTGAAAGTACAACGTTGTTGCGATTCTTATCTAGTTCGATGATGCGTGCTTCAACCTGCTTGCCAATGTATGGAGTCAGATCGCGTACGCGGCGCATCTCGACAAGAGATGCTGGAAGGAATCCACGTAGACCGATGTCCACGATAAGTCCGCCCTTAACAACTTCAATAACAGTTCCGACGACAACTTCGTCGCGCTCCTTCTTGCCTTCAATGTCTCCCCATGCACGCTCGTACTGTGCGCGCTTCTTGGAAAGGATTAGGCGACCCTCTTTGTCTTCTTTCTGAAGAACAAGAGCTTCAATAATCTCACCAACTTTAACGATTGAGTTTGGATCTGCATCGTGGCGAATTGAAAGCTCGCGAGCTGGAATAACTCCTTCAGTCTTGTATCCGATATCGACAAGAACTTCTTCGCGTCCAACTTGAACAACTGCACCTGATACTAGGTCGCCGTCATTAAAGTTTCTGATTGTGCCTTCGATTGCTGCTAGAAAATCTTCAGCTGATCCGATGTCATTTACTGCAATTTGTGGTGTAGACAATTGTGCTCCGTAGGGATAGAAAGTAGTAGTTCCCGCTTTCGCGGCTGAAGGGCAAGGGTACGGTTTGCACGCTCATATGGGCAAATCCACTTACTTTTCTGAGCGTGAAAGATAGACTGGTCGTCGTTATGAATAGATATAGAGAGCTCATGGCTTTCCCACAGGTCATTCGACTTGGAATTAGCGCATTTCCAGCGCGATTGGCCTACGGCATGATCGGTCTCGGTATCTTTTTCAAAGCAGAGCAGGAAACTGGCTCTATTGCAGTGGCTGGCTTTGCAATTGGTTTGAACTCACTAGCCGGTTCTTTGACTGCAGGTCTGCGGGGATCTGTGATGGATCGCTTTGGTCAAAAGTGGCCCATTCGCATTTTGGTTCCTTTGTATTCGGCAATGATCCTTTTGCTCAACACAATGGAAACTCGAGAATCCATTTTAATCACCGCATTCATTTTGGGCATTACCGCTCCCCCGATTAACTTATCTGTCCGTCCATTATGGAAAGACATTGTCCCGGATTCATATCTGCGTACCGCGTACGCATTTGATTCTTCAATGATGAGTTCAACAAGTGTTATTGGCCCTGTTGTTATCACTGCGCTTTCGCTTTCTTCTCGCCCAGAATTAGGTCTAGGAACTATCGCTGCCTTGATGTTTACAGGTGGTATCGCTCTATCACTGACTCCGGCATCTCGTGATTGGATTCCTGAAAAGAAAAACAAAGGTCAGCAAAGATTGTGGAAGGATCGAGCCATTCAGTTGCTGATGTTTGAAGGCTGCTTTATTGGCTTTGGTTGGGGCGTCTTTGATGTTGCTGTTCCAGCATTTGCAACGCAAGAAGGTGTTCAGCATCGCGTTGCTTGGATCTTTGCCGCCTTCGGAATCGCAACGGTCATAGGTGGCTTATTGGGTGGATTGGTTTCAAAGAGATTACCTCCACTTCTGGCATTACGACGAGCATATGCATTGTGGTTGCTTGCCTGTCTTCCGATCGCCTTCACCTACCCGGATTGGACTATGGCACTTGTTGGAGCATCTATCGGCTTTTTAGGTGGCGCAGTTCAAGTTTTTTACTTTGAAGTTCTTGAAGCGGTAAGGCCCAAAGGTTCACAGACCGCTTCGCTCGGTTGGATCTGGAGTGTTGAGGGTTCTTTCATGGCGGTAGGCGCTGCAGTTGGTGGAGTTGTGTCTGAAATGTTCTCACCACGCATTGGGTTAGCAATGTTGCCAATCATGATTTGTGTTGGCTTAATAATTTTATCGATTGGTCGTGGAAGGTTAAGCGCTGCAAATGACATTCCAACTGATGAAGAAGATCTTCAAGCGATGGAAGATATATCTAACCAAGTGAAGTAGTTAGTGCGCCGCTTCATGCCAGGTAAGGCCAAGACCCGCATTAACGTCTAGTGGCGCCTTCAGTGGATATGCAGAACCCATTTCACGCTTGACTAGTTCACTTATTTTTTCCTCTTCACCAGATACGACCTCAAGGATTAACTCATCATGGATCTGCAGAAGTAAGCGAGAGTTTAATTTCTCTTTCTCAATTGCCCGCTGAACATTAAGCATGGCCAGTTTGATGATGTCTGCCGCAGATCCCTGAATCGGAGCGTTGAGCGCCATGCGCTCTGCGACTTCGCGTCTTTGTCTATTGTCATGCATTAAATCTGGCAAGTAACGACGTCGACCCATAATTGTTTCGGTGTAACCGACTTTGCGAGCATCTTCGACAACTGTTTTTAAGTAGTCTCTGATTCCACCAAATCGTTCAAAGTAGGTGTCCATCAACTGTTGGGCTGCAGGTGGAGAAATATCTAATTGAATCGCTAGACCATATGAAGAAAGTCCATAAGCAAGTCCATACGACATAGCTTTCATCTGTCTACGCATTTCAGGATCTACTTCAGATGGTTTAACACCAAACACAAGTCCAGCAACTGTTGCATGAAGATCTTCACCTGAAGCAAAGGCTGCCAGCAATTTTTCATCGTGGGACAAGTGAGCCATGATGCGCATTTCGATCTGGCTGTAATCTGCAGTCAACAATGCGACATAACCTTTGCCAACAGTAAAACAGTCGCGAATCTTGCGTCCTTCTTCTGTGCGGACCGGAATGTTTTGCAAATTAGGCCCAGTTGATGAAAGACGACCGGTTGCGGCAACTGTCTGCTGGAAATGAGTATGAATGCGCCCGTCTTTGGCAATTTCAGCAATCAGACCTTCAACAGTTGTTCCCAATTTTTTGGTTTCGCGAATTCGAAGCAAAGAGGTTAAAACCGGATGCCCACTTTTTTGATGCAACCAATCCAAGCTTTCGGCGTCGGTTGTGTAGCCGGTCTTAATCTTCTTTGTTTTAGGAAGATTGAGCTCATCAAACAAAACAACTTGTAGCTGCTTAGGAGATGCCACATTGAATTCGTGGCCGACCGAATCGTGCGCCGCTTTTGTTTCGCGGTTAACTTCACCCTCGAAAAAGGCAGCAAGTGCCTCTAAACCTTTCCTATTGACCGCTATACCTACAGCCTCCATGCGTCCCAAGAGATCAGCGACCGGTAGTTCCATATTTGTAAAAAGATCCAGCAGGTTTCGTTCCTTTAATTCGCGCGTGAGTGAATCTCGTAAGGACAACATGGCCCTGGCAGAAGTTAAGAGCTCCTGTTCGGGAGAAGATCCATTGATAGCTGAGCCATCTCCCCAACGCTCTTGTATGTCCTTTAGCTCCTGGCTTCGAACGCCGGGATTAACTAAATAGGCCGCAAGTGAAGTATCAAAACAGACTCCTGTTAAACCGTTGATGCGGGCTAATGACTTTGCATCATGAGCGATCTTGGTAACTTTTTTATTGGTTGCCCAATCCCCCATCGTCGAACCATGAACCAAAAAGACATCATCTGGTGTTAACGCAACTGCATAACGATGCAGCTTCTCATCAACTAGTTGATAAGCAATGGCAATGTCACCCGAATGCCGCGCAATCTTTGTTGACGCCTCTTCTGGAGTCAGAACACCTTCAACAATCTCAACTGCAAACAATTCAAATTCGGGGGCAACCGTCCTAGTTGTGCCCTTGAGTAAAATCGGCTTCATTCGATCCTTAAGGGTTTTGAACTCTAGTTTTTCAAAGAGCGGATTAGTTTTGTTTTCATCCACACCGCTCCACGCCAAAGAATCGATACTTAACTCCAAAGGAACATTGGCAACTAATTGAGTTAATTCACGGTTTCGAATGACATCATTGATTGAATCTCTTAGTGATTGACCAACTTTTCCGCCCAGCTTGTCTATGTTCGCAATTAGTTCATGTAATGAACCATATTCAACAACCCACTTTGCGGCAGTCTTTTCACCAACACCAGGTACCGACGGCAAGTTGTCACTTGGGTCTCCACGTAGTGCGGCAAAATCTGGGTACTGTTCCGGAGACATTCCGTATTTTTCTTGTACAGCAGCTGGGGTCATCCGAGCAAGATCACTTACGCCTCGCTTTGGATAAAGCACAGTTGTCTTTTCATTTACTAACTGAAATGAATCACGATCACCAGTACAGATAAAGACTTCAGCATTTTCGCGCTCTGCTTGCTTAGCGATTGTTGCGATTATGTCATCTGCCTCAAAGCCTTCGACTTCAAATGTGGTGATTCCAAAAGCTGTAACCAATTCATGTAGGTATGACATTTGTGATCGAAATTCATCTGGGGTCTTTGCTCGATTGGCTTTATATTCGGGAAATATTTCAGATCTAAAGGTCTTACGTGAGACGTCAAAGGCAACGGCCACATGTGTTGGCTTTTCCGTGGTCAGTAGTGAAAGCAGCATGGTTGCAAAGCCATAAATAGCGTTGGTGTGTTGACCTTGCGCGGTTGTGAAATTCTCAGCAGGTAAAGCAAAAAAGGCTCGATACGCCATTGAGTGCCCATCGATTAGCAATAGGCGTTTGGTCATGGATGCATCGTAGAGTGCCAGTTAGACTCTGCCCATGACTGAACCGGATTATCTTGCAATTATTAAAGCCCGAGGTAGTGGCGCCCTAGATAAGAAAATGGGCATCGAGATTACAGAAGCCTCATTGACCAGACTTGTTGCGACCATGCCAGTTGATGGAAACACGCAACCCATGGGCATCTTGCATGGTGGAGCAAATGTTGTTTTAGCTGAATCACTTGGTTCTGTCGGTACACAGTTAAATGCAGGCGAAAATCGAAGAATCGTTGGAATTGATATCAATGCAACCCATCACAAAGCCACTGCAACAGGAATAGTCACAGGAGTTGCAACCGCAGTTTCAATCGGTAAAACATTGTGCTGCTGGGATATTGTGATTACAAATGAAAACGGACAGCGCACCTGCACTGCCCGTATCACTTGTATGATTCTGGCGGAAAGAAACTAACGCTTCTTCCCTGTCCATGTTAGAAAATCTCGTTAGCACCTGTTCCAAGGTATGCAGCCTTAACATGCGGATCATTTAACAAATCACTGGCTTTTGCTTCTTTGGTAATTGAACCAGTTTCAAGAACGTATGCACGGTGGGCACGAGAAAGTGCTTGCTGTGCATTTTGCTCAACCAAAAGAATAGTTACGCCCTGCTTGTTAATCTCAGTGATGATGCGGAAGATGTTTGCAATCATTTGAGGCGCTAACCCCATTGATGGTTCATCAAGCAAAAGGACCTTTGGGCGTGCCATCAGAGCGCGACCAATTGCAAGCATCTGCTGCTCTCCACCTGACAAGGTTCCGCCAGCTTGGAATGCTCGCTCCTTAAGGCGTGGGAATAGATCATAAATTCGCTCTAGATCTGTCGCGATTTCAGACTTGCGCATCTTGAGGTGGTACTTACCCATTTCAAGATTTTCCAAAACAGTCATTCCAGAGAAAATACCGCGACCTTCAGGTGCTTGCGAGATTCCCAATCGCACACGATCGTGAGCTGCCATCTTGGAGATGTCCTGCCCATCAAAAGTTATTGAGCCAGAACTCAATGGACGAAGCCCAGAAATCGTTTTGAGAGTAGTTGTCTTACCAGCGCCATTGGCACCAATTAGCGTGACTATCTCGCCTTCATTAACGACAACTGAGATGCCTTTAATTGCTTCAATTTTTCCATAATGTACATGGAGATCTTTAACTTCAAGACGCATCGTCTGGCACTCCTAAATAAGCTTCAATGACTCGTTTATCATTTTGAACCACGGTTGGTAGATCGTCGGCAATCTTTGTTCCAAAATCAATTACAACAACTCGATCTGAAACTCCCATAACAAGGGACATATCATGTTCAATTAGAAGAACGGTGTAACCCGCATCTCGGATCTTACGAATCGTTTGAGCTAACTCAATTTTTTCAGCAGGGTTAAATCCAGCCGCTGGCTCATCAAGTAACAAAAGCTTTGGCTTGGTGCCAAGAGCTCGTGCAATTTCAAGTCGACGCTGGACACCATAAGGAAGGTTCTTAGCTAAACGATCGGCGTACTCGCCAATACCAATGAAGTCCAAGATTTCCTGGGCGCGCGCATTATCGCTTTTCTCTTCTTTGCGCGAGATCGGCATACCAAACAAACCACTGAGCAATCCTGATTTCTTGTGGGTATCAGTTGCAGTGATGACATTTTCCAGCGCGGTCATATCCCCCCAAAGGCGAATATTCTGGAATGTACGTGCAATGCCACCTTTAGTGATCTTGTATCGCTTTTTACTCTTGAGTGACTTACCAAGAAAATTAATGTCTCCGCTTGTAACTTGGTAGACACCAGTGATGACGTTGAAAACTGTGGTCTTTCCAGCTCCGTTAGGACCGATTAACCCAAGAATTTCCTTCTCTTTTATGTGAAAACTAACATCGTTGAGCGCAGTTACTCCGCCAAACTTGATAGTCACATTTTCTAAAGCTAAAACATTATTTGTCATTCTGCTGCCTTTCCTGGAAGCGGTTTTTCACGCTTCTTTCGTGGTAGCAAGCCATCTGGACGCAGGTTCATCATGATTACGAGAACCGCGCCAAAAACCAAAAGTCTTGCATCGGAGAGAAAACGAATTCGATCTGGAAGGTAACCCAGAATCACTGCACCCAGGATTACACCCCAGATATTTCCCATACCGCCGAAAACCACACACGCAAGAATCAAAATTGAAACCTGGAGCGTGAAGTTATCGGGCGAAATAAAGAGAGTTTTTGAAGCGTAGAGCACACCTGCTGCGCCACCTACTGAAGCACCTAACACGAATGCCCAAATCTTGTACTTAAATGTTGGTACACCCATTAATTCGGCAGCATCTTCATCCTGGCGGATTGATTCCCACGCACGCCCTGGACGTCTGGCAGAAAGGCGGCGAATCATCCAGATTGTAAGAAGAATGATGATTAAGAAGGTCCAAAAATACAGTCTGTGATTATCAAAGGTGTACTCCAAACCGAAGATCGTAGGCGGTGTTGGCACACCAACAATTCCGTTAGCTCCACCGATTGAATTCAAATTCAAGGCAGTGATGCGAACGATCTCACCAAAACCTAAGGTGATGATCGCCAAGTAATCTCCACGCAAGCGCAGCGCTGGAACTCCAAGGATTAAGCCGGCAAACATGGCCATGGCAATACCAATTGGAAGGATCTCCCAAGTATTTAATCCAGTCTTAGTTCCGAGTAAGCCCATTGTGTATGCGCCAATAGCAAAGAAGGCCACATACCCAAGATCCAAAAGACCGCTCTTACCGATAACGATATTTAGACCAAGGGCCATGATTACGAAGATTGCAATAGGGAAAACCAAAACAGAGCCGTAATCAGCAATTGGCGTGTTAAGGAAAGTTCCACCCAAGAATGGCAACGAAGCTGCCATTGCGATAGCTCCCAACGCGATTAAAACGCGTACAGGTCTACCTGAGCGCGCCCAAAAATCAGCTCCAGCATCTCTTAGATTTATCATCTAGGCCCTCGATTGTGTGATCGCTTCGCCGAACACACCATTCGGCCTGAAGTAAAGAACAATAACCAGAATCACGAAAACCGTAACCGCTTTCCATTGAGTACCAAGGAAGAATGAAGCATAGGTTTCAATCAAGCCAAGGCCGATTCCACCGTAGAAAGCTCCCTTGATATTTCCGATACCACCCAAGATCGCAGCAGTAAATGCGGCAATACCGAGTTCAAAACCAATATTAAATGCAGTGTTCTCATACTTGAGAATGTAGAAGAAGCCTGCCGCACCAGTCATTAAGCCACCGATTAAGAAGGTTCCAGAAACCACTAAATTGAGATTAACGCCCATTAAACGTGAAGCATCTTCATTCATGGATACCGCGCGAATAGCTTTTCCAAGACGTGTTCGCTTTACGAACTGACTCAAGAGAATAAACAGCACCAAACCTGAGACAACAATGATTACGTTGTCTAATCTCAATTCCAGACCAAATGGTGCTGCCAAGGTCTTCTTTTCCATAACGCGTGGACTACCGACGTATCGTGAATCAGTCAGAATACGCATGAACTCTGCAAGAACGATTGACATTCCAATCGCAGAAATCAGCGGAGCTAATTTATTGGAGCCTTTGTTTCGCAATCTGCGATAAGCCACAAGTTCGAGCAGGACTGAAAGAATTCCTGACATAAACATCGAACCGAGCAAACAAAGGAAGAGGATCCAGACCAGGCGTACGCCTGTTGCTGGCTCTGATTGCTGGGTGAAACCAAATACATCTCTAACAATCAGAATAGAAGCGAAAGTTCCATACATGAAAATTTCAGAGTTTGCGAAGTTAATCATACGAAGAACTCCGTAAACCATGGTGTAACCCAGAGCAATCATCACGTAGATGAAACCTAAGCTAAGACCACCTACCGTCAATGCAGGAAATTGATCTTGAAAATTACTTAACACAGCGCCGCTTTCTGATTGTGTGTTGCAAGTCAACAAAAATTAAGTGCGCAGCACCTGGTAATTTCTTACCAGGTGCTGCGTGTACAGCTATTTACTTAGTCAGAGACTAAATAATTATTACTTTACGCCACCTGTGTACTTGATAGCACCAGACTTGATTTCAAATCCGTTCATTACGCCACCGGCAGTATCACCATTGCGGTCGAATGAAAGTGGGCTACCTGAAATCGACTTGCCCTTGTATGCCTTTACGCACTTCAACATTGCTGGACGTGTTGAAACGCCCTTAGCGATGCAGCTTAGGAATACGTTTGCAGCATCAATTGATTCTGCTGCGTATGTGCCTGAAGAAACCTTCATTCTCTTCTTGAAGTCTGCTTCGATCTTTGGGTCGATCTCTGATAGAGGAACAGTTCCTGCTGTCAGACGAACGCCTTCAAGGATTGATGCGCTTGCAAGTGTCAAGATTCCTGGGCTTAGAACTCCGTCGCCACCAGCAAGGATGCCTGTGTAGCCAGAGTCACGTAGCTGACGGTAAAGAGTTGCAGCCTGTGCGTAGTAACCAGTGAAGATAACTACGTTAGCTCCTGCTGTCTTTACCTTTGAGATTGATGCAGACCAGTCAGTTGTCTTGTCTGGAACGCTGTCTTGTCCAGCAAGAACTGCGCCACCAAGCTTCATGTACTCAACAAGACCAACACCGTATGGTGACTGATCGTCAATTACGAATACCTTTGGTGATGAAACGCCCTTTGTTGCTAGCTTGTAAAGAGCTGGACCCTGTACACGATCTGTTACAGGAATACGGTGGAACACAGGGAAACCAATTAGGCCCTGTGCTGGATCAGTAATTGATACACGTGTTGCTGATGGTGAGATCAATGGAAGGTTTGTCTGCTTGTAGAAAGGTAGAGATGCAATTGTTGCACCTGAGTAAGCAGGTCCTACTAGACCGATGATCTTCTTGTTTGATGCAGTTCCAGGAGCAACCTTTGCTGCTTCTGTTCCGCTTCCTTGGTCATCAACTTCAACGATGTTTACCTGGATCTTGCCCTTGTTCTTTGCATTGAACAAAGCAACTGCGTACTTAACGCCGTTAAGCTCATCGATACCAACCTGAGCTTCTTCACCAGTTAGTGGGCCTTGAAATGCGATAGTTGCGATACGTGCTTTAGCGTTTGCTGCTGGAGCCACTGCGAAAGTGGTTCCGACAGCAAGTGCAATCACGGCGCTAACTGAAACTAACTTGTAGTTCTTCATATGTAGTGCCTTTCCTGTTCTTGTGTCCCGGGACAGGGAGGCTGAAAGAGTAATGGTTGGGGTGAGGGTAGGACAAGGTGTAGTTACGCCTAAAAATGTCTCGGTTTCGTTATAAATGGGATGGTGGTATCAATTATTGAGACAGGGCCATACCTTATTTATCGGGAACCGCGTTGGGGTTAACTACCGCCTCGGCGACCTCTTTCATGGTCAAGCGACGATCCATGGCAGCTCGCTGAATCCAAGAAAAAGCTTCGGGTTCGGAAAGGTTTAAGGCCTTCATCAATAATCCCTTAGCTCTATCAATTAGCTTTCTAGTTTCAAGTCGGTCGTGAAGATCTGCGACTTCGGCAGCTAAAGATTTCATCTGGGTGTGACGACTAATTGCGATTTCAATCGCTGGCATTAAGTCGCCAATAGTAAATGGTTTAACAACATAGGCCATTACTCCGGCATCGCGTGCGCGATCGACAAGCTCTTTCTGAGAATAAGCGGTGAGCATCAACACGGGAGCTATCTCAATGATTTTTTCTGCCGCTGAAATTCCATCAAGGACCGGCATCTTGACATCAAGAATTGCTAAATCCGGAGTGTGCAACGCTGCTAGATCGATTGCTTCTTGACCGTTTGTTGCTTGAGCAACAACTTGATAACCAGCTGCTTGCAACATTTCTACAAGATCCATGCGAATTAAGGTTTCATCCTCAGCAACCAGAATGCGAACGGTCATGATCGATTGATCCCTTTCAGAATTCATACAGTGCGTGCCCCGAGTCGGATTCGAACCGACACTATGCAGTGTTTGAGAC
Source organism: Candidatus Planktophila sp. (assembly GCA_044348405.1). Taxonomy (GTDB): domain Bacteria; phylum Actinomycetota; class Actinomycetes; order Nanopelagicales; family Nanopelagicaceae; genus Planktophila. Next base: position 54,753 of record JBIKSX010000001.1, read on the forward strand.
TGCCCTCTCTACCGTTGGAGTACCGAGGCTCTTGATGAAGCAATCTTAGCGGTAAGCAGCAACCACTCCGCCAACGGCATCTCCCACAACGTGAACGCGCATTGCATTGGTTGAGCCAGGAATTCCCGGAGGCGATCCCGCAACGATGACTACGTTTTCGCCAATGTGAGCACGGCCGGACTCAATTAATAAAGTGTCGGCTTGCTTAACCATTTCATCGGTGTGCTTCACCATTGGAGTTACTTCTGGTTCAACTCCCCATGACAATGCCAAGCGGTTATACGTTCCGATTTCTGGTGTGAAGGCAACGATAGGAATAGGTGAGCGAAGACGGGCCATGCGGCGAGCCGAATCCCCTGATTGAGTGAAAGTAACTAAGTACTTTGCACCAACAATTGCGCCTACTTCAGCTGCAGCACGAGTGATCGCGCCACCTTTTGTCTTGGGAGTTGTGCGCAATGCGCGAATCATTTCAAAACCGCCCTCTTCGGTACGGGCGATGATGCGAGCCATTGTTGCAACCGCTTCGATTGCGAATGCTCCAACAGATGTTTCACCTGACAACATCAATGCATCTGCGCCATCTAGCACCGCATTGGCACAATCTGTAGCTTCGGCGCGAGTTGGTGAAGAGTTTGTGATCATCGAATCAAGCATTTGAGTTGCAACAATGACCGGCTTAGCTGCTTCACGTGCTAATTCAATACAGCGCTTCTGCACTAGTGGTACTTCCTCAATTGGCATCTCTACACCAAGATCACCACGGGCAACCATGATGCCATCAAAGGCGGCGACAATTTCTTCAAGATTATCTACAGCTTGTGGCTTTTCAATTTTTGCAATTACTGGAATGCGAAAACCAATTTCATCCATGATGTGGTGGACATCTGCAATGTCGGCAGCGTTTCGGACAAATGAAAGTGCAATAAAATCTGCACCAGCTTTCATTCCCCAACGCAAATCCTCTTCATCTTTTTTAGAAAGCGCTGGAACCGAAACCGCTACACCCGGAAGATTTATTCCCTTGTTATTACTTACAGCACCTGGCTGAATAACCTTTGTAACTACATCGTTGCCTTTAACTTCGACAACTTGGACAGTTACTTTTCCATCATCTATGAGAATACGATCTCCTGGCTTGCAATCTCCTGGTAAACCTTTGTACGTCGTGCCAACGCGATCTTTGGTGCCTTCAACTTCATCAGTTGTTATTGTGAAGATATGGTCACGTTCTAATTCATGTGGACCATTAGCAAATCGCGCCAGACGAATCTTTGGACCTTGAAGATCAACCAGAATTGCGACTGGCTTTCCTGCAGCTTTAGCTGCATCGCGCACACGATCAAGGCGACTTTGATGCTCTTCATAGCCTCCGTGAGAAAGGTTCAAGCGCGCCATATTCATGCCAGCGTCAATGAGTTCCTTTACTTTTTCGACAGATTCAACGGCAGGACCCATGGTGCACACAATTTTCGCTCTACGCATGTATGTACCTTAAACCATTAATGGACGGTCAGTTGGCGCTATCGGTGAAGGAAGTTGCGTACGTCCAGTGAGATATCTATCTACGGAAGCTGCTGCACTTCTGCCTTCAGCAATTGCCCATACGATTAGTGACTGTCCACGACCTGCATCACCTGCCACGAAGATTCCTTCTTCTGTTGTTTGGAACTCTTTGTCCCGCTTGATGTTTCCACGCTCATCTAGTTCAACTTCTAGCTGAGCAATCAGAGAAGATTTTTCAGGACCTGTAAAGCCCATTGCCATGAAGACAAAGTCACATGGAATCTCTTTTTCAGATCCAGGCACAGCTTCAAACTTTCCATTGGCAAATTGAGTTTCGACAATCTTGATTGCACGCAGATTTCCTTGACCATCTCCCAGGAACTCTTCTGTACTTACTGAAAACATCCGATTATCTTTTTCTTCGTGCGCGCTTGATACCCGATAAATCATCGGGTAAGTAGGCCACGGTTGGCCCGATGGACGTTCATCTGTTGGGCGTGGCATGATTTCTAGTTGAGTAACACTTGCTGCGCCCTGTCGAATAGATGTACCTAAGCAGTCCGCTCCAGTGTCTCCGCCACCAAGAATTACAACATGTTTTCCGGCAACGTTGATTGGTGGTGCTTCGACTTCACCTAAGGCTTGCTTGTTTCCCCATGGTAAAAACTCCATCGCTTGGTAAATGCCTTTAAGTTCGCGGCCCTTAATCGAAAGATCGCGCCACTGTGTAGATCCGACCGCCAAAACAACTGCGTCATACTTCTTTCGCAAATCTGAACCGGTTAATTCATTTCCAACGTCAACGCCTGGACGAAAACGAGTTCCCTCTTTTTCCATTTGCTCTAAACGTCGATCAAGTATGTGCTTTTCCATTTTAAACTCTGGAATTCCATAACGAAGCAACCCACCGATTTTGTCCGCACGTTCATAAACAGCAACTGTGTGCCCAGCACGAGTCAATTGCTGAGCTGCAGCAAGGCCTGCAGGGCCAGAACCAATGACGGCAACAGTCTTTCCAGTTAGGCGATCTGGAGCCAAAGGCTTTACATTTCCTGCACCAAAAGCTTCTTCAATAGTTCGTAGTTCAATTTGTTTAATCGTTACCGCATCGCGGTTAATGCCGACAACACATGCGGTTTCACATGGGGCAGGACACAGACGCCCAGTGAATTCGGGAAAGTTATTGGTCGCATGTAGACGATCGATTGCTTCTTCCTTGTCACCGCGATACATCAAGTCATTCCATTCGGGAATGAGATTTCCTAGCGGGCACCCGTTGTGACAGAAAGGAATTCCGCAATCCATACAGCGACCGGCTTGCTTTTGTAGGTGTTCGAAACTTTGTGGCTCATAAACTTCTCGCCAGTCTTTGATGCGAACATCAACTGGACGGCGCTTTGGAGTTTCGCGAGGTGTAGTCATAAAACCTTTTGGATCAGCCATTTGCTGCAACCTCCATCACCAGAGCATCAACCGGTAAACCTTCGCGTGTAGCTCGCTCCATCGCGGCAAGCACGCGCGCATAATCACGTGGCATGATTAATGAGATTCGAGCCAAGCTCTTCTCCCAATCTTTCAAAAGTGCGTTCGCAATTTCAGAACCAGTTTCAGCAAAGTACTTTGAAATGTGATCCTTCAGAATTTCTTTCTGATCTTGTGGAACTGCTAGGACGTCAACCATGTCTGCATTGACATTTGCAGTGTCAAGATCCAAAACAAACGCGCGTCCACCTGACATTCCCGCGGCAATATTGCGGCCAGTGCGGCCAAGTACAACGACGGTTCCTCCTGTCATGTATTCGCAACCGTGATCGCCAATGCCTTCAACAATTGCAAGAGCGCCAGAGTTGCGCACGCAGAAACGTTCGCCAACAATTCCTCGAATAAAGATTTCTCCAGCCGTAGCGCCGTAACCAATTACATTTCCTGCAATCACGTTGTCTTGTGAAGGGAAAGTTGCCTTTACATCCGGACGTACAACAACTCGTCCACCAGATATTCCCTTTCCAACGTAGTCGTTGGAATCTCCATATAAGCGAATCGTGACTCCACGGGGAATAAACGCACCTAATGATTGGCCTGCAGATCCATGCAAGGTCACATCAATGGTTCCAGCAGGCAATCCATCTGCGCCATATTTGCGAGTTACTTCAGCACCTAACATTGTTCCGACAGTACGGTTCACATTTCGTACAGGCAGATCAATTTTTACTAGTTCACCATTGGTTAATGCAGGTTGGGCAAGTTCGATCAATTGATTATCCAATGCTGCAGCTAATCCATGATCTTGCTTTGTTGTGTTGTGTAAAGCGCTATCAACATCTGGGCGCACCAACAAAGGTTCTAGGTTTAATCCAGATGCTTTCCAGTGGTCAACCGCTTTGCGCGTATCCAGGAATTCAACATGTCCAATAGCCTCTTGTAAGGTTCTAAATCCGAGTTGAGCCAAAATTTCCCGTACTTCTTCGGCGATGTATTCAAAGAAAGTTTCCACGAATTCTGGTTTTCCAGTGAACTTTTTACGAAGTTCTGGGTTTTGTGTTGCCACACCAACTGGGCATGTATCCAAGTGGCACACGCGCATCATGATGCAACCAGAAACAACTAGCGGCGCAGTTGCAAATCCATATTCTTCGGCACCTAGCAAAGCCGCAATTACAACATCGCGTCCGGTTTTTAACTGACCATCGGTCTGAACTACAATGCGATCTCGTAAACCATTGAGCAACAAGGTTTGCTGAGTTTCAGCTAGACCAAGTTCCCAAGGCGCACCGGCATGTTTAAGTGATGTCAACGGTGAAGCACCTGTTCCACCGTCGTGGCCGGAAATCAAAACAACATCTGCATGCGCCTTTGATACACCCGCTGCAACTGTTCCCACACCAACTTCGGCAACCAGCTTTACGTGAACTCGTGCGTTCTTATTGGCATTCTTAAGGTCATGGATAAGTTGTGCCAAGTCTTCAATTGAATAAATATCGTGATGTGGTGGTGGTGAGATCAATCCGACACCCGGGGTTGAATAGCGAGCCTTAGCAATCCATGGATAGACCTTGTTTCCAGGCAACTGTCCACCTTCACCAGGCTTTGCACCTTGCGATATTTTGATTTGAATATCATCACTGTTAACAAGGTAATTACTTGTTACACCAAAACGACCAGATGCAACTTGCTTAATTGCAGAACGCTTCGAATCACCATTAGCCATTGGGATATTGCGTTCTACTTCTTCGCCGCCTTCGCCGGTGTTTGATTTTCCACCAAGTCGGTTCATTGCAATTGCCAGAGTTTCGTGGGCTTCAGCTGAGATTGAGCCGTAGGACATCGCACCCGTTGAAAAACGCTTGATGATTGCGCTAATTGGTTCTACTTCATCAATAGAAATAGGTGGATTAGCTCCTTCTATAAATTGGAACAAGCCGCGAAGTGTCATTAAGCGCGCGCTTTGTTCATTGACTCGATCGGTGTAGCGCTTAAAAATGTCATAACGCTTATTACGCGTTGAATGTTGCAGCGTGAAAACAGTTTCTGGATCAAATAAGTGAGGTTCACCTTCACGACGCCATTGATATTCCCCACCGATAGGTAAACGCTTCGTTCCTGGAACTTCTCCCCCAGGTGGATACGCGATGTGGTGGCGAGCGATTGTTTCTTGGGCGATCACATCTAGTGAAACTCCGCCAAGTCGTGATGTTGTTCCAACAAAGTACTCATCAACAACCTCTTGGGAAAGTCCAATTGCTTCAAATACTTGTGCGCCGGTATATGAAGCAATGGTGCTGATTCCCATCTTTGACATTACCTTTAAGACACCTTTACCAAGGCTCTTGATTAAATTCTTCACAGCCTTTTCGGGAGTGATTCCAGTGATGACTCCTTGAAGAACAAGGTCTTCGGCCGATTCCATTGCAAGATATGGATTAACGCACGCTGCTCCGTAGCCAATAAGAAGTGCGACGTGGTGTACTTCGCGCACATCGCCAGCTTCGACAACAAGTCCAACTTTGGTGCGTGTCTTTTCGCGAATCAAGTGATGGTGAACTGCAGAGGTAAGCAATAGCGAAGGAATCGGCGCATTTTCTGCATCACCATCACGATCAGATAAAACAATTATTCGTGCGCCATCTTTAATTGCTTGTGAAACTTCTACCTTGATCTCGTTAAGGCGATCGCGCAACGAGTCTCCGCCATCAGCGATACTAAAGAGGCCACGGATTACGTGCGCAGATAAACCTGGATAGTCACCATCAGCATTGACGTGAATAATCTTTGCTAGTTCATCATTATCAATGACGGGAAACGCCAAGGAGATTTGGCGACAACTACTTGGACCAGGGTCTAGAAGATTGTGCTCTGGACCCATGGAAGTACCAAGGCTCGTCACTAACTCTTCACGAATTGCATCTAGTGGTGGATTTGTAACTTGGGCAAAAAGTTGTGAGAAATAATCAAAAATTAATCGAGGCTTTTCAGAAAGTGCAGCGATTGGCGTATCGGTTCCCATTGATCCCAATGGCTCCATGCCATTTTTTGCCATTGGTGTCACCAAGATACGTAAATCTTCTTCGGTGTAACCAAAAGCTCTTTGACGACGAACAACGGATGAGTGTGGGTACACAATGTGTTCACGTGAAGGAAGATCGCTGAGCTTAACTATTCCTGCATGCAGCCAATCGCCATACGGTGCGGCATTTGCTAAACCATCTTTGATTTCACCATCTTCAATGATTCGTCCTTGTTCAATATCTACTAAGAACATCTTGCCAGGTTGTAAACGACCTTTACGCTCTACATTTTCCGCCGGAATATCTAATACGCCGACTTCGGATGCAAGAACAACCATTCCATCTTTAGTGACCCAAAAACGTGATGGTCGCAAACCATTGCGATCTAGAACTGCACCTACTTGATGTCCATCTGTAAAAGTTACACATGCGGGACCATCCCAAGGCTCCATCATCGATGCATGGAATGCATAAAAATCACGACGGTTCTGCGGCATCGTTGCATGGTTTTCCCAAGCTTCTGGAATCATCATTAGCACTGCATGTGGAAGTGAACGTCCGCCCAGATACAAAAGTTCTAGAACCTCATCAAAAGATGCTGAATCCGAACCCGACATTTCAACAATTGGAAACAACCGCTTCAGATCGCCTGGGATCAACTCACTTGCTAGCAATGATTCACGAGCGCGCATCCAATTACGATTTCCCTTAACAGTATTGATTTCACCGTTGTGGGCAATAAAACGATATGGGTGGGCTAGCGGCCATGACGGAAAAGTATTTGTGGAAAAACGAGAGTGAACCAAAGCAAGCGGAGAAACTACACGCTCATCGGAAAGTTCAGGAAAAAATTCTTCTAACTGTCCGGTTGTAAGCATTCCTTTGTAAACAATGGTCTGTGAGGACAGCGAAGGAAAATACAGATCCAAAGTGTGCTCAGCACGCTTTCGTAGGCAAAATGCCAGTCGGTCTAAGGCGATTCCGCTTTCGCCATTCTTGCCCGCAATAAATAGTTGTTGGAAATCTGGCATAACTGACAGCGCAGTTTTGCCAAGTGAAGATGAGTTAATCGGTACTTCGCGCCAACCCATAACTACTAGGCCTTCTTCATCTGCTATCCGCGCAATGTCAGCCTTTACATCTGCGCCCTTAGCAATAAAAGCAATTCCAGTTGCATACGCATCTGCGGCAGGAAGTTTGAAATCTACGACAGCTTGGAAATAAGCATCTGGAATTCGAATAAGAATTCCTGCGCCATCACCGCTATCAGGTTCGGCACCTGATGCACCGCGGTGTTCCATATTGCGCAGCGCAGTTAGTGCTTGCGAAACAATCTCGTGTGTTGCCACCTTGTTGAGCGTGGCAACCATTGCAACACCGCAAGCATCATGTTCTGTGGCAGGGTCGTAGAGTCCCTGTGCTTGTGGATAATTGGATGCAAGTGCCATGGGGCGCTCCTACAGATTTGTCCTTACATGAAAAGGGACAACCTTGGCCCGTGGTGCTCGTTGCTTAAGGCGAAATCGTAGCAAGAAGAGGGCTAATTAGATGCCCGAGATATGCGCAATCCTTCCAATGCCTGCGGTGATGGCCATTCCGAGTGAACCTCCAAGGAGCACACGCAGTGTTGGCAAAAGCAGCTTTGAGCCTGCAGTTCGCGCAGAAACCACCCCTGTCAAAATCAAGCCAGCCAGGGTAAATCCAACAATGCTCCAAGCCTGTGTGCCCAAGGTGGGAGCAAAAGCTCCTGCAAATGGAATCAATCCACCGAGAGTAAATGAAACAGCTGAAGCAAATGCAGCCTGAACAGGACGCGCCTTTGTACTTGGGTGCTGGCCTAGTTCATCGCGTAAGTGCGCTTCGAGCGGATCTTTGCGATGCATTTCAAGTGCAACCTGCAAGGCAAGTGCTGGCGTTAAGCCACGGCCGATATAAATTTGCTGAAGCTCCTGTAACTCACCTTCTGGATCTGCAGCTAGATGTGCAATTTCAAGGTTGCGATCAGATTCTTCAACATCATTTTGCGAGCGAACAGAAATATATTCACCAACTGCCATAGACATCGCACCTGCAGTAATTCCTGCAACACCGGCAGTAATCAGAAAATCTTCTTTTCCAGCAGCAGCTACACCAATCATCAAGGCCGCAGTTGAAACAAGTCCATCATTGGCACCAAGAACGGCGGCTCGAAGCCACCCAGCACGATGGGTGCGATGCTGCAGATTTCTTTGGTAGACCTCTTCCAAACTCATGACTGAAAGAGTACCTGACTGTTACTGGATCTTTTTTGAGGCGCGAGCAAAATAGAGAGCAGCTCCTGCGCCTACAAGCACACTTACCCAGACATTCACGCGCAAACCTGCAATTGTGTTGGCAGTATCGATACGTATAAGTTCAATAAAGAAACGGCCTAGGCAATACGCTGCTACATAGAGCGCAAAAGATTGACCAGCCTTGAACCTGTTTCCAAACTTGAGGATTATCAGCGCGATAGCCGTGCACCAAATAGCTTCATATAAAAATGTTGGATGAAATGACTCGAATTGAGTGTAACCACTTGGTCGATAACGCATCGGAACATCTAGTGCCCACCAAGTATCTAGCGGCTTTCCAAATAGCTCTCCATTAAACCAATTACCAAATCGACCAATAGCTTGGGCAAAAAGAATTCCAGGGGCTAACGCATCAGCAAACAATGCAAAAGATGGAAGTTCAACTTTCTTGGCCAAAGATCTGTAGCGAAGATAGGCACCCAATAGTCCAAGGGAAATTGCACCCCAAATGCCCAAGCCACCTTCCCAAATCTTGAACGCATCTACTGGATTTCCACCAGTTCCAAAATAAGCATTTGGAGATGAGATCACGTGATAAATGCGCCCACCGATAATTCCGGAAGGTACGGCGACAATTGCTACTTCTGAAACTATTGATTGACCTTGAACCGTTTTGTACTGAAAACGCTTACCACCCAACCAAATCGCAATTGCTATGCCGGTAATAATGCACAGTGCGTAATAGTGAATAGTTAACGGGCCAAGTTCCAACACAGATTGTGTTGGAGTTGGAAAAGCTGAAATCAAAGTTTAGCCAGCCTCTACAGCTGCTTTGAACTCTTCAAGTACGAAGGCATTTTGTGTGCGCTCCCACTTTTTGCCGTTGATAAACACTGTTGGAGTTCCTTGAACGCCATACTTGCTCATTGAATCTGAGTTAGCTTGAACTAAGTCAACCTTTGATCCCTTATTGACGCAGTCTTGAAATGTCGTAGATGTGATTCCAATTTTCTTACCAATATTTACCAGTGTTTCATTGCTCCAGAAACCTGAATTTTCAACCGATGACTGAATCGTGTAAATCGCTTTGTGGAAATCTAAGAATTGTCCTTCATCTGCTGCACAGAAAGCTGCGTTAGCAGCACGGACGGATTCATCACCTAAGAATGAAAGCAAGTGATAGCGAACGGTTGCTTTCTTTTCACGAATAAGTGATTCAAGGTACTGACCATTTGCATCGGTGAACAACTTACAAACTGGACACTGTGGATCTTCCCAAACATCAATTGTTGTTACTGCGCCATTGTCAAATGCGATCGATGAACCATTTGCAACATCAATTGTTGAAGTAACGGCTGGGTTTAGTGTTACTCCATCAAGGCCTGATAGTGAGGCGGTCTCTTTTGTATTTTGGCTAAAGAGTGAGAAAACAATTCCAGTAACAATAACAAGTGCGACCATCGCAACAACGATCCAACGTGTGGTGTTATCTTTACCCTTAGCTGCTTGCTTGGCCATTACTACTCCTTGATTAATTGAGTTGGTTTTTCATCACTTGTCTTGGTGTACGAGGGAAAGTATAGATAAAGAGCGCAAAGCGCCAAACCCAAACTCGGCTTGAATTCTGTGAATTAGGGGCGAAAACTAGCGCCCCTCGCGTACTCCTAGCGCCAATTCTCGAGCTAAATGTGAAATCGCATCTAACCCTTCCTGTTCGCTTTTTGCTTCTAGCAATAACTTGATAAATGCCGAACCAACGATCACGCCATCTGCGTAGGCGGCAAGGGATTTAGCTTGCTCGCGCGTTGATACTCCAAGCCCCACAGAAATCGGCAAGTTAGTAACGCCGCGTACTCGGGAAACCAAATTGCTGGCGTCGGCAGAAACGCTGGTACGAGTTCCTGTCACGCCCATCAAACTTGCTGCATATACAAAGCCGCCGGTCTTGGCAGTTACAGCTGCCAGTCGAGAATCATTAGTACTAGGTGCAACTACATAAATCGGATTAATTTTGTTCTTGCTTGTCGCAGCGAGCCAACGGTCGGATTCTTCAATTGTTAAATCTGGGGTGATAACTCCGGATCCCCCGTTGTCGGCAATTGATTGCGCAAAATTATCAACGCCATAGCGTTCGATGGGATTCCAATAAGTCATTACAACGGCGGCTACCCCGGTATCGGTGGCAACCTTGAGTGCGGCAAACACATCTGCCGCACTTGTTCCACCCTTAAGTGAAATTTCAGCAGCTTCTTGGATTACCGGCCCATCCATCACTGGATCGCTGTATGGGAAACCAATTTCAATTGCGTCAACTCCAGCTGCTGCTAAAGCGTGAATTGCTTTGGCACATCCTGCTTGAGACGGAAAACCAGCTGGAATATATGCAATTAGTGCGGCGCGATTTTCAGCACGAACTTTTGCCATTACCTCATCTAATTGCGTCATTACAACGGAATTCCAAAGTATTCAGCGGCGGTTTGCACATCCTTATCACCACGGCCAGATAAATTAATAAGCAGATTAGCTTGTGGACCTAATTCTTGTCCGACAAGTATTGCTCCAGCTAAAGCATGTGCAGTTTCGATCGCTGGGATTATTCCTTCGGTTTTGCTCAATAGCGAAAATGCATACATCGCAGCATCATCATTAATCGCACGATATTCAGCTCTGCCGACATCATGAAGGTATGCATGTTCTGGTCCTACACCTGGGTAATCCAAACCTGCTGAAATAGAGTGCGATTCGATTGTTTGGCCGTTTAAATCTTGTAGAACATAAGAACGTGTTCCGTGAAGAACTCCTGGAGTTCCACCAGTGATAGTTGCAGCATGACGTCCTGTTTCGACACCATCACCGCCAGCTTCTAGTCCTATGAGTCTGACATCAGTATCTGGAATAAACGCGTTAAAGATTCCGATCGCATTAGATCCCCCGCCAACACATGCCAAGACTGCATCCGGAAGTCTGCCGGTTAATGCGAGCATCTGTTCCCGTGATTCTTCACCGATGATCTTGTGAAAATCGCGAACCATCGTAGGAAATGGATGCGGTCCAGCAACCGTGCCAAGCATGTAATGAGTATCAGCAACATTTGTTACCCAATCACGCATTGCTTCATTAATGGCATCTTTTAGTGTTCGTGATCCAGTTGTAACAGGCATAACTTGTGCCCCAAGTAATTTCATTCGCGCAACATTTAACGCTTGACGACGTGTGTCTTCTTCGCCCATGTACACAACACAATCAAGACCCATCAATGCCGCCGCAGTTGCCGATGCAACACCATGTTGACCTGCGCCTGTTTCAGCGATGATGCGCTTTTTACCCATGCGCTTTGTTAGCAAGGCCTGTCCCAAAACATTATTGATCTTGTGCGAACCTGTGTGGTTAAGGTCTTCGCGCTTTAGAAATATGCGCGCACCGCCAGCATGCTCAGAAAAACGCTTTGCTTCGGTAATTATGCTGGGGCGACCTGTGTAGGTTTTATGAAGCTCGGCAAGTTCTGCTAAAAATGCTGGATCTTTCTGCGCTGTGTTGTGAGCCATTTCAAGTTCATTAAGCGCGCCAATTAAAGCCTCTGGGACGAAGCGCCCGCCGTATTCACCGAAATGCCCCGCACTAGTCATTGTCAAAGCCTACCTAGCAATTGATTGATCGCAACAGATGGAGATCCTGAGCGTACGAGGGCTTCTCCCACCAATATGGCAGTAGCGCCACATTGATGTGCAAATTCAACTTCTTGTCGAGTTGATATTCCAGATTCTGCAACACGTGCAATTTCTGCCGGAATCTGTGGAATCAATTCGGCAAAAGCACGTGAATCAACTTCTAAAGTTTTTAGATTACGGGAGTTCACACCAATTATTTCTGGTGAAATTTCAAGTGCTCTTTCTAATTCATCGTTAGTGTGCACTTCGATCAGCGAACGCATTCCTAATTCTGTGCTTAAGTGAAAATAATCTTCCAACTGGTTTTTACTCAATGCAGCGACGATCAGCAATACAACATCAGCCCCATGTGCACGTGCCTCATAAAATTGATACTCATCGACCATAAAATCTTTTCGCAGGATGGGCAAATCAATTGCCTTTCGAACTGCATCCAAGTCTGCTAACGAACCACCAAAGCGTCGTTGCTCGGTCAAAACGCTGACTACGTGTGCTCCTGCTTCTTCATACTGCGCAGCTAAACCAGCTGGATCAGTTATTGGCGCTAGCGCGCCTTTACTGGGTGAAGAGCGTTTGACTTCTGCAATCACTGACATCTCAGGTGATATCAAAAATGACAAACAATCACGGACGGCAGGTGCTGTTTCCAATGCCTCTTGTAACTGCCCCATTGGTAAACGCCTAGCCACTAAATCCTCACGCACGCCTTCAATGATTGAATTTAAAACGCTCATGGCTTGTCATCCACTGTTGGGTCAATTCCATGATCTAGTGAGCTCCAGGTATTTAGTTCGCGTGGCTTACGTTCATATCTGGAAGAAAGTTTGAAACGTTTAGAAATAGCCAGGACCAAGGCGACCACGCACACTAAAGAGATAAGGACAGGCAAGAGTTCTTTCATTTGGAGTCCGCCAATCGATTTGCGGCATGCACCGCAGTTAGAACCGCGGCAGCTTTATTGCGGCACTCTTGATTTTCAGACTCTGGATCAGAATCTGCAACGACTCCTGCACCTGCTTGAACAAATGCGGTTCCTTTGTATAACAAAGCGGTTCGAATTGCGATGCAGGTATCTAGGTTTCCCGTGAAATCGATGTAACCAACAATTCCGCCGTATACACCTCGTCTTGTTGTTTCTAACTCTTCAATGATTTCCATCGCGCGTGGCTTAGGAGCACCTGACAAAGTGCCCGCTGGAAAGACCGAAAAAAGTGCATCAACTGGAGATGATTTCTTAGAAAGTTTGCCGATAACTGTCGAGACAATATGCATTACATGCGAATAACGTTCAATGTGCATGAAATCAATTACTTCGACGCTACCTGGTGCGCAAACCCGACCTAAATCATTGCGGCCAAGATCTACCAGCATTAAATGCTCAGCGCGTTCTTTAGGGTCCGCCAACAGCTCTTCACCCAAACGGTGATCTTCTTCAGGATTTGATGAGCGCTTACGGGTTCCAGCGATTGGATGAATCATTACATCTTCTTGATTAACCTTGACTAGCGCTTCGGGGCTAGATCCCACAATTTCAATTCCATCGGTAAAGCGGAACAAATACATATATGGAGATGGATTGTTCAGCCGAAGCATGCGATACACATCAATGGCATCGGCAGCACAAGGCATGGAAAAACGTTGCGATAGAACGACCTGAAAGGCTTCACCAGCAAGGATTTCTTCTTTAACTTGTGCGATGTTTTTCTTGAACGCATCTGCGGAAATATTTCCAGTGTATTCGGGTAATGAGAAATCTGGAATTGTTGCAGCATCACCCGGTATCGATTGCGCTAAATCGAATTGCATCCGATCTAGTCTCTCGTTGCATGATGCGAAAGCTTCATCGATACGATCATCGCTGCCATCCCAATTGATGGCATTTGCAATCAATGTGATAGTTCCTTCGCTGTGATCCATCACAGCCAAATCACTTGTAAGCATGAAAGAAAGTTCTGGAAGCGGAATATCTTTTTTTGAAAGTGATGGAAGTTTTTCTAGCCTTCGCACAACGTCATAGCCCATGAATCCCACCAAGCCACCGGTTAGTGGAGGCAGGCCTTTTATTTTTGGCGAACGTAAATGCGCCGCCGACAAACGCAGAGCTTGCAGTGGATCGATTCCTGTTGGCGCGCCAGCTGGCGCTGTCCCTTGCCAATACGCCAAACCATCTTTTTCACTTAACGTAGCTTCACTGCGAACACCAATAAACGAGTAACGCGACCAGACACCACCGTGTTCGGCAGATTCCAAAAGAAAAGTATTTTCGGCACTCTTAGCTAACTTCTTATAAACGCCAAGTGGAGTTTCAGAATCTGCCAGCAACTTTCGCGATACTGGAATTACATTTGAAACTTTTGCATACGCGCGAAACTGTTCTAGATTCATTGTGCCGATCGCAGCTCTAGCGGGGTGTGAAAACAGGTGCGTTCTCCGGTGTGGCAAGCGACTCCTGTTTGAATAACTTGAAGCAGTACGGCATCGCCATCACAATCTAATGAAATTGATTGAACATCTTGATAATGACCAGATGTTTCACCCTTTACCCATAGCTCACTGCGGCTACGTGACCAGTAGGTTGCTTTGCCTGTAGTCAGGGTCAGTTGTAGTGATTGCGCGTTCATGTAAGCCAACATCAATACTTCTTTGCTGGATGCATCTTGGACAACCGCAGGAATCAAAAGGTTTGGATCCTTCAGAAGTGCAGCTAACTGCGGATCCAGAGTTGTCATGTGCTTATTCTGCCTTACCGGGTCGCAACGGCGCGCACCGGATAATTGTGCTTACCCAGGTACCGTTTCACATCTCCGATTCGGTGAACTCCGAAGTGAAAGACACTTGCTGCAAGTAGTGCATCTGCGCCAGCATCAAGGGCTGCCGAAAAATCTTCGAGCGATCCAGCTCCACCGCTTGCAATCAATGGGACCTTTGAAACTGCGCGAACTGCCGTAATCATTCCTATGTCATAGCCTGCGCGGGTTCCATCTGCATCCATCGAATTAAGCAGGATTTCACCGATCCCTAAAGCACACGCTTGTTCTACCCATGCAAGTGCATCTACGCCAGCACTTTGTCGCCCGCCATGTGTTGTTACTTCAAAACCCGAATCTGTTCGAGCCCGGCGTGCATCCACAGAAAGTACCAACACTTGTGAACCAAAGCGATCGGCAATCTCTGCGATTAATTGTGGACGGGCTAACGCCGAAGTATTAATGGAAACTTTGTCTGCTCCCGCTCGCAGTAAACGATCAACATCGTCAACATTTCGGATTCCGCCACCGACAGTCAGCGGAATAAAAACTTGCTCTGCAGTGCGTCGGACAACATCTAGAGTTGTTTCACGGCCTGCCACACTTGCTGAAATATCTAAGAAAGTTAACTCATCTGCGCCTTCAGTGTTGTACAAGGAAGCCATTTCAACTGGATCGCCAGCATCAACTAGATCCGTAAAATTCACACCCTTTACTACTCGACCATCAGTGACATCTAAACACGGAATGATTCGAACTGACAGACTCATTTGCCGCTGACCTCTAGTGCCTCTTGCAGAGTAAATTTTCCGGCGTACAAAGCTTTACCAACAATTGCGCCTTCCACACCTGTGCCAACAAGTGCGGTCAGAGCAGCGATGTCAGCTAGCGATGAGATTCCACCACTTGCAATAACTGGCTGTGTTGTGGCAGCACACACCGATTTTAATAGTTCTAAATTTGGGCCCGCTAAGGTGCCATCTTTTGCAACATCTGTAACGACATAACGCGCACAGCCATCACGATCTAGTCGAGCTAAGGTTTCAAAGAGATCTCCACCTTCTTTAGTCCAGCCGCGTGCCGCCAAAGTATGACCGCGAACATCTAAACCGACAGCAATTCGATCACCATGTTCGGCAATTACTCGCGCAGTCCATTGCGGATCTTCTAGCGCAGCAGTTCCAAGATTGACGCGACGACATCCTGTGGCAAGTGCCCGGCGTAAAGACTCATCGTCACGAATTCCACCGGAAAGTTCAACCTTGATATCTAGCTTTCCAACAACTTGTGCCAAGAGCGCAGAGTTTTCGCCGCGACCAAATGCTGCGTCAAGATCTACTAGGTGTAACCATTCAGCACCGGCAGTTTGAAATTCAAGTGCGACATCTAATGGTGCGCCATAAATGCTTTCTTTATCTAGTTCGCCCTGAACCAAACGAACCGCACGGCCATCCTTTACATCTACTGCAGGCAAAAGCTCTAGGTAACTCATAGTGACCCCACCCAATTCTTTATCAGTGCCAACCCGGCTGCACCAGATTTTTCTGGATGAAATTGGGTAGCGCTGATGTACCCATCTTCAACTGCCGCAAGAAACTTTTCTCCGTGAGTACTCCACGCCTGTGTTTTTCCAACCGCAACCTTTGCCGCAAATGAATGAACAAAATAGAAAGATTCAGTTTCAATGCCTTTAAACAAAACTGAGCCAGGGCTAGTTTCTACCGTGTTCCAACCCATGTGCGGCAAGATCGGTGCAGCTAACTTGGAAACTGTTGCGTCCCAGATTCCAACACCAGCATGGGCTTGGGTTTCGGAATGTTCGGTGCCGTGACTAAACATAATTTGCATTCCGATACAGATTCCCAAAGTTGGGCGCTCTTTAACTAAACGCTCTCGCACAATTTCTGCGCCAGAAACCGCATTTAGTCCATCCATGCACGCTGCAAACGCCCCAACTCCTGGAACAACTAATCCTTCGGCTTCTAGCGCAATCTTTCGATCGGAAGTAACAATTACATCTTTACCGGCGGTCGCAAAGGCACGCTCTGCAGATCGAAGATTTCCAGAGCCGTAATCAAGAATTGCTATCAAAGAGAACCTTTTGTTGAAGGAATTCCGGCAACTCTGCCATCTAGTGATACTGCGTCGCGAAGCGCACGTGCAACAGCCTTAAACTGCGCCTCAAATACATGATGTGCATTGCGACCTTCAAGCACGCGAATATGTAGTGCAATACGCGCTTCGGCAACAATTGATTCCCAAATGTGTTTGCCAAGAGTTGTGTCAAAAGTTCCAATTAGTTCAACTATTTCAGGTTGACGGTGCACAAGGTATGGACGTCCGGAAAGATCAACCGCTGCTTGAACCAGGACTTCATCGAGTGGAACCATTGAATCACCGAAACGACGAATGCCTGCCTTGTCCCCCAGTGCTTCACGCAATGCTTGTCCAAAAGCCAAAGATGTATCTTCAACTGTATGATGAGAATCCACATCGACATCTCCAGTTGTCTTGATTGTTAAATCAAAACCTGAGTGCTTACCTAACTGAGACATCATGTGATCAAAGAATGGAACACCAGTAGCAACATCGATAATGCCTTGGCCATCTAAATTGATCTCGACCAGAACGTGTGATTCGTGGGTCTTTCTTTCAACGCGCGCTGTTCTCATGGCTATCTCCTTTAAATAAGCTCTTTGAGGGCTGAAACAAACAATTGATTCTCGGCTTCATTGCCAATTGTGACTCTTAAGTACCCTGATAATCCCACATCTCTAATCAGAACACCCTTTTCTAGTAAGGCCGCCCATAGTTGTGGCGCATCCTGCTTAAAACCTGTGAAGAGGACAAAGTTGGCGCTGCTTTCAATTGTGGTCAACCCCATTTCGTGGAGTGCTTGTACAACCTGACCTCTGGCACTTATCAAGGTTGCTACACCACTTAAAAGTTCAGCTCGATGGTCAAGGGCAACCTGAGCTGCAGCTTGAGTAAGCGCGCTCAGGTGATACGGAAGTCGAACAATCATCATGGCATCTTTGACCGCACTATCACTTACTAAATACCCCAGTCGCGCACCCGCAAAAGCAAATGCTTTGCTCATGGTGCGAATAACAATCACATGAGGATTGTTCGCAATCAAAGTTACTGCAGATTTTTCTTGGGAAAACTCGGCATAGGCTTCATCGACAACTAATAACCCACCCACTTGTTTCGCTGCAGTTGCCAGCTTTTGAATGCAATCAATTGTGACCGCACCGCCAGTTGGATTATTTGGCGTTGTGATAAAAGTTAGCGTTGGCTTGTTTGACAAGATTTGAGCAACTGCATCCGCCGTATTTAGCGAAAAGTCAGCATTGCGCTTTCCATCAATCCAGGTTGAACCAGTGACCTTTGCGATCAATGGGTGCATCGAATACGAAGGTGTAAATCCTAGAACGGGACCTTGTCCAAAAGCCAAGAAAATTGATTGGATAATTTCATTTGAACCATTTGCTGCCCAAACATTGTCCAATGAAAAGTTGGTAGCACTTTGTTCATTGATGTACTGAGCAAGCTTTCCCCGAAGAACTGTCGCATCACGATCTGGATAACGATTCAAATCGGCAGCGACCTTTGCTACCGCATCGGTAATCGCCTTTTGCAACGCAGGTGATGGTGCATATGGATTCTCATTTGTATTTAGCGCAGCCATCGCTGGAACCTGCGGAGCACCATATGGTGATAACGCGCGCAAAGTTTCACGCAAAGGCAACCACGTTGGCCAACTCATGACAGGTTCTCCAGACGCACCGTCATTGCTTCACCATGTGCCGGCAAATCCTCAGAATTCGCTAAAACTACGACGGTATCAACAATGTCAGTAAATGCTTTTTGGTCGTATTCAATAAAGTGCAAGCCACGCAAAAAGGTTTGCACCGAAAGTCCACTTGAGTGACATGCGCAACCACCTGTAGGCAGTACGTGATTAGATCCAGCAGAGTAATCACCTAATGAAACCGGCGAGAATCTCCCGATAAATACTGCTCCGGCGTTTCGAATCTTTGCCGCATCACTTCGCGCATTTCTAGTTTGAATTTCTAAGTGCTCTGCGGCATATGCATTTACGACAGCTAAACCTTGTGCGATGTCATCAACTAAGGCAATTGCAGATTGAATCCCAGAAAGTGCTGAATTAATTCGATCTGCGTGTTTGGTAGCAGCTACGCGAACTTTGAGCTCTGCTTCGACCGCTGCGGCTAATTCGGGTGAATCTGTCACCAATACCGCAGCTGCAATTACATCGTGCTCTGCTTGACTGATTAAATCTGCTGCAACATCTGCAGCAATTGCCGAAGAGTCAGCCAAAATGGCAATCTCGGTTGGTCCCGCTTCGGAATCAATGCCGATGACTCCGCGTAATGCGCGCTTTGCGGCGGCAACATAAATGTTTCCGGGACCGGTTACTAGATCTGCTTTTTCGCAGACCCCATCCATTCCGTAGGCAAAAAGTGCAATCGCTTGTGCACCCCCAACTGCATAAACTTCGGTGATTCCAAGTAACGCGCAGGTTGCAAGAATTGTGGGGTGTGGCAATCCGCCAAATTCTTTTTGTGGAGGCGATGCAACGGCAATTGATTGCACCTTTGCAATTTGTGCAGGAATCACATTCATCATCACACTACTTGGATACACCGCCCGACCACCAGGAACGTATAAACCAACACGATCAACCGGAATCCATTTTTCAGTGACTGTTCCACCATCAACCACAGTTGTGGTCTTTTCAGTTCGCAGTTGATCCTTGTGCACTTTTGTAATTCGCTTGATGGATAGCTCTAATGCCGTGCGAATCTTTGGATCCAATTGTGCAAGGGCAGAATCCAAATCACTTTGTGAAACCTTGATGGTGGCGGGCTTAACTCCATCAAACTCTTCGGCTAGTGCGATCAAATCTGCTTCTGTTCCATTCTTTACTCTTTCTAGAATGGGTTGGATGAGCAGCATCGCTTCTTGGACATTAAGTGTTGCCCGCGGTAATTGTGCGTTGTATTGCGCTTTAGACAGCGATCGTCCGCGCAGGTCAACGGTACGAATCATTGGGTAATTGTAACGGCTAGGCAGCAAAGGATGCCGACTGATTTAAACCAGGCAGTTAGGACCCAGAATAGATTTCAAATCAGCGCTCAGACTCGGTGATGATGTGATTAATGCATCAACCTTCATCACAGTACTGCTTCCGTTATCTACCAGTTGCAAGTGAACTTCGCGCTTTCCTGGATGTGATCGCAAAATCTCTTTAATTCGATCTACAACTGGTGGTGTGCATTGCTGTATGGGAAGCGAAATCACAAGTGGCCCAGTAGGTCCCGCGCTGATATCTGGCATAGACATTTCAAGTGCGGTAAATCGCAGCGCATCTTCGCGCCGATCAACTCGGCCTCTGATGGTGACGATTCGATCTTCAGTCAACGACATCGAATACTGATTGTATGTATTTGCAAAGAACAGGACTTCTAGCGAACCTTCTAAATCTTCGACAGTAACTACTGCCCATGACGCACCCTGCCGCGAAACCTTGCGCGTAACACTTGTGATCAATCCACCAATAGTCACGATTGCTTCGTGTTGTGCGCCGTGATCGGCAAGTTCACTAATTGACATATCTGTATTGGCGCGCAAAACATGTTCTACGCCCAGCAAAGGATGATCAGAAACATACAGTCCCAACATTTCGCGTTCATAAGAAAGCAACATTGCTTTGTCCCATTCGCCAGTTGGTACTTCAATATCTAAACCAGAAACCGCAGTAACCGCTTCTCCCCCGAAGAGATCAAACTGACCAATTGCTTCGGCTCGCTTAGATTCAATAACTGAGTCAATTGCTTCAAGGTGGATGGCAATTAAACCTTTACGGGTTGATCCCAGGGAACCAAAAGCTCCAGCTTTGATAAGAGATTCAATGGTCTTCTTGTTGCACACTTGCGCGTCAACCTTGGCAAGGAAATCGCCGAAGGATGTGTAGCGACCTTTTGAATCACGCGCATTTTTAATTGATGCAACTACACCTTCGCCAACATTTCGAATTGCAGCTAAACCGAAACGAATATCAACACCACGTGGGGTGTATTCAGCATCTGATTCATTGACATCAGGTGGCAAAACCTTAATTCCCATGCGACGACATTCTGATAAATACAACGCTGACTTATCTTTGTCATCTCGCACGGAAGTCAAAAGTGCTGCCATGTATTCGGTTGGGTAATTAGCTTTTAGATATGCCGTCCAGTAGGAAACAACACCGTAACCGGCAGAGTGTGCGCGGTTAAAGGCATAGTCAGAGAAAGGAATCAAGACTTCCCATAAGCGCTTGATTGCAGCGGTTGAGAAACCATTTTCCTTCATACCGGCTTCAAAAGGAACATACTCTTTGTCCAGAATTTCTTTGTTCTTCTTACCCATTGCTTTTCGCAAAAGATCTGCGCGTCCCAAAGTAAAGCCCGCAACCTTTTGCGCAATTGCCATAACCTGCTCTTGGTAAACAATTAAGCCATAGGTATCACCTAAAATTTCGTGGAGCGGATCAGATAGTTCGGGGTGAATTGGTTCGACGGGCTTGCGACCATTCTTGCGATCTGCGTAGTTGTTATGTGCATTTTCACCCATTGGACCTGGGCGATACAGCGCGATAACTGCAGATATATCTTCAAATGAATCTGGCGACATGCTCTTTAGCAGCGCACGCATTGGTCCACCGTCGAGCTGGAATACACCCAAAGTATCGCCACGACTTAAGAGTGCATATGTTTTAGGGTCATCTAGAGTTAAATCTTCAAGCACAACATCCTTACCTTGGTTCGCTTTAATGTTTAGCAAGCAATCATCAAGTACCGAAAGGTTTCGAAGACCCAAAAAGTCCATCTTGAGCAGACCCGTTGCCTCGCATGCACCCATATCAAACTGGGTAATGATTGCTCCATCTGCTTCGCGACGATGAATTGGAATCACATCTAGCAAAGGTTCTCTGGAAAGAATCACACCGGCAGCATGTACGCCCCATTGGCGCTTCAATCCTTCAAGACCACGTGCAGTATCTACAACACGTTTTGAATCAGGATCTGCGTTATATAACGATCGAAATTCACCGGCTTCTCCGTAGCGATCATCTTTTGGATCAAAAACGCCGCTGAGTGAAATGTCCTTACCCATAACCGATGGCGGAAGGGCTTTAGTCAGCTTTTCACCTACGACATATGGGTAACCAAGCACTCGGGTCGAATCTTTAATCGCTTGCTTAGATTTAATCGTTCCGTAGGTGATGATCTGAGCGACGCGGTCTTCACCATATTTATTAGTTGCATATCGAATCATTTCGCTGCGTCGGCGTTCATCGAAGTCCAAGTCGATATCAGGCATAGAAATACGTTCTGGATTTAGAAAGCGCTCAAACAACAAACCATGCTCGAGTGGATCAAGTCCGGTGATTCCCAATGAGTAGGCAACAAGTGAACCTGCTGCAGATCCACGACCAGGGCCAACTCGAATACCAACTTTTTTAGCGTGACCAACTAAGTCTGCAACTACAAGAAAGTAGCCAGGAAAACCCATTTTTTCCATAACGCCAAGTTCATACTTTAGACGTTCAACATGTGCCGGAGTAACGCGTGATCCCAGCCGCTGCGTTAATCCCCGCTCTGCCTCTTTTTTCAACCAGGAATCTTCGGTTTCACCAGCAGGAACTTCGAATTGAGGAAGCAGGTTTTCTCCCTCTCGCAAAGTAATGTTGCAGCGCTCTGCGATCAACAAAGTGTTATCGCAACTTTCAGGAATATCCTTAAAGAGTTCGCGCATTTGTGCAGCGGTCTTAACATAGAAAGAGTCATTATCAAATTTGAATCGCTTTGGATCTGCCAAGGTTGAACCAGACTGAACACAAAGCAGCGCTTCATGTGCACCAGCATCGGCTTGGCGGGTGTAGTGCAGATCGTTAGTTGCAAGAAGAGGCAAGCCAAGTTCTTTGCCAAGCTTCATTAAGTCGGCTTTAACACGGGATTCAATTTCAATTCCGTGATCCATTACTTCAAGGAAAAAATTTTCCTTGCCAAAGATGTCGCGATAAGCACTTGCTGCTCTTATTGCTTCTTTATAAGCACCCATTCGCAAACGAGTTTGAATTTCTCCACCTGGACAACCAGTTGTTGCAATCAAACCCTTTGAATACTGTGCTAGCAGCTCACGATCCATACGTGGCTTGTAGTAATAACCTTCAAGGGATGCAAGTGATGACAACCTAAAAAGATTTCCAAGACCTTCGTTGTTTTCGGCCAAGATAGTCATGTGCGTGTAAGCACCACCACCAGAGACATCATCTTCTCCGCCATCTGCCCACTGGACACGCTTCTTATCAAATCGTGATTCTGGTGCGACGTAGGCTTCGATACCAATGATTGGCTTTACATCAGCATTTTTGGCGGCTTTGTAGAATTCAAAAGCACCGAAAACATTTCCGTGATCTGTCATCGCAATAGCAGGCATACCCTGTGCTTTGACTTCGGAGATTAAATCGCCAACGCGCGCAGCACCATCGAGCATCGAATACTCGGTATGGACGTGAAGATGGACGAAATTCTCCGCCGCATTCTTATTCTGGCTAGGCATGATTGGCGAGATTAGTGGCTAAGGCAGAACGGCGTCGGAAAGCAACGCCAACGAGCCTGTGAGATCGGCTGGATATGGGGCGTGGAACTGCAGAGCTTGCCCCGTAACTGGGTGAGCAAAGCGAAGTTGTGCGGCGTGGAGCCAGGGTCTAGACATCTGCAAACTCTTAGCCAAGACTGGATCGGCTCCGTATGTTGTGTCACCAACAAGTGGGTGGTGCAGTGCAGAAAAGTGAACACGGATTTGGTGCGTGCGACCGGTTTCAAGTTCTACCTTCACCATTGAAACGCCGCGATAAAATTCAATTACTTCGTAGTGAGTGATTGATTCTTTTCCAGTAGCAACAACTGCAAAGCGATGGTCTTCTTTAGGATGTCGATCAATCGGTGCATCGATAGTTCCAGTTGTTGGATCCAAATGACCTTGCACCATTGCATGATAAATCTTTTCAACAGTGCGATTGCGAAATGCATCCTTTAGAACATGAAAAGCGGTATCACTTTTCGCCACGATCATTAATCCGCTGGTGCCCACATCTAATCTATGAACAATTCCTTGACGCTCTGCTGGGCCGGAAGTACTAACTGAATAACCAGCTGCCATTAACGCACCGACAACTGTTGGCCCAGTCCATCCAGGACTTGGATGTGCCGCACATCCAATTGGCTTATCAATTACAACAATGTCTTGATCATCGTAAACAATTGTTAATCCCTCTAATGGTGTCAACGGAATTGGATCGGTGTTAACTGGTGCTGGCATTAAGACATCAATTACTTGACCAGCGGTAACGCGATCAGATTTAGACATCGCTTTGCCACCAGTTGTGATGTCGCCGTCTTCGAGCAGCTTTACAACAGCGGTTCGGGATAGACCCAGCACGCGTGTTAACGCGCTATCGATGCGCTCTCCCGCGACTCCTTCTGGCACAGACAAGGTGCGTAATTCGCGGTTACTCATGGCTGCGAGCCTACCTTTGTTATCGGCGGGATGTTTCTGACAGTTAAAACCATGGAAAGTAGGGCTGCAGAGACTATTGCCATGTCGGCGATGTTAAACACTGGCCAATTGGGAATCTGTAACCAATCAATAACATGGCCCCGCAAGATACCGGGTTCGCGGAAGATGCGATCGACCATGTTTCCTAAGATTCCGCCCAATACTAATCCCAAAACAACTGCCCACCCACGAGAGGTAATTCTTGGCGCGTAATACAAAACCACGATCATCACGACCAAACTAAACAGCGATAAGAAAATGGTTGCACCTGCTGCAAATGAAAAAGCAGCCCCCGGATTTCGAACAAAGGTAAGTTGCAGGAACTCACCAATTACTTTGATGTTTGATTTATAGGAAAGATTATTGACTGCCCAGATCTTGGTGGCTAAATCCAGGATCCATACCGCCCAGGCAACACCAAAGAGTGTGCGCCACATGCGCACTGCTAGCGCCGTTCTTCCTTCTGCTTGCAGAGCATGCAGAGAGTTGCGCGTGGAAATACTTGCAAGCGCGCTTTACCGATTGGTGAACCACACTCTTCACAATTTCCGTAGGTCTTATTTTCAATTCGCTCAAGAGCGCGTTCGGTCTGCAAAACCATGTCACGCGCGTTAATCACAAGAGACATTTCATGTTCGCGTTCAAAAGTCTTGGTCCCTGCATCTGCTTGATCATCGCCAGCACCTTCGCCAGATTCTTGAATCAATGCATCCATCTCTTGCTCAACAACTGCAAGTTCGCTGCGCAACCGATCCAACTCTTTTGAAATTTCACTTTTAATCGCTTTGATTTCGGCGGCAGTCCAGGGAGATTCATTCTCGCTGACAACAACTGGTGTAGGTGCAACTTTGATTGGTTTTAGCGGCGCGATCTTCTTGCCACTCTTTACCGGCCGCGGCGGAGGTGGCATGACTAAACGACGCTCTTCTACAACTGGTGCAACAACGGGTGCGGTAATTGTTGAAACTGAAACTGTTTGGGATTTCTCATCGACTGTCAGAGTGGTCTTGGATGGAAATGGTTTGCCTGGAGCTTTCTTTACCGGAATGCTCTTAACCGATGCTTTTTTAGCTGGAGCTGCTTTCTTGGCAACTTTCTTTGCTAACGCCTTTTTAGCAGGTGCTGCTTTCTTAGCAACTTTTTTAGCAGGTTTTGCTTTCTTTACAACCTTCTTTACAACCTTTTTTACAGCCTTCTTGACCGTCGCTTTTTTAGCAGTTTTCTTGACCGCCGCTTTTTTAACTGGCTTCTTAGGCATGTCGCGAACCTTATGCCTTCGCACCCGCCCTGACCAAGTTCGCCACGGTGAATTTTTAACGAATCAATCAACTATACTTAGAGCCTCGCGTAAGGGGCGTTGACGGGGCTATCACCTCACGAGCTGGCAGGAAGAAATGGGCCTTGGTCCATGTAGAACCGGCACGCGGGATTACAAGTGGCACACCACGGTGTGCAAGGCGGGTGGTACCGCGAAAGCTGTGAACGCAGCGATCGTCCCTCCAGAGTTTGTTTTCTGGAGGATTTTTTTATGTCATTTCGCGCCATCCCAGCAGCTGTTGATCTGCCTGCCGTCGAACATTCAATCCTAAAGTTCTGGCGCGAAAACTCAATTTTTGAAAAAACTGTTGCAGCACGTGAAGGTGCACCTGCATGGACTTTTTATGAAGGTCCCCCAACGGCAAATGGCATGCCGGGAACGCATCACATTGAAGCGCGCGTCTTTAAGGATTTGTTTCCACGTTTTCACACCATGAAAGGCAAGCAAGTAACTCGTAAAGCAGGTTGGGATTGCCACGGTTTACCAGTGGAAATCGCTGTCGAAAAAGAACTTGGTTTTTCTGGAAAAGGCGACATTGAAAAATTTGGAATCGCACCATTTAATGACAAGTGTCGTGAATCTGTTCAGCGTCACGTAAGTGCCTTTACCGACATGACAGATCGCATGGGGTTCTGGGTAGATTTTGATGAAGCGTATTGGACCATGTCACCTGAATATGTGGAATCAGTGTGGTGGTCCCTTAAGGAAATCTGGAAAAAAGGCCTGCTTGTACAAGACCATCGCGTTGCACCATATTGCCCGCGCTGTGGAACTGGTTTATCAGATCACGAATTAGCACAAGGGTATGAAACCGTTACGGATCCATCGGTCTTTGTTCGCTTTCCGATTACTTCAGGTGAGCTAGCTCAACTACATGCATCGCTATTGGTTTGGACTACTACCCCATGGACTCTGGTTTCAAACACCGCAATTGCTGTTCACCCCGAAGTTGAATATGTAGCGGTCGAAGTAACCCATGAAGAGACAACCGAAGTCTTAGTGGTTGCCAAGAATCTAATTGAAACGCTCAAGGGTGAAAAGAAGATTCTCAAGACCATCTTGGGCAAGGATCTAGAACGCACCACATATAAGCGACCATTTGACTTCATTGAAATTCCAGATGCTCACTTTGTTGTACTTGCAACCTATGTAACCACTGAAGATGGAACAGGACTGGTGCATCAGGCGCCAGCTTTTGGTGCAGATGACTTGGCAGTCTGTCGTAGCTACGGCCTGCCTGTTGTAAATCCAATTGCACCTGATGGACATTTCCTGGCTGATATCGCCGTTGTTGGCGGAATATTTTTCAAAGATGCCGACAAGCCGCTAGTCAAAGAGTTAAAAGCAAGTGGCGCTTTATACAAGCATCAACAATATGAGCACTCGTATCCGCACTGCTGGCGTTGTCACACTGCGCTGATGTATTACGCGCAACCATCGTGGTACATCCGCACCACTTCAATTAAAGATGCACTGCTGCGCGAAAACTCGGCAACAGATTGGCATCCTGAAACCATCAAAGAAGGTCGTTACGGTGATTGGCTCAATAACAATATTGACTGGGCACTTTCCCGTAATCGCTATTGGGGAACGCCTTTGCCAATTTGGCGCTGCGAAAACAAGCACGAAATTTGTGTTGATTCGCTGAAGGAACTGGGTGCTTTGGCAGGACAAGAGCTTTCGAATCTTGATCCCCACCGTCCTTTTGTTGATGACATCACTTTTGCCTGCGCAGAGTGTTCATCAACCATGACACGTGTGCCTGAAGTTATTGATTGCTGGTATGACTCAGGTGCAATGCCATTTGCGCAATGGGGTTACCCGCACAAGGAAGGTTCAGTAGAAAAGTTCAAGGCTTCATACCCTGCCGACTTTATTTGTGAAGCTATCGATCAAACTCGCGGCTGGTTCTACACCTTGATGACTATTGGAACACTGGTCTTTGATAAATCTTCATATAAAACTGTTCTGTGCCTGGGCCATATCTTGGATAAAGATGGTCGCAAAATGAGCAAGCATCTTGGAAACGTTCTAGAACCAATGGCTTTGATGGATCAACATGGCGCAGATGCGGTTCGTTGGTACATGTTGGCAGCAGGTTCCCCATGGGCTGCGCGCCGTGTTGGCCACGACAGTATCAATGAGGTTGTTCGTAAAACTTTATTGACCTACTGGAACACTGTTTCTTTCCATGCGCTATATGCCAATGCCTCAAACTTTGAAATATCTCAAACTCCAGCCCTATCACAACGTCCACTAATGGATCGTTGGATCATCTCTGAACTAAACCTTTTGGTAAAAGAGGTAGATGCGGCGCTAGAAGATTTTGATTCGCAAACTGCAGGTCGCGCACTTGCCCGATTTATTGATGATTTATCTAACTGGTATGTACGAAGATCTCGTCGACGTTTCTGGGATGGTGATACAGCCGCCCTTGGAACTTTGCATGAATGCTTAGTGACGCTGACCCAACTTCTTGCTCCCCTTGTTCCATTTATTACCGAGCAGGTTTGGCAAGAGTTAGTTCTTCCGGCTGATGCCACACAACCAGCATCTGTTCATCTTTCAAATTGGCCTTTGGTCAATGAAGCCGCAGTCGATTCTGAATTAGGATCACAAGTTGCCTTGACTCGCAGAATTGTTGAATTAGGTCGAGCAACTCGCGCCGAATCAGGAATTAAAATCCGACAACCACTTGGACGGGCACTTATTGCCGCAAGCGGTTGGGCGACTTTGCCTGAAGCCATGCGTGAACAGATTGCCGATGAATTAAATGTTCAGACCTTGCAAGACATCGCAACCGCCGATGGCGACCTTGTTGATATCAGCGTCAAAGCTAACTTCAAATCACTCGGTGCGAAATTTGGTGGAGCTGTGCAGGAAATTGCAAAAGCTATTGCCACAACCGATGCAACTTCGTTAGTAAAGACGCTGCGTGCTGCTGGCGTAACAACTGTTGGTACTTGGGAAATCGCGTTGGATGATCTGGTGATTACCGAAGTCCCAAAGAGCGGTTGGAGCGTTTCTTCTCACGATGGAGAAAGCGTTGCACTGGATCTAGAACTCACTCCTGCGCTAATTGCGGCTGGAAACGTACGTGAAGTAATTAGATTTATTCAAGAGCGCCGCAAAAGTGATGGGCTGGAAATTTCAGATCGAATCAAGGTGACTTGGAATGCAACTGATGAAATGGCAGCTGCAATCGAATCTGATGTGACGCACATTGGTAATGAAGTGCTAGCGCTGTCTATGACACGTGATCCTGGTTTAGCAATCACGGATGCTGAGATTGGTGTTGAGGTCGTACTAGTTAAGCAATAACTACAGCCCGCGCAACAAACCAATAAGCAATTGTGTTGCGAAAAACAGCACAATAAAACTCATGTCTAAACTGATCGCACCTAAACGAAGTGGTGGCACGAAGCGACCGACAAACTTCATTGGTGGATCGGTAATTGTGTAGATTGCTTCTACAAAGTAGAGGGTGATTCCTTTTGGTCGCCAGGTTCTGGAAAACATCTGGACGTAATCAAAAATCAAACGTCCCAAAAGCGCTAAAAGAAAGATTTGAAGAACACTGGCTAGCAGTGAGCCTACATTCAACATAATCAGCTCTGGTTAAAGAAACTTGCTTGTGCAGCTGCAGACTTATCTTCAGAGCTAACTGAAACATTTGCAGGTGAAAGTAGGAAAACCTTCTTTGTTACACGTTCGATAGTTCCGTGCAAACCAAAAGCTAAACCACTTGCAAAATCAACTAAGCGCTTATGTTCTGATTCATCCATTTCAGTCAGGTTGATAATCACTGGATTACCCTGACGGAAATGCTCACCGATAGTGCGTGCCTCGTTGTAATAACGTGGGTGCAAGGTAACGATGCGATCCATTGCTGGAAGATCAAGCTGTGGTGCAACCTCTACAACTGATGAATGGCGCAATGAACCGACAGAACGTGGTTCGCGAGTCTTAATGCGAACATCACCTGTTGGGGCAATTGCTGGAGTATTTGTAGTTGCTGCTTGTGGAGTATCAAATTCAGGATCATCCATCAAGCCAAGGTAATTAGCGACACGGCGCATTGCGTTAGACATGGTTAAAGGTTACCTGTGGGGTGAGCGAGAACCGAGGATTGATGAGCCTACGCGCGCATGTGTCGCACCATGTGAAATAGCTGATTGGTAATCACCACTCATGCCCGCTGACAAAGAGTTCGCCGCTGGAAATCTAAGTAAAAACTCATTACGAATCACTGCTAATTGCGAATATGCCATATCCGGGTCCATTTCCACCGGCGGGACTGACATCAAACCCGCCAGGGTATGAACCGTGGATTCAGAGACTAATTCAGCCAAGTGATACAGCTGATCCACCCCTGCTCCCCCACGATTGTGGGCCCCATCTAAAGAAACCTGCAAAAAAATACTTAAGGGATGTGGTGCAACTTTTTCAATAATTTCAAAATGTCGAGGATCATCTAAAGAGTGAATCACAGAGGCCCAAGAAGTTATGGACTTTAATTTATTGCTCTGAATTTGTCCTTGAAAGTGCCAAGTTCCCGGCACAACTGCAGACTTTTCGGCACCTTCAGAATCCCGATTTTCACCAAAATCATTGACGCCTAATTCTTTGAGAATCTGAACATCACTAGCCGGAAATGTCTTAGTCACTGCAATCAAGGTAACTGGGTGCGCGGCTACGGCAGCAATATTTGCACGTACGGTTTCCAGGTTATGGGCAATTTCTTCTTTTCGACTCATAGTGAAACTACCCCAGCAAATCTTCCTGTGGGATTTTGGCGCCGGTGAGAAAAATACAGTTCGTCTTCATAGGTACAGACCGTCGATGCTTCATAAGAGACACCTGCAGTTACCAAATCTGCAATCAACGCTTTCGGTAGATCTAGTCCAGGAGTTCCTTTTCGAGTCGTGGCAAATGCTCGTGGGTGATCGGAAATTACATCTTGCTGCATCGCAAATGGCACTTCATAACAACTGCCACAAATTGATGGCCCTAAAACCGCGTGCAAATCTATTGCTCCCAAAGTTCGCATTTTTTGTATTGCCTTTATCGCAATGCGATTGACCAACCCTGCGCGACCAACATGGATTGCACCGACTACTTCTTTGGAAATCAACAGCAAAGGAATGCAATCGGCAACCATGACTGCCAGTGAAAGATTTGGTGTGGTGGTGATCAAACCATCACAAGTAGGGGTCTGATCCGTAATGGTTTCGACAACTTCAAGGTGATCACCATGAACTTGATTCATGAACTGCGCAGTACCAATTTTTTTTCGATTGGAAACCACAATTGCGGGATCGTCACCAACATGCAACGCCAAATTCAATGATTCATAGACGCCAAGGCTTTCGCCTCCGCGTCGATCGGTAAAGAAGTGAGGCAAAGCCTTACTTCATGAAGTCAGGAACGTCGATTTCGTCCTCTGCAACTAGCTCTTCAAAGGTCACGCGACGCTTAGGAGTCTCATTGCCGAGATCGAGTGCGACCGAAAGCGGATCATTTGCCGCGATTGGATCAGCCACGCCGCCAAGGGTTGCTGCATCGATTACTGGCGTGGCTACCTTCTTAGGTGCTCCACCTTCAAATCCTGCAGCGACAACGGTGATGCGAACCTCGTCACCTAGTGCGTCATCAATCGTTGTTCCGAAGATGAACTTGGCGTTTGGATGAACTGCAGACTGAACTAGTTCGCACGCTTCATTAACTTCAAATAGACCAAGGTCAGATCCACCAGAGACTGACAGAAGTACTCCCATTGCTCCATCAATTGAGGCTTCAAGGAGTGGACTTGAAATCGCAAGTTCTGCTGCGCGAAGTGCACGGTTTTCACCACGGGCAGAACCAATACCCATCAACGCCGAGCCTGCTCCAGACATAACTGCTTTTACATCGGCAAAGTCAAGGTTGATCAAACCAGGTTGTGTGATGATCTCGGTAATTCCTTGAACACCAGAAAGCAATACTTGATCTGCACTCTTGAATGCATCGGCCAAAGTAATTGTGCGATCTGAAATTGCGAGCAAGCGATCATTAGGAATCACAATTAATGTGTCTACCTCTGCGCGCAATGCTTCGATACCAACATCTGCTTGTGCTGAACGAAGTTTTGCTTCAAAAGAAAATGGTCGGGTTACTACACCGATAGTTAGTGCACCAATATCTTTTGCAATCTTCGCAACAACAGGTGCTGCACCTGTTCCTGTTCCACCACCTTCGCCTGCAGTTACAAACACCATATCTGCGCCGCGTAAAATTTCCTCAATGTCATCTGCATGATCAAGTGCAGCTTCGCGTCCCTTGTCTGGATCCATTCCTGCACCAAGACCGCGCGTTGTCTTGCGACCAATATCTAATTTCACATCCGCATCACTCATTAACAAATGTTGCGCATCTGTGTTGATTGCAATGAACTCGACACCTTTAAGGCCGACGTCGATCATTCGATTAATTGCATTAACTCCACCGCCACCAATGCCGACGACTTTGATGACCGCTAAATAATTCTGTGGTGAAGCCACGTTAATCCTCCTTATGAACCATAAACCTCAAGTTGAGGCTTACAATTCACTACTTTTCGATAAGGCGAACTTAAAGTGCAAGCGGGTGATTATCAAACACCGACATGAATTGATTAACGTGTCGCAAAAATTGGTTTTTTAAAAATCACTTAACGATTGGTGCATGCGGTGCCGAAACATCGACCCTCTTAATATCTGCATTTTCTGGAAGAGCAATAAGAGCCCTATAAACCTTTAGTTTTAACTCATTATCTGAGTCATTACCCCATCGAATTTCAATATCTTTGCCATTGTTTTTAGTTATCAAAACCAAGGCTCCAGTGCTTCGAACTTTTACAACCATCAAGGAAGACTTGAGCTCATCGGGTAACTGAGTTAGGAAGCTGACAGCTCGTTTTGCATCCTCAATCTCGGCCGCTTGAATCTGAATCAAGCCCTCTGGTCGCTTGCCTTGTGGCACAAAACTGGCAGCTGTTGAATCGATAACTTGATTTTCAAAAATCGCAATTGGTACCCGGGATGTAAGTTCCACGACAACTTTTCCATTGATCCAATTACGAGAAACGTCAGCCGATTTAACCCAATCCAGTTTTCCCAATTGTGTTTCGATTGCACGTGGTTCAACGCGTGCAAGTTTTTGCCCCTTAACAATGCCTGTATTCAATGGTCGGGTACTTCCAATTACTTCTACCGAAGAAACTGTGAACAAAGTTGAATATCCCAAGACATAGGTCAAACCCGCCAATAAGGCAACGACTATTCCTGCAATTAAGGAGCGCTTCATTTAACTAAAACGCCTATTTAGGCCCTCAACAATAATTGGGGCTAGCGAGCTGACATCGCCTGCACCTAAAGTCATAATGACATCACCAGGTTGGGCATCTGCGATTACTGAATCTGTCACCTCTACAAAGTTAGGGATGTATTCACCTTTATTCATCTTTGAGGTAATGATCTTCGAATTTACGCCATCAATCGGCTTTTCACTAGCTGCATATACTTCGAGCAAAATCGCGCGGTCTGCAACATTTAGTTCGGCGGCAAACTGCTCGGCAAATGCCTTGGTCCTGGAATAGCGGTGTGGTTGGAAGATTACGATTAATCGACCCTCATCTGCATAACGTCGAGCAGCTTCAAGAGTCACATGGATTTCAGTTGGATGATGTCCATAATCATCGATTACGCGGATGCCATGAACAGTGCCCTTCAATTCAAACCTGCGACCTGTCCCCCTAAAACTTCCCAAACCAGTTAATAGCTCTGCGGGCGGGAAACCCAGCTTTAGCCCTGTTGCCAAAACACCGGCTGCATTTAACAAATTGTGATGACCCGGTACTTGCAGTTCGATGTGACCAACACTTTTACCTTTCCAAATCGCTCTAGCGCGCGAGCCCATTGTAAGAAGTTCTATCTGATCAATATGTAAATCAGCGGTTTCATTGACGCCATAGGAAATAACTTCTACCGAAGCAATGCTTTGGGCAAGTGCAACCGCACCAGCATCATCTGCGCAGTAGGTAAGGAAGCCACCTTTTTGAATAGTTGCAGCAAAATCTCTGAAAGCTTGCGCAACTGATTCCGCGGTTTCAAAGAAATCAACGTGATCGTGCTCGACATTTGTCACGATGGCAGCAAACGGGTGATATTCAATAAAGGAACCATCAGATTCATCAGCTTCTGCGACAAAGATTTCACCGGTACCACGATGTGCATTTGATCCGGAAGCGGTAATTGTTCCGCCGATTGCAAAAGAAGGATCGGCCCCACATGCTTGTAAAGCGACAGCCAGCATCGATGAAGTAGTTGTCTTGCCATGAGTTCCAGCAACGGCCACACTCTTTGATTCAGACATCAAAACCGACAAAGCGCCGGCTCTTGTCAAGATAGGAATTTTTAATTCCTGGGCACGTAGGCGTTCTGAATTGGTTTCTGAAATTGCATTGGAGTACACAACAAGATCAGAACCATCAACATTTTCTGCGCTATGGATTGTTGAAACAGTTGCACCGAGTGCAGACAATGCAGTAACAACTGAAGAATCTTTAGCATCAGAGCCACTGACGGTGATTCCGTGAGACAAAGCTATTCGCGCAAGACCGCTCATGCCCGCTCCACCGATTCCGATGAAATGCACCCGCTTACCAATAAGTGATGTCAGCTGTGGCTTCATGATTTCAAAGCAAACTCGGTAAGTGCGACAATTTTTTGCGCTGCGTCAAGGTCTTGATCATTTCCATCAATAGGCGCATTAGCTGCAGCAACTAGCAATCTATCGATGTGTGAGGCAAGAAATTGAGCACTGAACTCTTTCTGAGTGATGATTTCAGCGCGACCATCAGCAACCAATGAAGCAGCGTTAACGAACTGTTCTCCATTTCCGATCGGCAGTGGCACAAAAAGAGCGTATCGACCCAAGGCTCTAAATTCGCTACAGGTCACTGCTCCGCTTCGAGCAATCACTAAATCAGCTGCTAAATAAGCATCAGCCATGGCTTCAACATAGGCAACTGGCCTATAGCCGCCTTGCGAAACCGGCAAGGCATTTAGTTTTCCAACTGAATGAAGTACTGAGATTTCGTTTTGATTAAAGGTTGCGACGCTGTCAGCAACAACGGCATTGATTGCCATCGAACCTTGGGAACCGCCCATGATGAAAACAAGTGGGCGATCTGCCGGAAAACCCAATCGTGACTTGGCAGCGCTTCGAGCACCTGCCCAATTAGAAACTGAGGCAACGCATGCTTGTGCAACATCTGATCTAAGCGGCAAACCTGCTAATAGTGCATCGGCAAACTTTCCAGATTCCACCGGATGAGCCACTGCAAGTTGTGAAGTAAAAGCTGCACCTAGTCGATTGGCCCAACCTGGCTTTGCGTTGGCTTCATGAATCACAATCGGGATGCGTGAAAGGGCGGCAGCCAAATATGCAGGTGCGCTGACATAACCACCAAAGCCGATTAGAGCATCAGCTTTTTTCACAATCTGCATTGCTGAGCGAACTGAGGTAATTAAATCAAATGGGATGCGCAGCCAGGATGCAGAAGGCTTTCTAGAAATTGTAACTTTTGGAATAACATGTAGTTCAAAACCTGCCGCTGGCACAAGTGTGTTTTCAAGTCCGCTCTTTGTTCCTAAAAAAATGCAGGTATCTGCCGGATTCGTTTTCATCCATTGCCGTGCAACAGCAAGTGCGGGCTCGATATGTCCTGCGGTGCCACCACCGGCTAGAACTACCGTAGCCATTTGATTCCCGTCTCTTGTAATCCTTTATAGATTACTGGATCTCTTCGCGCTGCGCCTAAAACAAACCCAATTCCCATATATGTCGCAATCAATGCAGAACCACCGTATGAAACAAGTGGCAGGGTTACACCAACTACAGGCAAAACACTTATTGCAGAGCCAATGTTAAGAACTATTTGAATTGCAAACCAGCAACCCAGACCTGCAGACACATAACGCACCATAGGATCACTTGCGCGTAATGCTAATTTAAAGATTGAAAACAAAAGCAAAGCTAACAAAAGTAAAGTAGCCAAAGTGCCAAATAAGCCAAGCTCTTCACCAATTACTGAGAAAATAAAATCCGTGTGAGCTTCTGCAAGGTTTCCCCATTTTTGACGGCTTGCGCCTAAGCCCACACCAAAAAGGCCCCCACTTGCTAGGCCCAGCAAACTATGTGCCGGCTGCCAACCCGAGAATTTGTATTGATCTTCGGCAAAAGGATTAAGAAAAACCGCAAAGCGTTCTGCGCGATATGGAGATGTCAAAATCAGTACTGCAAGTGCTGCTAAACCTGCAGCGATGCCAATTCCAAATAGTCCGATGCGCAACCCTGAAACCCACAACAATCCAGCCAAGATAAAAGCAAACACTGACGCGGTACCCAGGTCGCGACCTGCCATCACCAAAATCATGCACAGCAAGAAGGCTGGTCCAATCAAAACAAGAACATTGCTCTGAATCGCACCGGCACGTTCTCGAATCGCCAGCATATGTCCTGCCCACAAAATCATTAAGAACTTTGCGATCTCACTAGGTTGCACATCGACAAATCCGAGACTGATCCAGTTGTGATTACCGTTGACGCTTTTTCCTATAAGTTGCACCAGCACCAAGAGCACCACTGAAATCACAACACCAAAACGTGCGATGACTTTCCATTGACGTAGCGACAACCGCGATAAAACCCACGCCATTGGCAATGAAATAAGCAGAAAAAGAAATTGTCGGATAACGACTCCATAGGTTGTACCGCGGGAACCCAGCGAATAAATCGATGAAGCAGAAAAAACCATAATCAAACCCAAAAGGCTTAACGCCAAAGTACTGCCTAGCAGCATGTAATAAAGATTTACCGGCTTCGTGAAAAGGGTTTCCTTACTTTTCATGTGCAACTACCTTTCGAACTGCTGCCGCAAATCTATCTCCACGATCTGCATAAGAAATGAATTGATCCATGGACGCGCATGCTGGTGCTAGCAAAACCGCATCTCCTGACGTTGCCTGCTTAGCAGCCGCCGAGACAATTGATTCCATTAAAGAATTGGACGCTCCCCCGCGGGTGTAATCATTTGGAGAATCAATAAGAATTCTGGGAACAGTTGGGGCATGCTTGATCAAAGCGGCTTCAATCAGCCCGCGATCTTCACCAATGAGAATTGCCGCCTTAATTCTTGGCGCGCATCTTTCAAGCAACGAATCCATGTCCGCACCTTTTGCCAATCCACCGGCAATCCACACAACCGAAAGATGTGACATTAATGAGGCCGCGGTTGCATGCGGATTTGTTGCTTTGGAATCATCGACCCAAGTTATGCCATTTGATTCATGAATAGTTTCAATGCGATGTCGACCTGGGCGAAAGGCTTGCAGCGCTTTTTGAATCACTCCGTGAGGAACATCAATGGCGCGAGCTAGCCCTGCTGCGGCCAAAGCGTTGGAAACATTATGTGGAACCGTTGGGATTATGTCAGCTAATTCGCAAATCATTGCTGCTTGTTGTGGATCAGCTACAAACGCCCGATCAACCAACAGTTCCTCGACTACTCCGATTTCACCTGGAGCTGGCGTATCTAGCGAAAAGAAAACCTTGCGTCCAGTAAATCGATTAGCACGAGTTACTACTGCGCCATCGTCTGCGTTAAGAATTGCAACATCTGTGCGATCTAGAATTGAAAACTTCGCATCGGCGTAGGCGTCAAAACTGCCATGCCAATCCAAGTGGTCATCAGCAATATTCAAAATTGCGGCAGCCTGAAACTGCGCTTGTCTAGCCCAGTGCAATTGAAAACTAGAAAGCTCCAAAACCAAAACATCATAGGCATCAGTTCGATCGATTGCATCAATTACGGTGTCACCAACATTCCCACAAGCCGTTGCTTTGATTCCAGCTGCCTTCAAAATTGCAGCGGTCATTTCAACTGTTGTTGTCTTACCATTGGTGCCAGTTACTGCAATCCACTTTTGGTTAGGTGCACGCATTGAACGCAAGTTCCAAGCAATGTCGATTTCATTAAAAAGCTCAAGTGAACTATTGAGAACCTTTACTACCAGTGGGTGATCTTGGCGCCATCCTGGTGATACAACTGCTGCATCAAAATCATGCACATCAATGGCTTCGGGCTTCGGGGCATCAGCTGAGTTGTCATCTGTAAGAGTCACTTTCGCGCCTTGCGATTTCAGGAAACGAGCAACTGAATTTCCAGTTACTCCGGCACCTAAAACCAGAAACTTTTTGTTAGCAAAGTCGGTAGACATGAATTACTTGACGACCCATTGCGCGTAGAAAAGTCCAAGACCCAAGGCAACGCATAATCCTGCGATGATCCAGAAACGAATAACGACGGTGATTTGCGCCCAACCAATTAATTCAAAGTGGTGATGCAGCGGTGCCATTTTAAAGACGCGCTTGCCGCCGCTGATCTTGAAATACGCGGTTTGGATCAACACAGACATGGTGATGATGACAAAGAGTCCACCTAGTGGAATAAGCAGCAATTCAACGCGCAAAGTGGCGGCTAAACCTGCAATTGCCCCACCTAGAGCAAGGGAACCTGTATCTCCCATAAAGATCTTTGCCGGCGGAGTATTCCACCAAAGAAATCCGGTGCAGCCTCCGGCAAATGCTGCTGCAAGAACAGCCAGGTCCAGTGGATCTCGAACTGCATAACATCCAACCGCTGGATTTACTGCGCAACTTTGACCAAATTCCCACACACCAATTAACACAAAAGCTAAAAATGTCATGATCGATGCACCAGTTGCTAAACCATCTAGCCCATCAGTCAAGTTAACTCCATTGCTGGCTGACATCACCATCAAAATAATAAAAATGATTACAAGTGCTGGACCCAAGTAAATGGTTGTTTCGCGCACACCTGACAAGTATTCGGAAATCGGAGTCAGTGAATCTTTGTCAGCAAACTGCAATCCCAGGTAACCAAAGATTCCGGCAGCAATTGCTTGACCCAAGAGTTTGTAGCGACCCGGCAAACCTCGTGAATTTTGGCGCGAAACTTTAAGCCAATCATCCAGAAAACCAATAAAACCCAAAGCAACTACTAAACCAATCACCAAAAGTGCTGATGCAGTTACCGGATTTCCTGTTACAAGGTGGGCAAAAAGGTAGCCCAAGATTGCCGCAAGAATAAAAATGATTCCACCCATGGTTGGGGTTCCATGCTTTATGTGGTGACTACTTGGACCATCTTCACGAATAATTTGTCCATACCCTTTGCGCGCAAGTGCGCCAATCAAAACGCGGGTTCCGAAGATCGAAAAGATCAGTGCAAAAGCACCTGCAATAAGGATCTGTCTCAACTTTCAACTCCGCTCTTGTCTAACCACAAGCTCTCTAACTTCTGAGCCAAAACTTCAAAACCTTCCGAACGTGAAGCTTTTACCAAAACAACATCTCCGGCAGAGAAGTGATCTGTCATTGATAGGCACTCATCAATACTTGCGTAATGATGTACATGCATTTCTCCCAAAGAAGACCCGTATTCAGGAGCAGCAATCGCCACTAGATGATCGATTCCAAGCTCCTGTGCAAGGGTGCCAATGCCAGCGTGATGTGCCGGGCTTGACTCGCCGAGTTCATGCATTTTTCCGAGGAAGGCCCAGGATTGGCCGCCTCTTTCCTGTGCAAAAAGAACCAGTGATCGCAGGGCCGCCGACATAGATTCCGGATTGGCGTTGTATGCATCATTAATCAACAAAAGTCCAAAGAGGTCATGAATTTCCATGCGCCACTTACTGGAGTTTTCAGCTGTCGATAAAGAACTAGCAATAAGTTCGATTGGAAGTTCTAAGGCTGTACCCACTGCAGCAACCGCCAAAGCGTTTGCAATGTGGTGTTCGCCAACTATTCGCATTCCAACTGCGTCGCGACCTGCGGGTGTAACCAAATCAAAGTGTGGTCGACCTTCGCGGATTTCGATTTCGGTCGCACGAATTTCACAGCCGCTGCCAAATCTAATTGTTCGCCCCGAATGTAATGATTCCATCGCTGGTGTGAAAGCGTCATAATTGCCAAGAATTGCTATTCCATCTTCGGGCAAACTTTGAATCAGTTCAGACTTTGTTTGCGCAATTGCTTGAACAGTTCCGAACTCACCCAGATGAGCAGTCCCTACTGTTAAAACTACTCCGATGTTTGGTTGCGCAATACCGCACAAACGCGCGATGTCACCAGAATGGCGAGCACCCATTTCTAAAATACAGAATCGTGTTTTCTCATCACATTCCAACAATGTGATTGGCAATCCAAGGTCGTTGTTGAAGGAACCAGCTGGCGACACAGTGGGACCGGCTGCAGACAACATATGCGACATTAAATCTTTAGTGCTGGTCTTTCCTTGAGAACCAGTTATTCCAATAACAGTTAGGTTGGTTAAACGCTTGCGAACAAAGGTAGCCAGAATCGATAATGCTTCGATGACATCTTTAACTACGATGCAAGGACCATCGATGCGCTTAGTTGTCAGCGAGAACATGGCACCTGCCCGATAAGCATCGGCGGCAAAATCGTGTCCATCTGCAACTTCGCCCTTAAGCGCCAAGAAGATGCAACCCGGAACCGCTTTACGCGAATCAAAAACTGGAGCTTTGGAAACAAGCAGGTCCTTGTCGCAGTGCATTTCACCGCCGACTAAAAGCGCGATTTCACCGGCTGTTAATGTGATCATTTCTTATCTTCAATCGCTTTAGCCAATTCAATACGATCATCAAAGGGATGCACGACACCATTTACCTCTTGGCCCTTTTCGTGGCCTTTGCCCAAAACTATTACTAGATCACCATCATTGGCTTGATTAACTGCAGCTC
This sequence comes from Candidatus Planktophila sp., assembly GCA_044348405.1. Taxonomy (GTDB): domain Bacteria; phylum Actinomycetota; class Actinomycetes; order Nanopelagicales; family Nanopelagicaceae; genus Planktophila. The sequence goes on from JBIKSX010000001.1 coordinate 95,270, forward strand.
TAATTGCCTCAGAACGATCCTGAATCACAGCACTTGGTGCTTGAATATCTAAGCCAAGTGTCATCTGCACCAAAATTGCCTCTGCTTTTTCTGAGCGCGGATTATCGCTCGTAAAAATCGCTACATCTGCGCCTTCATGGAGCGCTTTACCCATAAGGGCCCGCTTAGAAGCATCCCGATCCCCACCACAACCAAGGACTGCAATAACTCGTCCATCGCTGATTTCATGCGCAGTTTCTAAAACACGAGTTACTGCATCTGGAGAATGTGCGTAATCAACCAGTGCAGTGAAATTTTGTCCTAGGCGAACTGATTCAAGTCGACCGGCTGCCCCAGTTAACGCAGGCAAAATCGCTGCAATATCTATTGGATCAATGCCACTTTCAGTAGCAATTGCGACCGCCATCAAGAGATTGTCAAAGTTATATCCACCATGGAGATGAACTTTTCCTTCAATTAGGATTCCTGCGCTACCCCTAATTGCGACATGGGCACCAACATAATCTTTAGTTATGGCGGCATAGTGCCAGGTTGCACTTTGATCGTGACGAGAAACTGTCATCACTGGTAATTCAGTCATTTCCTTAAGTTTGATTCCATAGGCATCGTCAATATTGATAACAGCTAAATCAGCAAATTCAAAGGAAAACAACTTGGCCTTGGTTTCAAAATAAGCTTCCATCGTTTTGTGAAAATCAAGATGGTCTTGCGAAAGATTTGTAAATGCAACGACAGCAAAATGGCTACCGCGAATTCTTTCTAGTGCAATTGCGTGACTAGAAACCTCCATCACCAGATTGCGCATATGACGCTCGCGCATCATTGCTGATAATGCCTGTAAATCACTGCTTTCAGGGGTAGTTCTTTTGCTTGCGATGACTTCGTCGCCGATTCGTGTTTCGACAGTGCCGATTAGCCCGCTTTCACGACCAGCCAATGTCATGATCTGGTGGAGCAAAGTTGTAACCGTTGTCTTGCCATTTGTTCCAGTGACTCCAACGCTATACAGATCGCGCATGGGTTCGCTATAGAACCATGCACTGATTACCCCAGCTGCTCGACGTGGATTGCTACTGACAATGACTGGAACACCAGAAAACTTGGCTGCTCCGACTTCATCTGTTAAAACAGCGGTGGCACCACGTGCGATTGCATCTTTTGCATATTCGGCACCATGGGTCTTTTCACCTGGTAGCGCCACAAAAAGGTCACCTTTTTGAACGCTATTGCTTGAAAGAGTTATGCCAGTGACAACTGTGGTTGGGTCTCCAACTAATTGGGCATTAGCAATGGCCGCAACTGAGTCAAGAGTTTTTTTGAACTCTTCAATTGGTCTTGTCACTTGCTGCCTTCTTATCTGCAATCAACTTTCTTTCAGCCAGAAGTGCTTTTTCGGTCAATGGGATTGAATCAACAACAGCACCTGTTGGAGCGATTCCCTTTGATTGCAACACAAATGACATAACTTTCTTAAACACTGGACCACCTAGATATCCACCCCAATGGATTCCTTTTGGATCTTGAATAGTTACTGAGATGACATAAGCAGGTTTGTCAGCTGGTGCAAAGCCAATAAAGGAAGCTGTGTAGCCACGGTAGCAACCACATGTGTCATCAATGCGTTGGGCGGTTCCGGTTTTACCAGCAACGCGGTATCCAGGAATTGCTGCAGATGGGGCAGTTCCATTTGCAGAAACTACGCTCTCCATCATCAAGCGCATTTTTGCGGCAGTTTCTGGGCTAATTACACGAACATTTTCGCGAGTTGCAGTTGGGGTGTAATTGCCACTGGAATCACTTGTTCCGGCAATTACAGTTGGAGAAACGCGGACGCCATCATTTGCGATCGTTGCAAACACACTTGTCGCCTGCATTGCAGTTACTGAATAGCCCTGTCCGAACGCCACGGTTGGCGCAGTAGTACCAGACCAATCTGAAACTTTTGGAAGAATTCCGCGTGATTCGCCGGGCAGTCCTGAGCCGGTCTTTGTGCCAATTCCAAACTTTGTTAAGTAGTCGTACAGCTTGTCATTAGAAATCATTTCGCCAATTTTGATGGATCCCGTGTTACTGGAAACCGCAAGAATTCCGGCAGTTGTTAAACGTTGTGTTGGATGCGGCTCATGATCTTTAAAGACTTTAGTCGAACGCTTCAATTTATCTGGAATAGTTAAAACTGTTTCTGGAGTAATCTTCTTTTCATCCATAGCCGCTGCGATTGTCATAACTTTTCCTGTTGAACCTGGCTCGTAAACATCTAGTACCGAAGGATTTCGCATTGCGACCAAAGAAACCTTGGTTGTGTCATTTGGATCAAATGTTGGGGCAGTTGCGTGAGCCAAGATGTGACCAGTTTTGGGATCCATAACAATTACAGTTCCGCTCAAAGCACGTGTTGATTTAACGACATCTGCAATTGCCTTTGATGCAACCCACTGAATATCACGATCTACTGTTAAACGAATAGACGTACCTGATTGTGCGGGAATGATTTCAGATTGTGATCCAGGAATTTCAGCTTTGTAACCATTGGCGTATGAATACTTGCCATCAATACCTTTAATCTTTGAGTTCATGCTGGATTCAAGTCCGGTGGCACCAATACCGTCGTGATTTACGAAGCCAATTAAAGATGCAATCAAACTTCCAGATGGATATTCACGCACATAGCTGCGTTCTGGGAAGAAACCGATAATTCGATCAGGGCTCATAGCTTTAAACTGTGAGTTGTACTGGTCTAGCGCTGCTGAAAGCTTGAGCCAAGTTGCAGGTTTTGCATTACGGGCAACCATGTACCACTTACGAGTACCAGTCAGTGACTCTTGAACCTCTGCAACCTTCATCCCCAAAATTGGTGCAACAAAAGCTGCAACTTTGGCTGGGTCAGTGATTTGGGTTTGGTCGACAACGATGCTGGTTGCAGCGACACTGCGCGCAAAAGCCACACCATGAATATCGGTGATGTCTCCACGGGGTGCCTTTAGAGTCCTTACCTTTTCCATTTCATTAACAGCACGTTCACGATAGTCCCCCGCTTGTAGAGCTTGAACTTGCACTAAGCGAAGCCCAAACATAAACATGACAAGTGCAAGGATGAGAACCAAGCCTCTGATTCTTTTGTGCGCTAATGAAAAATTACCCATTTTTAACCGGGACCTCAATAACTGGCTTATCAAGGGATAAGAAAGTTGGGTTTTCTGAAGGCTTCATGCCTAATGCTGTAGCAGATTTTGCAAGAGCCTCTGGGGAAGATAACTTGTCAATCTGTCGTGCAATAGCTTCACGCTCATCACTAACTAATTTTGCCTCTTGCTTGAGATTGGTTAATTCAAATGCATCTTGTGCTAATAAAGTATTGATCAGGAGAAGAAGCATGAGACCAATACCGCCGACGATTGATACAAAGATTGCGAAGAATTTACGATCGGCTTGCTTTCCGTCGGAGACATTGGGAACAAGCTTGAGCGCAACTTGTGATGTCTTTTCGGCGAAAATTTCTTTTGAGCGAGTTATCGCTGGTGCTAACGCGGTCATTGCCATTATGCCGCCAACCTTTCGATAGCGCGAAGACGCACAGATTGAGAACGTGAGTTCTCCTCTAGTTCAGCATCAGTCGGTGTTTCACTACCACGAGTAATCATTTGGAACTTGGCAGCTAATTCAGGAAGATCAAATGGCAGATCGCGTGGTGTTCCAGAAGTTGTTGAAGCAACAAAGAGCTGCTTGACAATGCGATCTTCAAGGGATTGGAAAGACATTACAACTAGCCGTGCGCCGACATTTAGCAGGTTAAGTGCTGCCGGGAGTGCGCGAGTAATCGTGCCAAGTTCGTCATTGGTTTCGATGCGAAGGGCTTGGAAAGTGCGCTTTGCAGGGTTTCCACCAGTACGACGAGTCGCTGCAGGAATTGCTTCCTTTACAAGCGTTGCAAGCTGGGCTGTTGAGTTCATTGGTGCAATCGCACGTTGTTTCACAATTGATTCCACGATTCGTGTAGCAAACTTTTCTTCGCCATATGTGCGAAGAATGCGCACTAATTGACCTGGTTCATAAGTATTGATGATCTCCCCCGCAGTCAGTGACTGGGTGCGATCCATACGCATATCAAGGGGTGCGTCCTGTGAATAAGAAAAACCACGCTCAACCTGATCAAGTTGCATTGATGAAACACCAAGGTCGAACAACGCCCCATCGATGTGCTTGTACCCGAAGTTTGAAACCACTTCGGCAATGCCATCGAAAGTAGAGTGTGCAGTCTTTAAACGATCTGCAAAAGGTGCAAGGCGCTCTGTTGCCTTTGCAATTGCATCTAGGTCGCGATCGATTCCGATAACAGTTAAGTGTGGGAATTTCTGTAGCAAAGCTTCTGTATGTCCACCAAGACCCAAAGTTGCATCAACTACAACTGGGTTACTAGAAGTTGCAATCAACGGGGACAAAAGATCGACGCAACGATCGCGCATTACCGATACATGTTCAGTCGTACTTGTCATCTCTTCCCCCTTTCTAGTGTTGATAGAACTAACTACTAGCTCTCAGCTCTGGTCACTGCCGGCCGACGGATCTTTGTGTTGCAACGGCGCCGGGGAAGGGGCGTCGCTACGTTCGAAGGGTCGGCAGTGGCCACAAATGAGAGTTAGAACAAACCTGGAAAGACCTCCTCTGAAACATCAGCGAAGCTCTTTTCACGATCTGCTAAATATTCATTCCAAGAAGTTGCGTCCCAAATTTCAACGCGAGTATTTGCACCAATAACAACGCACTCTTTTTCTAATCCTGCATATGTGCGAAGTGATTGTGGAATTGTTACGCGACCTTGACGATCAGGAATTTCATCGTGTGCGCCAGCAAACATCACACGGCTGTAATCACGTGCTGATTTCGCAGTGACTGGCGCTTGTTTTAGCGTCTCTGTGATTACTGAAAATTCATTAGATGGAAAAACATAAAGACAACGTTCTTGTCCTTTAGTAATAACTAAACCTGCAGCAAGTTCTTCGCGGAATTTCGCGGGAAGAATTAAGCGACCTTTGTCATCAAGACGTGGCTCGTGGGTGCCTAGAAACATTTTTTCTGACTCCCCCTTCCCCAGGTTTGTCCTCTTAATTCCCCACTTTACTCCACTTTTCCCCTTTTTCAACCACCTTTTCCCACTTTTAGCCCTTTTGGCCCCCACCTCTCCCCACGCAGATCCGAGCTAAAAAGGGATGGAGGCATGAAAAAAGCCCCTCACATGGAGGGGCTTGAGTGGCGCTTAAGCTCAGTTTTACTCTCGGTTACCGCTCATCCTGATTTCTGTTGTCCCAGCGCTGTTCAAGGCGAGCGCTTAAATTTGAGCGTGATGATGGCTTGCGTGGACCGCGAACTGGGGCTGAAATCGAAGAGATCGCGATGATTACCCCACCTAGAGCGAATAGAAATCCGAGGATTCCGATCGGCGTTACCTGGGAAATCAGACCACCGAAGAGGGTAATCAAGCCAAGAAGCACTAGTCCCGCGCCCACCATGATGCGGTTGCGGGATGGTGAAACGGGAGCCTTTGAAGAAAGAGCTGAAACAAGGCGTGGATCCTCAGTTAAAAGGGCAGCCTCCATCTCTTCCAGGAGGCGCTTTTCACGATCTGATAGTGGCACGGCCCCACAATAGAACAGATTCTGCTTGCCCGCTACTTCTTTACTTATTCTTCAGCATCTTCTAATCATCTTCTTCGGCGGAAGGCTTAATCAAACGTGCAGGCCGCACCGATCCATGGCCAAAACGCTCGCGGGCTTTATCCATAGCCCCTTCGGCTTCGCGCCAACCCTTTTCGCGCTCCCCCAGAATCATTTGCACGGGTGCGCCTTCACTTAAGTTCTCTAGCGAAACACCCACTAATCGCAATCGAGCACGATCAATACGCAACGCTTCGTACAGTCCCTTAACAACTTCATAGACATCATGGGTGCTATCTATTGGAAGTGGCAAAGTCTTTGAGCGATTAATCGTTGAAAAATCTCCGAAGCGCACCTTGATTGAAATCGTCCTGGCAAACAAACCCTTGTCGCGCAGCCTTGATGTTGCGCGCTCGCACAAGCGCAAATATTCACGCAGGATTTCTTCGGGGTTATCTAGATCAGTAGCAAAAGTTTCGGCAGCGCTAATGCTTTTTTCCGCATCTTGCGGTGCGACATCTCGGTAATCACGCCCCCAAGCAAGTTCATGCAAGGTGGCACCTGTGGCATCCCCTACTGCGCGGATTAATGTTGTTCGTGGAAGCTTTGCAATATCTTCAATGGTGCGAAGTCCTAGACGTTCTAGAACTTCTGCAGTCTTTGGGCCGACTCCCCACATCGCTGAAATTGGCAGTGGATGTAGGAATTCCAGAATTCGATCGCTAGTTATTTCTAGCATGCCATTGGGTTTGCAATGCGTCGATGCTAATTTGGCAATGAACTTTGAAGGTGCGATTCCAACAGAACAGGTAATGCCCTCTTGGGCTTCGACTTTGGCGCGAATTGCTGCAGCGATTTCGCGACCTGTGCCCAATAATTTCTTGGCACCAGTTACATCAAGAAATGCTTCATCAACTGATACTGGTTCTACATTGGGAGTAAAGCTTTCAAAGATTTCCATGATGTGGCCTGAGACTTCTTGGTAGCGCGCCATATCTACCGGTAAAAAGATTGCATGTGGAGCTAGGCGACGAGCTTGTCCCACTGGCATTGCAGAATGAATTCCAAACTTTCGTGCTTCATAGTTGGCGGCAGAGACAACGCCGCGAGTGCCCATTCCGATAACAACAGCTTTACCTTTAAGTTCGGGGTTGTCGCGTTCTGCAACGGATGCGAAAAATGCATCCATATCGACATGCAGAATCGTTGCCTGGGTTGGCGCGCTTTCTGTCGTCATATTGCGAGCGTACTTTGTTTAGCGCTCCAACTTTCGTAAGCGGCACGTAAATCCCATGCCCCGGTGGCTCTTATCGATATGCCCCTGGCTCCAGTTCTGCGGGTTACGCCCCTAACAAGTAGCAGCGATGTTGAATACAAAACATTGGCGTACTCGCCCTGAACATCGGTAAAAAATGTTGAATCGCTCAGCCCGTATCCATCATCTAGCGTTAAGAAAATTACACGTTTACCCGAACGCACCGGAGGGGTCTGCATCGCAACCTTGATCCCTGCAACCAGTACTGATGATTGAGATCGTTGCTTTAGTAAATCACTAGATCGAACCGCACCGATTGCATTAAGAAAATCTCCATAAAATTCAATCATGTGACGAGACATATCGATTCCTAATCGATCAACTTCGTACTTCACACTCTCTGCCGCCGACATCACTGGCAAGCCGCTACTTATCAACGCTGGTGGATCAAAGCCTAAATTCATCTGCGCGCCAGAGACCGCAGCACTTGGCGACTTTTGTAGATCAGAGAAATGAAGCAGTAGGTCTCTGCGATTAACATCGGCGTGCAAAGAATCAAAGCCACCGGTCAGAATCAAACTTTCAGTAACTGGTGTGCTGCAACCAGATCTGCGAACAAAATCATTAAGGTCAATGTAGGGACGGCCAGCGATAATTGATTGCACCTCAGAGTCACTAATGCCGGCAACAGTTGACAAGGCGATGCGGATTGCATTGCCATGATCTTCTACGCGGTAGGCAGAATCAGATGCGTTGACATCAATGGGCGCAATGGTGATTCCCATTTGCCTGGCTTCATCAACAATCAAACGTTTGGGATACATACCAGGATCATGGGTTAAGACTGCGGCAAGAAAAGCTGCTGGGTAATGCGTTTTTAGCCAAGCCGATTGATATGTAGGCAGGGCGAAAGCTGCAGCATGTGCTTTACAAAAACCAAAGGATGCAAAGGCGCGCAGCACATCCCAGATCTCTTGAACAATTGGAAGCTCATACCCTTTGGCAGTTGCTGCCGGAAAGAACCAATCACAGACTTCTTGTTGACCGGCGCGATCGCCTAGGGATCTGCGCTTTTCATCTGCCGTTGCTAATGAAACCCCAGTCATCGTTGCGATGATCTGAATAACTTGTTCGTGGAAGACAACAACGCCTTCAGTGTGGGCCAAAATCTCATATAAATCAGGGTGAATTATCTGTGCTGGGCTCCACCCATGACGCGCTTTGAGAAATGGCGTGATCATGTCGCTCTTAACCGGTCCTGGTCTAAAGAGTGAAATATCAATAATTAAATCAGTAAAGGTTTTAGGTGCAAGTTTTCCAACAAGTTCGCGTTGTCCTGGACTTTCTACCTGAAAGATTCCAAGAGTGCGGGTTGATTGAATTAATTCATATGTTGCTGCGTCATCTAATGGCACGGTATCAATATCAACAACTTCTTTGTGAACCCGTTGAATCTCTTTCATGGAATAGGCAATAGTTGATTGCATCCGAACACCTAAGACATCTAGCTTTAACAATCCCACCGCTTCTACGTCATCTTTATCAAAGGCCACCATGGGGTAACCGCCTGCGCTGTTCATTAATGGTGCGCGATCTAGAAAACCACCATCAGATAAAACAATGGCACATGGGTGCATTGCAAGGTGTCGTGGCAAACCATCTAGGCGCTGTGCCATTTCAATTGTCGCTGCCATCAAGGGGGTTGAAGTGTTTATACGCCGTAGTTCGGGCAGGGATTGAAGAGTTGCTGCAATATTGCGCGCACGTACATGTGGCATGGATTTAGCCAACATATCGATTTCCATACCCGGCAAGCCAAGGGCGGCTCCGGCATCACGGATTGCATGGCGTGCGCGGTAGGTATCGACCATCGAAACAACTGCGCACCTTGATTGATTAGTTGGTGATATCCAATCGTTATCGCCATATCTTTTAAAGACCATGTCATAGATTTCTAGACGTCGTGCAGATTCCACATCGATATCAATATCTGGCAGGGCTCGGCGCAGTGGAGAACAAAAACGTTCCATCAATAAACCGTGTTGCATCGGATCGACACCTGAGATTCCAAGTAGGTGACAGATCAACGATCCCGCACCGCTACCACGAGCTGCAACTCGGATACCAGCATCACGCGCCATGTCTGCAATATCTGCAACGGTTAAAAAATATGATTCAAAGCCAAGGGTTGCAACGGTTGCTAGTTCATCATCTAAACGCGCACGGGCTTTACTGATTTGATCGCTGCTGCTGTAGCGCCAATTGATTCCAGCTTCGCTGCGACTGCGCAGCAATGTCCGCATCTCTTGTGCAGTCTTTACCCCCACAACATGGGGTTCTGGCAGGTGGGCTCCCCCTAAACCAATATCGCGTTGGGGCGATAGCAAAGAACGTTCAGCCCATTCGCGAGTTGTCTTTAGTAGTGCTCGCGGTGTTCGCTCGCCTGCAGCACGTGCGATTTCAGCTGCCAGTGAAATCATTTCATCGCTGGATTTCAAAAAGCCTTCAGCGTTACGGCGTTCGATATGGCGATCATGTAAAGGAACTAGCTGGCGCACACAATCTAAAACATCTGCCACTGGTCCATCTGCGCGATCTTTCATCCGCACCGCGTTAGTGATGACAGCATCAATATCGTTGTCGCGGGCAAAGATTAAGGAACGGGCAGCATGTTCAGTAGAGCGCGGGCCACCACCTGCAACAAGGTGTGAAACACATTCAATTGCATTATTAGCAAATAAATCGCGGGTTTGATTAAAGATAGTTAGCGCTTGGTCAAAGCGATGGTTGTTTATCGCATCGCTGATCGGTGATTCGGGGCCATGCATCGCATAGACATTGGTGCTGTACTGACTGAACTGTTGCAGAAAATCTAAAGTTAAAACTGGGACACGGGTATCACTTGTCATTGTTAGCGATGTCATTAATCTGCACAGCGAGCGCCATCCCCCATCGCTATGTGCCAGCAATGTGATGCGTCCCTTTGAATTGCCCAGGTCAATGGCGCAGTTGACTCCGATAATTGGTGCGATCCCGTAATCAACACAACTTTGCGTAAAACGGATCGCGCCAGCTAACCCATCACGATCTGTTAACGCGAGCGCCGGCATTTCAAATTCGGCTGCGCGCTGGACTAGATCATGAGGGTGCGTTGTTCCGTATTTCAACGAATACCCACTGGCAACATTGAGATGAATAAAACTCATACGTTACGAATAATCCACTGACCTGTTACTTCATCGCGCTCTAGTTCAAAGGTTGTTAACGCACCTATAGGTGCCGCCTCTACCCGCCACACAGCTCGTGCTTGATCATCAGGGCGATACTTGCCATCACTGATTCGATTCCACCAACCACCTGCTTCACACCAACGAGATAGAACGGCATGGATGCGAAAGCGTTTTCCTTTATAGGTGAACTCGATAGGAGTTGTTGCCCCGTCGATAGTGACATCGAGGGCGGAGTTAACCTGTGTGGCTGACATTTTTGAGGAGACCTTTCAAAGCTGTGGGTATTCGAACAGATGTTCGAAAAATAGCCCTCTCCACTGACAAATGGCAAGTGCGCGAGCGTGTCGTGGTCAGAATTAGTTGAAATTTCAACTACTATTACCCAGTAAGTTCACAATCACTCAATATTTCAAGGAGCAACAATGAACACCATGGACATCGTCCTCATCATCGGTCGCGTGCTTTTCGCGCTGCTCTTCATCTCATCTGGCGTTTCACACCTCACCAAGCTTGAGGCAATGACTGGCTACGCCCAGTACAAGAAGGTTCCAGCAGCAAAGTTCAGCGTGGTCCTATCAGGTCTCATGATCCTTATCGGTGGTCTCTACATCGCATTCGGTGTGTACGCAGACCTAGGCGCACTACTAATCGCGCTTTTCCTAATCCCAACATCATTCT
>JBIKSX010000062.1:0-3598 GCA_044348405.1 Candidatus Planktophila sp.
TTTGCAGTTGCTTTACTTGAAGGTCGTGACCGCACAATCTTGCTATCTGTTGTTTGGATCGGCGCGGCCATGGGTGTTGGTTTGCGAATCTTTTGGCTCAACGCACCGCGTTGGCTTTATGTTGCTAACTACTTACTCTTGGGTTGGGTTGCAGTTTTTTATACTCCAGCGCTGTATCGGGCGGGTGGTTTATGGGTGTTACTTCCAATCGCCATTGGAGGACTTTTTTATTCGGTGGGCGCAATCTTCTATGCGCTCAAGCGCCCAGGTCGCGCGGCCAAGTACTTCGGCTTCCATGAGCTCTTCCATATCTTCGTGTTAGCCGCGTGGATCTCGCAATACATAGCCATTTCTGTGGCGATTTACAGTAAATAGGCCCTTGCTCTAACCTAAGCCCCAACTAGACATACTTTCTATATACATTTGAACTGGCTGCGGGGTGCGTGATGGCTGAAAAGAAGAGCTTCCTTAACTGGGTGGGCTTTACTGGCGAGGATGAAAGTTCTAACCAACCTTCATCTGTTGATCGCATTCGCGAACTAGAAGCACAGATTGCGGATTTGAAATCCCGTCGTGACATCACAGGTTTAACAAAAGAAGAATTTGAAATTCTTGCCACTGAGACAGCAATGTCCATGATCAAATCTGCACAAGCGCGCGAAAGCAAGGCGCAAGCGGCAGCATCGCGCTTAGTTGCTGAAACGACACGTGCGACAAAAGAAGAGCTAGAGGCAGCAGATGCCAAAGCCCGCTCAATTCTTTCAGGCGCTGAATCACGCGGACGCAAATACATTCAGACTGCAGAAGCAGAGGCTGAAGAAAAACTGGCAATTGCAGAAGCTGAAGCAGAAAGTTTGATGGAAAGTAAGAAGCGCGAAATTGCTTCGCTTGCGACCGCCGCACGTCGTGAAGGCGAAAGAATCGTCGCAGAAGCAACTACCGAAGTTTCAGGTTATCGCCAATGGCTAGCTGGTGTTATTTCAGAGGCTGAACGTTTGTATCGAATTCAAAAACAATCACTAGATGCTGCAGAGTCTGCAATTCAACAATCTCGTAACCGGCTTGATGGTGCCTTCCAGCGGTTAGAAGAGCTACAAAAGAGTGTAATTGAAAATCTAAACGCTGATGACACTTTGATAAACCCAGGTCCGCTTAAAGTTTCTAGTCAGCGCACTCGTCCAGCACTTGCTGCTCCCGCAAAGAGCGCCAAGAAAACAGCTAAGAAAGCTTCAGCTAAGAAGAGCGCTGCTAAGAAAACTGCAAAGCGCTAATTTCAATTAGCTCATAACAGCCATGTCCACTTCCCGCGGCATTCGTTACATACCTGCGATTGATGGCTTGCGTGCTGTAGCCGTTATTGCGGTGATGCTCTATCACATTGGTTTTGATTGGATTCCAGGCGGATTTTTAGGTGTAGACCTGTTCTTTGTCATTTCTGGATATGTGATTACGCGATTGCTTCTTGATTCAATTCAAAGAAGTGGTGGTTTAGATCTGCGTGCTTTTTATGCCGCGCGCATTCGACGTTTGTTGCCACCACTCGTGTTTATGATCATCGTAACGATGGTTTTCATCAGCGTCTGGGCGCCAGACACAATGCGCAGGTTTGTCATTGACACACCTTTTGCATTACTGGGTGGCATGAATTGGTGGCTGGTTTTCCGCCAGACAGATTACTTTGAAGCAATTGGTCGCCCACCACTACTGCAACACGCTTGGTCACTTGGAGTTGAAGCCCAGTTCTATTTGGTGTGGCCATTAATCCTTTTGCTAGTTCTGCGTTACTTTGGCAAAAATAGAATCTCTGGTGCAGCGCTCTTAATCGCGGCATTTTCAGGTATTTCCCTTTTTGTAGTTTCGTTGCAGATCGATGCCTCCAATACCTCAAAAGTTAGCCATGTTTACTTTGGTACTGACACCCACAGTATTGGTTTATTCCTTGGTGCAGCGTTAGCCGTTAGATGGATCCCCCAAAACTTAAGCGAGACTGTTTCAAAAAAAGCCCAAGACTTTATTGATGGAATTGGAATCTTTGGATTAGTCGGAATAATTTCAGCATTTCTCTTTGTTGATGAAAGCGATCCAACTCTTTACAAAATTGCTTTTCCATTGGCGGGACTTTTTGGTTGCGCAATCATTACCTCGATTGTGCATCCAGCATCTCGCTTTGCACCAATTCTTAGTAGCAAACCATTTGTGTGGATTGGAGAACGCTCTTACGCCATTTATCTTTGGCACTGGGTTGTTTTTCAACTTACCCGCCCCGAATTTGATCTAGAGGGTTCCCCTTGGGCGCTCTACACCTTGCGAGTACTAATTGTTTTTGCTTTAGCCGATATTTCCTTGCGACTTGTTGAATTACCTGTAAGAACTGGCCTTATTGACTACTGGTTCAAAGGCATGAAGTATCGAACAAAGCGGGTTCAGATTCGTCAAAAAATTGGCGTCGTGCTAATTGTTCTTTCAACTTTAGGTATCACTGCAACTTCTGCAATCAGTGCAATAGCTGAAGGAGATAAGCAACTTAATCAGCTCAAGCAACAACTAGAGCAACCACCTGTAACCGCACCGGTGGTGCCTGGTGATTTATGGGTAACTGGAGATTCTGTCATCTTGGGAATCAGATTCGAATTAGATGCTCGCGAAAACATAGGATTGATTAATGCGCGCGTTGGCCGCCAAGCACCAGAGCTGTTGGAGGTTATAAAAAACGACAAGGCCAACATGGTTGGTTCCACAATCGTTTTCAACCTTGGAAACAACAACAAACTTACTGAAGAACAAGTGGCGAATATTTTTGCTGAAATCGCTGAACAACCACGAATAATTGTTGTAAACACCGCTGTTCCCCGTGGGTGGCGCGATGAAAACAATTCACTTATCGCAAAGTATGCCGCTCAATACGGTGCCAGATTAATCGACTGGGCCAGTATTTCTGCCGAGCACCCTGAATACTTTGGGCCAGATGGAGTTCATCTAGTTCCTGCAGGTGTGCGTGCATATGTAGATGCAATTGCCGCACAACTAGGCGACTCTCAATAAAATGTTTTTGAACATTAAAAAACCTCCCACCAATCGGTGAGAGGTTTTTTAATTAATTAACGATTTACTTGAACTCTCCTGGAATTCCAAAAGCTGTTGCTGATGCAGTTTGTCCATCTGAGTAAACAGATGAAACGCGGAACTGAGTCCATCCTGAATCACTTGCCTTTGAAACATTCTGTGTAAGTTGATCTGCTGGAACAGTTGCGATAACAATCCAGTCTCCAGTTCCGTTTGCACGGACTTCGACGTTGTATCCAGTTAGACCCTCAACTGCCATAGGTGCTACCCAGCGAAGCTTTAGTCCGCCTTCAGCGTTTAGTGCAACAAACTTTGTTGGTGCTTCTACTACAGCAACCGCTGCGGCTGGTTCTTCAGACTCAGTTGGCTCTGCAGATGGTTCTGCTGACTGTGAAGCAACAGGGGCAGGTGCTGCGTCATCGCTATCGCTGCTTGATGATTGTGACCAAACGATAATTGCGAGTGCTGCAATTCCGATTACTACTAACCATGCTGTGCGGGTAGATGTTGATTGCTTTGGTGCAGCAACTGGCTT
>JBIKSX010000063.1:0-3551 GCA_044348405.1 Candidatus Planktophila sp.
AAGCGGCATCTGGAGCCGTTGAGCATTTGCTATCTGGTTGGCGCGATAAGAACGATGATGTTCTTCCCGAATTGATTGCAAATGTTGAATCCGAGGACTTTTACGACTTTCAAGTAAATCGTCCTGTCGTATCTATCGATGAATCTGAGATTCGTAGCATCACCTGGCCATCCACCCAAGTGTTCGGAATGACTATTCCATCGATGAGTCGGGATTTAGTGATCGTTACAGGCGTTGAGCCATCCATGAAATGGAAGAGTTTTACTTCTGACATTTTAGATCTTGCAGATGATCTAGAAGTTTCATTGATTGTTTCTCTTGGTTCGCTGTTAGCAGACGTTCCCCACACGCGACCAATCACAGTCACCGGAACCGGTGCCCACCCATCGATAGCACACCGACTTGGTGTGTCGGTATCAAAATACGAAGGTCCAACTGGAATCTTGGGAATTATTCAAGATGGTTGCATGCGAAGAGGAATTGACGCAATTTCTTTGTGGGCCGCGGTTCCTCACTATGCAGCAAATGCGCCTTCTCCTAAAGCCACGCTAGCGCTGATTAATACTTTAGAAGAGTTTTTGAACATAAAGATTCCTTTATCGGATTTGCCGGATCGCGCCGATGCGTGGGAAAACGAGGTGAATGATTTAGCCGCTGACGATTCCGAAATCGCTGAATATGTAAAAGCGCTAGAAGAAAGTAAAGACGCCGCCGAACTTCCAGACATATCAGGTGACACGATTGCTAAGGAATTTGAACGATATTTACGAAGACAACAGGAAGATTAAATCTTTAAACCCAAAAGTGCATCCAGCGCAACCCTTAATTGATCGCTATTTCCTCCCTGTGCACCTGAAAGCGTCAAGGAGCTCCAGCTTTTTAGTTGAGACACAATTAGTGGTGTATCCAAATCATCGCTAAGTGCTAGGACCATAGAATTGATTAAATCTTCAGTTGGTGCGCAATCTTTTTGTGCAAGTGCAGCGGTCAGTTGATCAATCGCAACATGTGCCTCTTGTAAAACATCATCACTCCACATTCGGTCGGATCGGTAATGATCTGACATGAGCGCCCAGCGAATGACCATGGGGCTAACGCCTTCAGCAATCAGACGGGAAACAAAGACCAAGTTTCCTTTGCTCTTACTCATTTTTTCGCCATCAAGACCGATCATTCCGGCATGTACATAGGATGCAGATAGCTCTTTGCCGGTGATAACTCGCGCTTGAGCGGCACACATTTCATGATGAGGGAAAATCAGATCGCTTCCGCCACCTTGAATATCAATCAAAGTTTCTTCCAAATCGGACGGATCTAAATACTCCAGCGCAATTGCGGTGCATTCAATGTGCCAACCGGGTCTACCTTTTCCTAAACTCGAATCCCATCCAGGTTCATTTACTCTTTGAGACATCCATACAAGGCAATCAAGTGGATCAGATTTGCCTACACGGTCAGGGTCTCCCCCACGCTCTGCGAATATTTCCAGCATTTTGGCTTGGGAGAAATTGGATCGACTTCCGAAATCAGAATCCTTCTTGACCGAAAAGTAAAAGTCACTGTCAACCGGATAAATACTGGATTGCTCTTCCAACTCTGAAATCGCTTGTACTACCAATGGAATCGCCTCAACTGCTCCGATGTAATGTGCAGGAGGTATAACTCTTAAATGGACCATGTCCGAGCGGAATAAATCAATCTGTTGCTGCGCTAATTCGCTCCAGTCAACACCATCTCGATTAGCTCGCTCCAAGAGTGGGTCATCTATATCTGTGATGTTCTGAACATAGGAAACGTGCGCTCCAGTTGCTCGCAAGTAGCGATTAATCAAATCAAAGGTTAAGTACGTTGCTGCGTGTCCCAAATGAGTTGCATCGTATGGCGTAATTCCACACACATACATTCGATAGGTGCGCTTCTTTTCCAAGGCTTTCTTGCTCGAGGTTGCGGTATCGGTCAAAACCAAAGCTGGAAAATCTTTAACCTGGACCACATTAGGAACAGCTACCTCAGTCCAAGAATTCATGGGCTAATCGTATTACTAAGTTAGAAAGCCGGCCACGGCACTGCTGGCCAATTAGGGTTGGGCTGAGGAAAGGTGCCTTCATTTAATAATCGCTGGACTCTTGCTGCCAGAGCGTCTATCTCTTGCGTAGTTAACAAGGTTTCCAATTGTGTTCGCAACTCACCTTCGAGAGAGATTACTGCTTTCTTGAGTATTTCAATTTCGTTGGTGGTTAAGGAATCACCCGCCCATTGCCAAAGAACGGTACGCAGTTTGTCTTCGACGTGGAAAGTGACGCCATGATCGCAGCCAAAAACAACATCATCATTGATTGGCAGAAGATGACCAATTTTTCGATCTGTATTATTAATAATCGCGTCAAAAAGTGCCATCGCACGAAGTCCCGGATGATCAGTTGCGAAGAATTTTGCTAGATCGACACTTTCATCAATGGTGATCCACTCTTGCGCCATGCCTTCGCCGTAAGGACCATCTCGCAAAACAGTTAAAGGCACAACGTTAAACCCAAGGTACTCGCTGACTAGATAAGCAGCGTATTCACGATGAGCTAAGCAGCCATCTGGAAAATCCCAAAGTGGTCGCTCACCAGCTCTTGGTTTATAGATGCACACCATTTCTTGGCCAGCTAGATCAGCTATTGCATACAAAGTTGCGTTAGATGCATCTACTAAACGACCGGTAACGCGCAGGACGCCGTCGCGGAGATTTAGTAACTTAGCGTCGGTAGCCATTAGCCCTTGGACACAGATGTCCTCTTGGATCAATCGGTATTCCACAGAAAGGACAGGGTAAACGGCCTGCATTTACTACTGCTTTTGAACGTTGCGCAAAGGCTAAAGCCATTCCTAAAGAAAAATTGATTTCAAGAACCTGACCTTCGGCCTCTTGCTCATCATCTTCTAATTCATAGAGTTCGAATGAGAGAAGCTGCTCTGCCTCATTCCAGGCCAACGAGATTGCTCCGACCTGGAACTCTTCATCCACCGGTGTGTCTAACGGGGCGTCATCTTGGGCTTCAGTGGTGACTGACATCAAGGGATTACTTTTTCGCACTTCGGCAACTATTAATTCAAGACGATTTGCGATTGCCTGTACCTGTGCTTTTTCCAGCGCGACACTGACAATGCGATTCTTATCTCGCGCCTGAACAAAGAATGCACGCTCACCTGGTGCACCGATAGTTCCTGCGACGCATCTTTCTGGATTGGTAAAGACATGTCTCACTTACCAGCGCCCCCGCCTAGTACGTTCTTCGATCGCTTGGGAGTAAGCAGCAAATCCGTAACGACTGCGCGCGTGTCATTGACCAACAAAATTCGGGGCTTAATCCCGGAGTACTCAATGATTGAAACTGAAGCCGGATCAATCACAATTCGCTGAAACTCATCCAGATGCATTCCTAATGCCGATGCGACGATGGATTTAATAACATCACCATGGCTGACAAATACCGCCACCTTCGAATCTGGCAACGAGGCAGCTTGATGAACTGCAGACATGGCTCGGGACTGCATCGCGGCTATTC
>JBIKSX010000064.1:0-3519 GCA_044348405.1 Candidatus Planktophila sp.
CCTAATGCCGATGCGACGATGGATTTAATAACATCACCATGGCTGACAAATACCGCCACCTTCGAATCTGGCAACGAGGCAGCTTGATGAACTGCAGACATGGCTCGGGACTGCATCGCGGCTATTCCTTCGCCTTCTGGAAAATACATTCGACTAGGTGACTCTTGAACCGTTTTCCATTCCTTTTTTCGCGCCAAATAAACCAGTCGCTTACCGCTCCATTGACCGTAATCAACTTCGTTGAGATTTGGATCAATCATGGGTACGAACTTCGAGTTCGCTGAAAGCACGCAACCGTTAAGCCACGGTGAGATTGTTTCAAAACATCTTTCCATCGGTGAAATACGTAGTTGTGCTACTGGGAAACTTCCTAGACGAGCGGAAAGTTCCTCGGACTGTTTTATTCCCTTTGGCGACAAATGAACATTAGGGATTCGACCGGACAACACACCTGAGGCATTGGACTCGGAGTGAGCATGTCGAATTAAAACTAGGCGCATAATGAAAGGCTATCGCAGCTTTTGCTATCAGGCCTTGCTAAGGTCACGCCATGGAAAAACGACGAGCGGGAAACAGCGGCTTAGCTCTCTCTCGCCTCGGTTTGGGAACAATGACCTGGGGTCGTGATACCGATGAGATTGAAGCGGCTGACCAATGTCGAGCGTTTTTAGATGCAGGTGGCAATTTCTTAGATACCGCCGCAACATATGGTGATGGAGATAGTGAGCGCGTCATCGGTGGTTTGGTAGGAACTCTTTTCCCAAGGGATGAGGTCATCATTGCCACCAAAGCAGGAATCAGTTTTTCAGAAGGTGTTCGTAAGGTTGATGCGTCACGACACTCTTTGATCGCCGATCTTGATCGCTCACTGAATCGTCTTGGAACTGATTTTGTGGATATTTGGCAAGTTCATAATTGGGATGAGACGACTCCTTTGGATGACACCTTGTCTGCACTCGATTATGCATATACAACTGGTCGGGCACGCTATGTGGGAGTAAGCAACTTTTCAGGATGGCAGTTGGCCAGGGCTGCAACTAAGCAACAATCCAATTCAATGAAAGCACCATTAACGACTGTTCAAGGTGAATACTCTTTGCTCAATCGATCCGCAGAGTATGAACTAATTGATGCAACCCAGGAATGCGGTTTGGGTTTCCTAGCTTGGGCCCCATTAGCTCGCGGCGTTTTAACTGGAAAGTATCGAAAAGGAATTCCTAGTGACTCGCGAGGTGCGGCGCCGCATTTTGCAAGGCACATCGAACCGTACCTAGATGCGCGTTCGTCTAAAATTGTTGAAGCAGTTGCGGTAGCCGCTGAAGGCCTTGGTTTTTCTCCTCTTGAAGTTTCTCTGGCGTGGGTGCGAGATGCACCAGGAGTTACTAGTGCACTAATTGGAGCCAGAACTGGCGCACAACTTCGTGGCGTATTAAAGAGTGAAGAAATCGCCTTACCCGAAATAGTACGCACAGCTTTGGATGAAATAAGTCTTTAAGCG
Source organism: Candidatus Planktophila sp. (assembly GCA_044348405.1). Taxonomy (GTDB): domain Bacteria; phylum Actinomycetota; class Actinomycetes; order Nanopelagicales; family Nanopelagicaceae; genus Planktophila. The sequence goes on from JBIKSX010000064.1 coordinate 1,499, forward strand.
TGCTCTAGAAAGTCCTTTAGCACTCTAGTTCCGAAAGTCAGGCCTTCAACCGGAACTCTTTCGTCAACACCGTGGAACATTGCCATAAAGTTAAAATCGGCATCTAATTTCAAGGGCGAGAATCCATAGCCAATAATTCCAAGATCAGCTAATGCCTTGTTATCAGTTCCCCCGCTCATGACATAAGGGACTGGAATCGCGACCGAGTCCTCCTTAATTAGTGCGTTACACATCGCATCGACCAAATCACCTTCGAAAGGAACTTCTAGAGCTTTATCCCTAGTAATAGTTTCAACCGTCACATTCTCACCGATCAAACTTTTAATTGTTGAATTTAGTTCATCTTCAAAGCCAGGGATAAAGCGTCCATCAATAACCGCACTTGCTGATCCTGGAATCACGTTTGCCTTGTAACCCGCATCAAGCATTGTTGGATTAGCGGTGTTTTGAAGTGTGGCGCCAATCATTGTGGAGGCAAAACCTATTTCCTTAAGCAATGGACGAAGATCTTCTTCGTTATATGGCTTACCTGTTTCTTCAGCAATTCGTTTAAAGAAAGCTCTGACAGTCTTGCTATATCGCTGCGGCCATTCAAACCGACCAATTTTTGCTACTGCTTCTGTCAGTCGAGTGATTGCATTGTCATCATTCATCATTGAACCATGACCGGCGCGTCCTTCGGCAGTTAACCGCATCCAGTGAATTCCTTTTTCAGCGGTTTCAATCAAATAGAGACGCTTTCCACCCGTGACAGTGACTGAGAAACCACCAACCTCGGAAACTGCCTCTGTGCAACCCGCAAAAACTTCGGGGTGATTCTTTACCATAAAATGAGAACCGTAAATACTTCCAGCTTCTTCATCTGCAAAAAATGCCAACACCATGTCACGCTCGGGAACGAAACCAGTTCGCTTCCAATCTCTCACGGTTGCAAGGATCATGGCATCCATATTTTTCATATCTACAGCGCCACGTCCCCAAATAAATCCATCTTTAATGACGGCTGAGAATGGATCAACCGACCAATCATCCGCGTTAGCGGGTACAACATCTATGTGTCCATGTACAACTAATCCAGGACGCGCAGGATTACTTCCTTTAATGCGTGCGATCACATTGCAACGACCTGGCGCAGATTCGTAGATAGTTGAATGAATTCCGACCTCAGTCAACAACGCCACAATGTATTCCGCGACAGCCTTTTCATCACCTTTCCCATCTCCAAAGTTAACGCTGGGAATTCGAATTAATTCCTGACAAATTCGGATGGCCTCTAGTTCAAGTTCGCTGTGTGTTGTACTCATCTCGCTATTCTCGCACTCAATTGCTATCCTTTCCTATCACTTAGTCCGGGTGGCGGAATTGGCAGACGCGCTAGCTTGAGGTGTTAGTTCCCGCAAGGGATTAGGGGTTCAAGTCCCCTCTCGGACACATGAAAATAGATGACGCTCTATCGCTCATCCGTGAAATTCCCGACTACCCAAAACCAGGAATTCGGTTTCAGGACATCACGCCTTTACTTGCCCACGGCGAAGCCTTCATTGCAATCACTGAAAAATTCGCGGCTTTTGCAGATTCATCAACATTAGTTGCCGGCATTGAAGCTCGTGGATTTATTTTTGCTTCGGCAGTTGCAAATCAACTAAGAAGTGGCTTCGTTCCTATTCGAAAAGCGGGAAAACTTCCGCACTTAACTATTTCTGAGAGCTATGGTCTGGAATATGGCGACGACACTTTAGAACTCCATATTGATGCAGTCGCTCCGGGGGCCAAAGTGCTACTGATTGATGATGTTCTCGCAACAGGTGGCACTATCGGCGCGGCTATTGAATTGATCCAGCGTTTGGGTGGGCAAGTGACACATGTGCTTGCGCTGCTTGAGATAAGTGGTCTTCCAGGTCGTGAAAGACTTAATCAAAAATATCCAGAGATTCCGGTAACTTCGCTGGTAGTTTCTTAGCAATGCGTATCCTTCAAATTCAAGGATTGCGCGCAGTAGCTGCGCTCCTTGTAACAATCTT
>JBIKSX010000065.1:0-3485 GCA_044348405.1 Candidatus Planktophila sp.
CAAAGATTGAGGAAAGATCTCTCGCCGAAACAATCTTTGCGGTGCTCGATCTTGAAACATCTGGTGGCTCTCCCCGACTTGGGGCAGGAATAACTGAAATCGGTGTAGTCAAAGTACAAGGCGGAGAAGTTTTAGGAACTTTTCAAAGTTTTGTTGATCCTGGTCACCCATTACCAGTTTTCATAACGCAGTTGACTGGAATTTCAGATGAAATGTTGATTTCGGCGCCGTTTATCGATGAAATCCTTCCCACCCTTTTTGAATTTTTGGGTAGTGCCGAGGAAACAGTGGTGGTGGCCCATAACTCTCCTTTTGATTTAAGTTTCCTGAAAGCTGCCTCTCTTACTCATGAAATAGCGTGGCCAGATTATTTAACTGTCGACACCGCCCGTTTAGCAAGAGCCGTTCTCGACCCTGACGAAGTTGTTAACTGCAAACTATCCACCTTGTCCGATTTCTTTGGTGCAACAACCTCACCGAGCCACCGAGCACTTGATGATGCGCTAGCAACTGTTGATGTTCTGCACGCTTTAATAGAACGTTTAGCTGGTTTTGATGTCCATAGTTTTGAACAAATGCGAAACTTTCCATCAAAAAAGAAAAGAATTAAGCGCCCAATTTCTGAGTAAGTACGGCCCATTCTTGAACTAGATCGCGCGCCGCTCCGGAATCAATCGCGTTAATTGCCGCTGCTACTCCAGAGTCCATTCGCTCATGTAATGAAAGTTCAGTCCGACCCTCATATGCCGCGATCGCTGCTGCGGCATTAAGGACGCAGGCGTCTCTATGCGCGCCTTTTGCTCCATTAAATATCGCCTTTGTGATTCTGGCATTTTCAGCACCATCGCCACCTACCAAAGCTGAAACAGGTGCGACCTGAATTCCAAAATCTAAGGGGGAAATTAAATCGCTCGTTATCTCATCTGTACCAATGCTCAAGACCGAAGTTGATGTTGCAAGAGTTATCTCATCAAGCCCATCGTCACCGCGAAATACAAAACCATCCACACCTCGTGTACCCAAAACTTGTGCCATCACTAAATGCATTCGGTCGTTTGCCACTCCAATAGCTGCTGACTTTGGCTTGGCTGGATTAGCCAAAGGTCCCAGAATGTTGAACACCGTCGGAACTCCGAGCTCCTTTCGGGCAACTGCGGCATGTTTCATCGCTGGATGGAAAAGTGGAGCAAAGCAAAAACCAATTCCCAGAGTCTCAAAACTTTCTGCAACTGCGTTTCCATTGAGATTAATATTGATACCCAGATTTTCCAACAAATCTGCCGAGCCGGACTTTGAAGATGCGGCACGATTTCCGTGCTTTATGACTTTCGCTCCTGCCGCTGCGGCAATAATCGCTGACGTCGTTGAAATATTAATTGTGTGGGCACCATCGCCGCCGGTTCCGACAGTGTCGACCGCGCGTTGAGTGATTGAGATAGAAGCGCAATGTTCATACATTTGAGCCACTAAAGCGCCCACTTCTTCGGGGCTCTCCCCCTTGTTTTTTAGCGCGATAAGAAATCTCTTGATAGTCGAATTATCAGCAGCGCCAATTAAAATTTGATTCATGCACCACTGAACTCGATCAACATCTAAATCTAAACCAGAATCTACAATTGCTATGTTTTCATCCCACAGCAATTGGCTCATGAGAAAAGTTAAGCAGAAACGACTGCAGAGCCGCGCAACAATTCCGCCACGGTCTTAGCAAGAGTGAAAGGGTCGATTGGGTGAACCACTGATGCCTCAGCTAGTGACCAAGCTGCAAGCCACTTGTCTTCCTTGCGCCCGGTAATAATAATTATTGGGGGGCAGTTAAAAACCTCGTCTTTAAGTTGGCGAGCCATACCCATTCCGCCTTCCTGGGCTGCTTCTCCGTCCAAGATGAAAAGATCTGCGCGAAATCCTCCTGCAAGATTTTTGGTATCTACATAGGCGCGAAGGGCTGCGCCGGTAGCAAACTCGTGAATTTCATGCTCTGGTAAATCCTTAGCAACTCGAACACCTAAAGCCGAGGCGATTGAGGAACGAACCGATGAGTCATCGGAATAGACAATGATCTGTTTTTTGCTCTCGGTCATATAGGTATTCTATTGAAAAACCACCCAACTTCTGCCCACCGGCTGTTCTCAGGATCACGGTTTTTAAGGTGATCCGTTTCACCTCTTTGTGGGCAAAAACGAGGCTTTCTAGACGCTCCCCAGGCAGACGCCGAGCATGTTTTCGGGAATAATCACCTTCATGTCTAGCGCCGTATCACACCACAAGATCTCTCGCCCAAATGCAGTGGCGGTGGGAACGATTGTCTGGCTCTCAAGTGAATTAATGTTTTTCGCTGCCCTCTTTGCAATGTACTTCACGATTAGAGCGGTTCAGGGTCCAGCCATCTGGGCAGAATCAACCGAACTGCTAAGCATTCCTTTCGCCGCATTTAATACAACGATTTTGGTTCTTTCTTCAGTAACGTGCCAATTCGGAGTATTTGCCGCTGAACGTTTTCAGAATCATCGAACAGGAAAGCTGTATCAGATTAATAAGTGGGGAATGCGTGAATGGTTTGCAACCACTTTCTTGATGGGATCTTTCTTCATTGCAGGTCAAGTATATGAATACGCATTATTGGTTTCCGAAGGTTTGTCATTCTCAGCAAATGCTTACAGCTCGGTTTTCTACATAACCACTGGATTCCATGGACTTCACGTAACGGGTGGATTAATTGCGTTCCTGATCGTGATGATCCGAGTTTCGAAAGCTCGTCGCTTTACTCATCAACAAGCAACAACAGCCATTGTTGTTTCGTATTACTGGCACTTCGTCGACGTCGTTTGGATCGCACTATTTGCTGCGATTTACCTGATTAAGTAGTAAGGAATATAAGTGAAGCGTTTATCTCGCTACCGTCGCCACAAGGCGGTTGGTCCAGCACTGTTGATTTTTGCACTTCTTGCAATTGGAACAACATTTAGTGTCGCAAGTGCAACTACAACAACGCAAACAACTAAAGCGGACCGCTCGGCACTGATCGAAGAAGGTCGACAAATCTTTTTGAAAGGCTGCTCTTCTTGTCACGGACTTAATTCCGAAGGTGGCGTAATTGCTCCATCACTCGTTGGCGTTGGCGCTGCATCTGTTGATTTCCAAGTTGGCACTGGTCGTATGCCAATGGCTGATATGAGTCAGCAAGCAATGCGCAAGGATCCTTTGTACACCCCCGAAGAAACTGCAGCTTTAGCTGCTTACATTGCATCTCTTGCACCAGGTCCTGAAATCCCAACAGAAGCTCAATTAAATTATGAGCGCGATGGAAGCACAGCAGAAGGTGGCGAACTGTTTCGCACCAACTGTGCAATGTGCCATAACTTTGCTGGACAAGGTGGAGCGCTCACACAAGGCAAGTACGCCCCAACTTTGATGGGTATAGAACCCAAGCACATTTATGAAGCTATGGTCACTGGACCTCAAGCAATGCCAGTGTTTAGCGACAA
>JBIKSX010000066.1:0-3477 GCA_044348405.1 Candidatus Planktophila sp.
TATCGATTCGCGAACACCGCGAACCTTTTTACCCAAAGGTTGATAACTGGAATCGTTTTGCAGAACGCACAGGTGGAACTTTGGTTGAAAAGTGTTGCCACTATTTCAATTTGATGGACATTGTTGTTGGAGAAACACCTGTTCGTGTCTTTGCATCAGGTGGTCAAAGTGTTAATCACTTGGATGAAAAATACGATGGCAAGCAAGCCGATATGTTGGACAACGCATATGTTGTTCTGGAATACGCCAACGGTGCTCGCGGAATGTTAGATCTATGCATGTTTGGTGAAGGTTCATTTGATAAAGAGATTCTGACAATTGTTGGTGATGAAGGAAAGATTGAATCTTTCTTACCTTCTCAGGTTCTGCGCGCTTCTCGTCGTGAATCAATTGGCAAGCTTTCAGGTTGGAAGACTGGTGCGGCACGCACACCTGGTAGCGAACAAAAGATTGTTCACAACTACGATGTTAAGTACATGGGACACCATTACGGTGCTTCATATATTGAGCACACAAAATTCCGCGATGCTATCTTGAACTCAACTCCAGCAGAGGTTTCCCTAAAAGATGGCGTAACTAGCGTTGTAACTGGCCTTGCCGCTCACAAGAGCATCAATGAAGGCCGAGTAGTTGAAATCAAAGAGCTCTGGGGCTAATGCATAAAGTCATCCTCGATACCGATATCGGTACCGATGTCGATGATGCACTGGCTTTGGCAGTTCTATTGGGCTCAAAAGATGTTGATTTAATAGGGATAACGAGTGTTTATGGTGATGCCCACCTACGTTCCACGATTGCGATGCATTTGTGTTCTTTACTGAATAGAACAATCCCAACATTTGATGGCGAGAATAATCCCATTTCTGGTCATGAAGTTTGGATGTCGGGATCAGAAGGAAAGAACTTCAAGGATTTAGATTCATTTACACCTCAACCTACGTCAGCGGTTGATTTTCTTGTAAAAGCCGTTGTTGCCGAACCTGATGCTATTGATGTAATTGCGATTGGACCTCTAACAAATATCGCACGAGCAATTCAGAGTAGTCATGATTTTGAAAAGACGGTCAAACGAGTTTGGATTATGGGAGGTGACTTCACTCAATCTAGAGTAGAACATAACTTTAAGTGCGATATTGATGCCGCCAGAATAGTTCTAGAATCAAGTATTCCAATTTCGATTCTAGATTTACCTAGCTCTCAGAAAACCATCATTCGAATGGACGAGATTGAGCAGATTAGAAATGCTCCGGTGTTCGGAACAATTCTCTACTCAGAAATCATGAGTTGGATTGAACCTAGAAATCAAGACTGGACGATTCCCCATGATCCGATCGCAGCTTTAGCTTTATTAGCGCCTGAGTTTTTTGAAACCTCGCCAGCCGGAAATGTAATGATTAATCCTGAAGGCTTGAGTTTTTGGAATGAATCAACAACAGGCAATGTGGTGCTCTTAAATCCAGTTCAGCCAGAGTTAGCAGTACAGAGAATGATTGAACTAATTACCAACTAGTCCAAGGCTTTGCATGGGTGTCAACAATCTCTGCTAACTGTTCTAGGCGTGGAATAGAGATTTCGCGAAGCGCTTTTGGAATATCTGGTGAACTGACAATGTCTGCCCACACCGCACGTCCTGCAAGGAAACCACTGGCACCACCCATTGCGCATGCTTTAACAGCATCATTAAAGAATGGTTGCTTTACACCATTTGAAAGAACAACCCATGGAGAACCAATTGCTTCTGAAATTCTGTCAGCGTTCTTGGTGACAAGGTTCAAATCGCCTTCACCGTGAAATGGAACCTCAGCCTTGTAAAGATCTGGTTTCCAAGCTGCGGCTTCTCGAGCTGCGATGATCAACTCTTCTTCGCGGTTAAAACTACGAGAAGAATCTGTGGGCGGTTTTACGATGATTTCAATAATTGATGGCAAGCCTGATACTTCGCAGAGTTTATTAAAGTCTTCAACTAGCTTTGCTCGCACATCTGGTGATTCATCGTTACGCCATAAAACTAGAAACTTCAGTCCAACGCTTCCGATGTCACGCATACGAATTGGATCAACATCTGGATCAACGGCGGTATCTGTTGCTGCACCACCTGCAGGGCCCACTAATAAATCTGCTGCAGCAATTAACCCGCAACCGCCTTGCAAAGCCTTTTGATCAATGATCGCATCGATTCCAAACTCTTGATCAACAAGTAGAGCTGATGCATAAGGTGACAACTCGCGTGCAACATCAACCTTAAATTGAGTTAACTGCGAATCAGGAACCGGAGTGCTTTGGTGGGGCGCAAACATTCCGCGCAATGCTTCTCTTTGATCTACTGCAACCATTGCTAATGCTCCTGATGGTCTTGCCAATTTAGTTAGTGGTTTTCTCATCAGTGTGCCTCCAGGTATGCATCGAGTTCTGTTGTTGTTGGAATCATTGATTGACCATCTAGGCCACGACATGAAAGTGCTGCTACAGCGTTAGCTCTGCGCATCGCTTCTTGCAGTGAATGCCCCTGAATCAATTGAGCTACTAGTGCGCCATGAAAAACATCTCCTGCACCTAGTGTGCTAATTACATCGACCTTGAATCCAGGAGCAGTAACCAACCCGGTTTCAGGTGAAAAACCTGCGCTTCCAGCTGATCCTTGAGTTGCAACTACAGTATTTCCAGCTTTCAATGAATCATTTTCTAAAGCAACTGCAAGATCAACACCTGGATAGCGAAGCGCCATCTGTCGATCAGTCGGAACAAATAAATCAACAACTATCGGATCAAAACTTTCAACCCCATAACCTGCATCAAAAGAAATCTGAGGCCCTTTGCCGCGGGCTACGCCCATTTCATCTAATCGTTTGATACCCACATGATCAACATGTAGCCATTGTGCATTAGCTATTAACTTCTTCGCGGCTTCGTTTAGAGGGGCTTGGACAACAGGTTGGCGAGTGCTGATCGCACGAGCACTGTGTTCCTTTGAAGCAACAATCACACTTCCAGCTGTTGCTGAGGACCCGATTGAAATTCCGGAAGTATCTACGCCTTCTTGAGCAAAAATTCTTAATACTTCTTTGCCATCAGCATCATCGCCAATTGTTCCAACGATCGCACTCTTGACACCTAAACGACTTAATGCGACCGCAGCTACTGCTGCTGGTCCACCACCTGCTCGCGAGATTTCATCAGCAAGCACTCGTTCATCTTCGCCGGGATATTTATCAACTAATGCAATTGTGTCAATTGTAATCACACCAGCGCACACAGCTTGAACAGAACTCAATTGTTCTCTCTCATCTTTGCATCTGCTAATGCGGTTGCGCGAGCACCCGTGATGTGTTGGAGTGTTAGTTTCGAGGCAAGTTCGCCATCTCCGTTTTCGATCGCTGCAAAAATCGCGTTATGTTCACTGCGCGAAATCTCTGAACGTCCAGGTAAGCGCAAAGTTGTCTCCATAGACATCTTCATCACATCTTGCAAAACATTCAG
>JBIKSX010000067.1:0-3475 GCA_044348405.1 Candidatus Planktophila sp.
TCATAAGTAATGTGATTACGCCCAGGATTACATCGCGTCCAATAATTACTGCAATCATCCAAACTGGCACTATGTCGCGAATCAAGAAGACAATCAGTGTGGCAAGAATGTAGAGCCGGTCGATAGCAGGGTCTGCTAGCTCGCCAAAGCGCGAGGTCTGATTCCAAGCTCGAGCAATCTTGCCGTCAAAGTAATCAGTTGCTCCCCCGATCGCTAAAACCACAATCGCCCACCCATCTGCCTGCAGCGCCAGGGTGAGATAAATGAAGAGCGGAATTCCCAGAAAACGCAGGAAGGTTAGCGCGTTAGGAACGCTAATTAGTGACCGGTTCATTCTTTATCGCGCTCCTTCACACGGATCGCCACCTGAACGGGCGTGCCCGGGAACTTGAACTCTTCGCGCAAGCGCCGTTCAATGAAGCGGCGATATGAAGCCTCAATCCATCCACTTGAAAAGACTACAAACTTAGGAGGAGCAATTCCGGCCTGCGTCGCGTAGTAAACCTTTGGTTGTTTTCCACCACGCACCGGTGGTGGCGTAGCGCCAATTAACGCACCCAAGAATGAATTGAGCTTTGCCGTTGGGACTCTTCGCTCCCAACTATCTAACGCGGTTCGCAACGCTGGTGCCAATCGGTCACGATGCCAACCAGTCTTAGCTGCAATATTTACGCGTTGGGCCCATTCCACTTGATCTAGATGTCTGTCGATTTCGCGGTCCAATTGGTTGCGGCGATCTTCGTCAACTAAATCCCACTTATTCATCACAATCACCATTGCTTTACCGGCCTCTTCAACCATGGTGATGACACGCAAATCTTGTTCCGTGATTGGCTCTGATGCATCTAGCACCACTACTGCAACTTCACATCGTTCTAACGCCGTTGCAGTACGCAATGATGCGTAGTAATCCGTTCCTGAATCCTGATTGGCTCGCTTTTTTAATCCTGCCGTGTCGATAAATCTCCAAGTTGATCCACCAAAAGACAAAAGCGAGTCAACGGGATCACGAGTCGTACCAGCTGCATCATCAACGATAGACAAAGATTCACCAGCAATTGCATTAAACAATGATGACTTTCCAACATTAGGTCGACCGATCAAAGCAACCTTGCGGTAACCATCTTGATTCTGCGCACGTCCAACTTCAGGTAACACATTTACGATGTGATCTAGCAAATCACCGCTGCCGCGACCATGCAACGCAGATACAAAACGTGGCTCCCCTAAGCCCAAACTCCATAAGCCATGGGCTTCGGCTTCTTCACGTTCGCCATCAACTTTGTTGCCGATCAAAATTGTTGGCTTCTTTGCCTTGCGCAGATGCTGTACCAAGGTGTCGTCTTCATCCAATGCACCAACTTGTGCATCAACAACGAAACACAAAACATCTGCTTCCTGCATCGCAAGTTCTGAACCTGCACTTACCTGAACAGCGATACCGTCGGGTTTAGCTTCCCAACCACCAGTGTCCATAATGATGAAACGGCGCCCGCCCCATTCACATTCATACTGAACGCGATCGCGAGTTACACCGGGAGTATCTTCAACAATTGCTTCGCGCCTGCCTAAGAAACGATTAATTAAGGTTGATTTTCCAACATTAGGTCGACCCAAGATCGCAACTATTGGCAAACCCAATAAATTACGCTTCTTTAACAGTTCCCAAATGCGTTCGATAGTTTCATCCAGATCCAGATAAGTAGAATCAACTTCAACGGCATCAGATGCCATGACTAAAGGTGACACCGCTCGCGTTGAATCAACCGCATCTCTGTTATCTAAGGATTGCTTTACATCAACGCTTTTATCTTCAGTTTCATTTTCCCGGCGTATCGCTCTGGCATCTAAATCTGCAGTCAAATAGATTTTAAGTCCAGCTTCAGGAGCAACAACTGTTCCTATGTCTCGACCTTCGACGACAATGCCTCGTTCTGCCGAATCAATTATTCGATGCTGTAGATTTAACAATTCGCGTCGAATTTCAGGCATTGCACTGATTCGAGAAACATTTTCAGTAACCGATGTGCCACGAATAGCGTGAGTGATCTGTGTATCGCCAGCGAAAACATTTGGTGCTGTTGGGTCTGCATTAAACTTAATTGGATGATCTTTGATGGCCTGGAGAATAGAAAATGCCTCATCGCATTTGTATTCCAGAGCAAGCCATGTGACTGCGCGATACAAGGCACCGGTGTCTAAGTAATTCCAACCCGCGCGAGTTGCTATTGCTTTCGCAGTGCTTGATTTACCTGCGCCGCTCGGGCCATCTATTGCTACGACTATGCCCATGTGATGAGCCTACTTCTATTTGCGAATCGGATGAACATTCCATCCGATCGATGTTAGATGGTTAGAAAGTTTCTCTGCATCACTTTGCGACAAAGCTAAAGTAATTAGCGCGCTTAATTGACCTGGTGAATGTTCAATATTCAAATCTTCCACGTTGACATCCATTGCGGCGCACTCATTAAAGATCGCACCCAACTGACCTGGTTTGTCATCAATGACAATTGGTAAGTACCAATATTCACGGGCTTTGCCGCCATGCTTGCCTGGAATCAAAGATTTGCCGACGCGTCCCTGGGCGATCAATGCCGCTATTTCTTCAGGATCATTAAGGGAATCAATCATTGCCTGAACATCGTTTTGTAGATTTATTAGTAATTGTCGCAATTCAGTGCGATTGGAGTAAATGATCTCTTTCCACAACGACTCATCTGAGCCCGCAATGCGTGTGGTATCGCGCAGCCCCTGCCCCGCTAGCTCCATCCACTCGGAAGGAGTTCCAGTTAGTTGCTTGGCTATCAGCGAGGATGCAATCTGCGGAAGATGAGAAATCTTTGCTACGGCTCGGTCATGGTCTAAGGCTGAAAGTTCTATAGGCGCCGCACCCAACAACTCGATTGCTTCTAGGACTAGCGCTCTTGATGCTGGATCGACATCGGCCGTAGGCGTAAGTATCCAACTGCGACCCTGGAACAAATCAGCCCGTGCAGAGCCCGCACCGCCGATTTCACGGCCTGCCATGGGGTGAGTAGGCAAAAAGCGCTTGGACAGCCCTGAAATACCCTGTACGTGAAGTACAACTTCATTCTTCACGCTACCAACATCCATAAATGTTGAGTTGAGATTTAGTTGTTTCTCTATCTCTATGACCGCTGGCAAGTGGGATGTAGGCATCGCCAGAATGACAAGCTCTGGTTCAGTAAGTGCTCCCCCGCCGACTAAGTCATTGGCTAAGGATTGAGCTTTAATGTCGCGGTCAACCATCTCAACGCGAACACCCCGCTGGACTAAACCCAACCCAATAGAGGTGCCGATTAACCCAGATCCGACTATTCGAACCTTTGAGAGCTTATTCGAAGACATTATTGAGCGATATCTCTGCGAAGAGCAGCGGCTCCATGTAGGTAAATGTGGCTGACTTGTTCGGCTGAGCGTGCAGTTTCCACATGAAACATGGCCCGAATTG
>JBIKSX010000068.1:0-3405 GCA_044348405.1 Candidatus Planktophila sp.
GTCTTGGCGCGGCTTTAATGGCAATGGATGGTTTGCTTTTGGTGCATTCCAGAACTGCTTTATTAGATTTGTTCCTAACATTTTTCATTCTAATTGCAATATTGCTCTGGCACAGAGGTCGACATTGGTGGGCAGGTCTTGCATTTGGTTTAGCTCTTGGTTGTAAGTGGAGTGCGATTTACTTTATTGCAGTGATTGCTTTGGTGTCGTTGTATCGAATCTTGGTGAGTATGGATATTCGAGATTCATTTAGATTGATTGCCAAAAAGTTTACACAGTATGGATTGCTTCCAATTGGCGTGTATCTGATTAGCTGGACAGGTTGGTTTTTATCTGATCGTGGTTGGGATCGACAATCGTCAGCCAATCCATTGATCGCTTGGTTGAACTACCACTCTTCGATGCTTAACTTTCATACAGGTTTAACTGAGAAGCATCCGTATCAAGCAAACCCATGGAACTGGCTTGTAATGGGAAGACCAACTTCCTTTTTCTATGATTCACCTAATGATTGTGGTGCAAAGAATTGTGCCCGAGAAGTATTAGCTCTTGGAACGCCGCTTCTTTGGTGGATAGGAACAATTGCAATTGCAGTCGTGATTGGTTTTTGGATTAAATCACTGGTAAATCGATCTATTGATTCAGCAGCACAAATAGTTTCAATTGGAATCATTGCTGGGTACTTGCCGTGGTTTGCAATGCAGCAGCGCACCATGTTCTCTTTTTACGCAATAATTCTTGTGCCGTTTATGATTCTAGCTATCGTTTATTGTGCAAAGTTATTGCTAGATAGTGGGCTAAAGCCGGTGGTTTCCCAAACAATTGTTGGTGGGTTGTTCGCACTTGTGCTGCTGTGCTTTATCTATTTTTTACCTTTATACACCGGTCAAACCATCACATATGATCAATGGAAAATGCGAATGTGGTTTGACTCGTGGATCTAATTATTGGTTAGAGGCACGCGCTTGATTGAGCCGCTCAACTGCTTCATCTGCTAGCTGCTGATCAAAGATTTCATCACGTGAAGGAGATGCTGCGGCAAGTGCTTCACGTTCTAGACGTTCTTGCTCTTCGCTCCACTGCCCAGGAGTTGTCAGATCAATAACTCGCTTTGGTAAAACCGCTTTTGGTGCATTCACATAAGTTGGCACGGGAACTTCAGTTGGCTCCCAAGCGTTACGAACTGCCGCTGTGCCTTGAGGCAGAATAACAACACCTTTTAATTCGCGTTCTGACAATGGAATCCAATGTTCAGTACTTGGCTTTGGTTGAACTACTTCTGCAAGATTTGTATTTGAGACACCAGAATTTTGTCGATGAAGTTGTTGCACACGACGCTTTTGTAGTTGGTCACTAATCACATGACGTCGAACGCTTGCGATATAAATAAGTAAACCAGACGCTGGAACAAGTGCGTAAATAAATGGCATCGTATTCATGGCTCCACCTATAACTGTCGTGATCAAAGTGAATGCAATTAGTAAAAATGTAATTCTGCGGCGCAGTAAAGTTTGGCGATCCTTCGCTTCTTGATCTAAATCAATATGGATGGCACCACCACTAGTTGTTCCGTTAGGTGTTTGATTCGCAACTACCCGCAGTGCGCCTTTAAAACGTTCAACTGATTTTCCGGAGAACTCATTGCGGTCATGGATCCAGCGGGGCGCAAAATATGCAACCCACATTCCAATTATCGCGATGTAGATGAGTCCCGAAGTCATGATGGGTAAATCTAAAGGAAGGGATGATGTTTTCTGGGGATTTAAGCGCTACTTGATTGCGGAATTTTCCTTAACAAATGTGATGTGGTCCCGCCAATGTCCATCGATGTGTAGATATCGGGGACGCTCGCCTTCAAAAATATATCCCGCTTTCTCGGCAACTCTTCGAGATGCCGCATTTTCGGGACGCAAATTAATCTCAAGGCGATGCAGTTTTAGCTCGTTAAACCCATACTGTGTAAGGAGTTCAACGGCTTGCGTGGTGTAGCCACGATTGGCAAAATTTCGATCTATCCAATACCCAATGTGCCCACCGCGCATAGCACCGTACATGACCCCGCCTAATGTGATTTGGCCGATTAGCTGGGCCTGATTCCAGATCGCAAATGAAAAAGAGCGGCCTTGTCGTGCCTCGTGATTGAGGATTTTCACCATTTCAAAGAATGATGGCAATTCTTTATAACTATCATCACCAGTAAGGGGAATAGTGGCCTCCCACTGTGAAAGCCAGTCTCTATTTTCAACTCTAACTTGGTGCCATTTGGCTCTATCTCTAAACCGCAAAGGCCGAAGCGAAATTTCTTCACCTTTAATCTGAATCGGCCAAGAGCTTTTCATGAAACTAGATGTAGCGACGCTCTAGAACTACTACGGTTACCTGATCACCAGTCTTTAAGGAAGTTTCATTTTCAGATACTGCAATAAATGCATTTGCATCAGACAAAGTCGATTGCTCATCTTGATTTTCAAGAGGTACAACTGACTTTCCATCTTCGGCCAAGACTGCACGGATGTATGAGCGAACGCCCTGATTAGATGCAATTGGCTTTTCAAGTGCAGCCTTAACTGAAGGTCGATGAATTGTTTCCGCACCTAGCAAAGTTCGAATCATTGGGCGCACAAAGAGTTCAAAAGAAATGTATGCGGCAATTGGGTCGCCAGGAAGCGTGACCACAGGAGTCTTATCTGGACCGATTGTTCCAAAATTATGGCGACCACTTGCTTCGATAGCTAAGTCAACAGTTGTGATTTGACCCAATCCCGACAAAGTGCGTGTGATTAAATCAAATGAATCATCATGGCGCTCACCGCTAATGATTATCAAATCTGCACGGACTAGTTGATCTTCAATAACTTTTTGCAGCTGCTCCTCGTTATCTGGAATTGAGTGCACCCGGTATGCAACCGCACCGACTTCGCGAACTGCGGTTGTTAGCAACCAGGAATTTGTTTCAAACTCATCACTTGCATTTTTTAAAGGCTGCCCCGGTTCCACTAAATCAGGCCCTGCCGATAGCACCACAACACGTGGGTGTGGACGGGTTGGCAAATGATCGCGACCGATCGATGCTGCTAAACCAATTTGTGTTGAACGAATGCGTGTACCTTCTCGAAGTACTAAGCGATCTCCCGCATAAATATCTGCTGCAAGGGTCGCACCATGCGCATCAAGCAAAGGCATTTCAAAGGAATCAAGGGGTTTGCAGATGGCAAGAAGTGAGGTGAGAAACTCATCTACCCGAGTGTGTTCTGACATAATCGAACCCTACTTGTTGAACAGTTTGATCTTTGGGATTTCACGGGAGATTTAAATGACAGATCAAAAAGCCACACTGCGGGATCGTGCCCGCCGAGAACGTTCTCAGAAGTTCATTCCTTCTAATTTCAATGTAATTGTCAGAGC
>JBIKSX010000069.1:0-3390 GCA_044348405.1 Candidatus Planktophila sp.
AAACACCTTGTGATTCATCACGATAAAAGACTTGGATGGCACTAGCCGAAGCAACACAGGCGTTAGCGACACTTACGTCGCTAGATGTGCGGACACGAACCGGATCCTCATAATTGTTTACAGAAGGTCCATTTCCATCGACAGTTTCAAAGGTAAAGATTCGGCCATTAAAAGTTGAGTAACGAAGATCTTTTTCGGTGGCATCGGTGTAAAACATGTGCAAAGTTTGCTTAAGCCCACTGCCGTTAACGCACATGCTTATCGCACCTGAAAGATTGTGAGATGTTCGCCCACCGCTGCCACCAGCACCATCAACAGTAACTTTTTTCCAAACCTTGCCATCAAAAGTTGCAAGTTTCAGATCACCGCTCTTGGTATCTGTGTATGCAATTGCTGGTCTTCCGTTAAAGGTAGTACTTGCAACAGTTTTTCCATCAGCGGTGCTATCTAGAACAGAACTACTCCAAGCAGGCTGAGGTGTCACTGGTTTTGTGATCGCCGGTTCAGAGTTGCCCAGAGAATTTCGAGCAACAACGCTAAATGTGTAGGAAGTTCCGTTCTTTAAACCGGTCATAAGAACGGGACTGGATAGTGACTTCTTTTCAGCACCAGTCTTTAAATTCTTAACAAGGTACTCCGTAACTTGTGATGTACGTAGGTTTGCTGGTGGATCAAAAGCAACTAGGGCCGATGAATTAGCGGTAAATGCTTGTGCATTACGTGGTGAGAATGGAAGGTCAGTTGCGATTCCAGCGGGTGGCTTATTGCGCATATCTTCCATCATTGCAAGCAATAGCGGACCCGGCTCCTTAAATATTTCACCTGGATCAAGGTTTGGCGTCATCACCGAATCAAGTCCTGCTTTTGAGAAAGTAGCTTCATCAAGGTGTGAAGTTGATGATCCAGCTTCGTATCGCTCAGGTGTGTACATCTTTGGCTTCACGCCGCCATTAGCTTTTATTCCAAGCGCGCCGTTCCAAACCAATGAAGTTGTTAATGCGTTTCCAAGTTCTTTGGATGGTGTTGGAAGATCGGCTAGTCGACGACCATCACTTGTCTGAAGATAAGCATCAAAAGGGGTTGGCTGATCCAAACTTCCTAAACCAAAGAAAGGGTCATAAGCATCATTAGAGAGAAAGCCAAGGCCATGGCCTAATTCATGCAAGAAAACAGATTGCAAGTCATATTCATTACCTGTCGGAATACCGTCTCCTCTGGAATTCCATTGCGCCGCTGAGTTAACTTGAATAACAATCTCTGGATTCTTTTTATCTAGATCTCTTCCAGCCAAAGCATTTGCAAGAGCTGAGGGATACCACAGCGAAGGGTCTGGAGCGCCAGAAAAAGCTGAAAAGAAACTTCCTGGTCGTGCGCTACCTAAAACACCCCATGAGCTTGAACGTCCCCATGAAGCATCAACTGAAATAACCACTGAAGATTTAAAGTTTGCAGACCACACATCGATAGCGGTCTGCACCTCTTTCTTGGCCCATTCAGGAAAATTGTTGTACTTAACTTGGAAGTTAGATTTAACTTCCAGATTCTTACTTCGTGTTGGAGTTGGTTTTGAATTTGTTGGTTCAGTGCCTGCATAGATATGCCCCCAGTTTGTTGCCGGTATCTGCTTAAATGAAAGTGCAGGGGTAGCGGGAGCGGTTAATAAACCAAGAATCAATGCGCCAGCAAGGGCAAATGGCCCCATTCTCTTTATGCGCATCATGGTCACACGCTATCAGGGCTCTTCGTGTGGTTTAAGGTCAGGGGTAGGAATTACCAATTCTCTATGCAAATTGGCAGGGTCGAAAGGGCGAATTAATGACCGTCGTGACAATTTATGGCCGAACTGGTTGCCATCTTTGTGAAGATGCATTAAAGGTTTTACAGTCCCTCAAAGATGAATTGAATTTTGAGATCAAAGAAATCTTGATAGATGGAAATGACGAATTACAAAGTTTGTATGGTGAACAAATTCCAGTCACACATATTGATGGAATTCACCATGACTATTGGCGCGTAGACCCAGAAAGATTTAGATCTTCCCTTGAAAAACATCGTCAGCGTCAATAATTTTGTAGCTATAACCCTGCTCGGCTAAAAAACGCTGGCGATTTTGTGCAAAGTCTTGATCGATAGTGTCACGTGAAATCACTGAATAAAACTTAGCTCCACGACCATCAGACTTTGGGCGCAAGATTCTGCCCAAGCGCTGTGCTTCTTCTTGGCGGCTACCAAATGCCCCAGAGACCTGAATCGCAATGGTTGCGTCGGGTAAATCGATCGAAAAGTTTGCAACTTTAGAAACCACTAAGCACTTGATCTCACCCGACCTAAACTTGTTAAACAATATTTCCCGCTCTTTGATGGGAGTTTCACCTTTGATGAGCGGGGCACTCAAAACTTCGGAAAGTTCATCAAGTTGATCAATGTATTGACCAATAACTAAAACTTGATCGTCAACATGTTTTTCTACCAAAGCTTCGACAACGTCACGCTTGGTACGAGTAGTTGCACAATTTCTGTATCGATTTTCGGGTTCGGCAGTTGCATATGCAAGACGTTCAGTTTCGGTCAGATTAACTCGAACTTCTATACATTCAGCTGGAGCGATGTACCCCTGAGCTTCAATCTCTTTCCAAGGAACATCAAATCTTTTTGGTCCAATAAGTGAGAAAACTTCGCCTTCCATGCCATCTTCTCGTACCAATGTCGCAGTTAACCCCAGACGACGGCGAGATTGAATATCTGCAGTGAAGCGAAAGATCGGTGCTGGTAGCAAGTGAACTTCATCGTAAATAATTAAGCCCCAGTCATATGAATCAAAGAGATCTAAATGGGCATAAACCCCGTTCTTCTTCTTTGTCATGACTTGGTAAGTTGCAATAGTTACGGGGCGAATCTCTTTCTTTGACCCTGAGTACTCGCCAATTTCATCTTCGTTTAAAGTTGTGCGCTTTAGTAATTCATCACGCCATTGACGTGCTGCAACCGTATTGGTAACCAAGATTAATGTTGTTGCTTTGGCATGTGCCATCGCTGCTGCTCCGACAATAGTTTTTCCCGCACCGCAAGGCAGAACGACTACACCTGAGCCGCCATGCCAGAATCCTTCAGCAGCTAATTCTTGATAAGGGCGAATCTTCCAATCCTTTTGCACCAAACTAATGTCATGGGCTTGCCCATCTACATAACCTGCGAAATCTTCGGCTGGCCAACCTAATCGCAATAGCGATTGTTTAATCTGCCCACGTTGACTTGGAAGAACCGTAATTGTTTCTGCATCGATTCGTGCACCAAGCAGAGGGGCAATTTTCTTTGCGCGAATAACTTCTTCAAGAACTGCGGTATCGGTTGTAATCAAGATCAATCCATGAACTGGATCCATTTCAAGTC
>JBIKSX010000021.1:0-11330 GCA_044348405.1 Candidatus Planktophila sp.
GCTTCGCATACAAGTGATCAAGGTAAGTCTGCAGAAGTTGAGGCGTTAGAGAATTTGCCTGACAGCGATATCAAGCGCGCCTTGCAGGAAATTCCTGAAGAGTTTCGAATTGCCGTTTATTTGGCCGATGTTGAAGGCTTTTCATACAAAGAAATTGCCGAAATCGTTGGCGTTCCTGCCGGAACAGTTATGTCTCGCCTGCATCGAGGAAGAAAACAACTGCGCGAACGGTTAACTGATTATGCAAAAGAGCTGGGTTACACCACCGAAAAGAGTTCGGGGGGTAAACCATGAGTTTCAGTATTTTTGGCGCAAACGGTTTTGATTCCAAAAATCTTGGCCGTAACGCCCTAGCCTGTAATGAAGTTTTGAATTCATTTGTCTTGTTAATTGATGGACAGATGGAACAACCAGAGATTGCGCTAGTAGAAGTACATATTGCAGCCTGCCCAGCATGCGAAGCCGAATTAGCTCACGAACAAGCAATGCGCCAGTTAATGCAAGAAGCGCTTCGTCGTACATGTAATGAAAAGGCACCAGAGGATTTACATGATGCGATTTATCGTCAGATTCATGGGCAAATGACTGGAGCGTTTACTGAGGTTGTAACGCAATACAGCATGACTGAAATTTCTATCGAAATCGATGAGTTTGGTCAGATCGAGCATCGTGAAGTAACGATCGAACACACTGAAGAGATTACATTTTTAACTGATGGCACAGATCCCAACGATCCACGTGGTCGTGGCAATGATGGTCAGGGGCGCTAAATATGTTGCCTGATGATGAGGTACTTGGCGCGGTTGGATTTACCGAAATGGTGGTCCGCCCAGGTGATACTTCTGTTGCAATCGGAATTGGTGACTTGCCGATCATTGCGCCATCACTGCTTATTAACTTAATGGAACATGCTGCGATCTTGTCCCTAGATCTATACCTAGAGCCAGGTGAAACCACAATCCCAATTAGCGTTGAATTTATTTCATTATCACCTGCAGGGATTGGTGCATCATTACGAGCAACATCTCGTGTTATTGAAATTGAAGGAAAAGAATTGACCTTTGAATGTGAAGTCTATGAAAATGAACGACAGATTGCTGCAGCTCTAGTAAAAAGATCAGCGGTGGAGCGAGTATCTTTCCTCGCCCGCACCGCTGCTCTTCACTTAATCAAAAACGATAAGTAACTACGCTTTCTTAGTTGCCCAGAAAATCTCTGCAATCTCATCGATCTTTTTGATCAATGAATCTGCAACTGCAACATCTTGAGTTCCCTTTGTACCTGCAGCACCTGCAAGCTTTGTTGCTTCATTAAACAATGAGTGCAACTGTGGGTATGCCTCGAAGTGTGGGGCCTTGAAGTAATCAGTCCACAGCACCCATAGGTGCTCCTTGACCTGATGTGAACGCTCTTCCTTGATCGCCACTGAACGTGAACGGAAATCAGGATCTGTATTTGCTGCGTACTTTTCCATGCAAGCCTTTACTGAAAGCGCTTCAATCTTTGCCTGTGCTGGGTCATAAACACCACATGGCAGATCGCAGTGTGCGTAGACAGTTGTCTTTGGTGCAAACATTTTTCTCCCCCTAGTAACGCGGAATTGCCTCTTTATGGTGCGAGACTACCGCCCGTGAGCAAATTTGGCACAGTTAAGATCTCAGGATCTTCCATGGCACCCACCTTTAATGAGGGTGACTGGCTTCTGGTCTCTTGGTTTCCTGCAGGTCTTTCCCCGCTGGTCGCAGAGCGCATCCTGGGAAAAGTTGTAGTTGTGGAGCGCGAAGAACGACCAGGAATTTTTCTAGTAAAGCGCTTGCAAAAATCTCATGGTGGTAATTTTTGGGTTCAAGGCGATAACGAAGAAAGCACTGATTCACGCACCTGGGGATGGATTCCAGCCAATGAAATTGTTGGCGTTGTGCTGTTTAGATATAAGAAGGGTTAGCGAGTAAAGGCTTCGAGCAATAACGCCTTCTGCTCATCTTCGTGCAAGTGATGGCTTCCAGTTGCTGGAGACGCTGTCGCTCGACGAGAAATACGACGCAAGATTCGCTCACCAAATCCATGACCACCATGTGCGTGCGAAGTGCGCAATGCAATGTGTGACCATGGGCCTTGGTTTGCCGGTTCATCTTGTACCCATAGCAAGTTTGCATTTGGGTGCTTATTTGCTTCGGCAACCATTTCATCAATTGGTAGTGGATACAAAAGTTCAACGCGAACGATTGCAGTTCCGTTTTCGCCAAGCTTTGTGCGCTCAGCAACTAGATCGTGATAAATCTTTCCTGAACAGAAAATAACGCGTGATGCGTTCTGTACTGAATCATCACCGATAACTGGACGGAAGTGACCAGAAGTGAAATCAGGCAACGCAGATGCTGCAGCCTTAAGACGAAGCATTGACTTTGGAGTAAAGACAATCAGTGGGCGACGTGCAGGATTCTTTGCGTGCCAACGTAATAAGTGGAAGTAATTTGCCGGGCTGGAAGGTTGTGCAACAGTCATATTCTGCTCAGCACATAGCTGCAAGTAACGCTCAATACGTGCTGAAGAGTGATCTGGTCCTTGTCCTTCATATCCATGTGGAAGTAGAAGCACTACTGAAGAACGCTCGCCCCACTTCTGTAAAGCAGATGAAATGAACTCATCAACAACTGTTTGTGCACCGTTTGCGAAGTCGCCGAATTGGCCTTCCCACAGAACTAGCGCTTCTTCACGCTCAAGGCTGTAGCCATATTCAAAGCCCATCGCTGCATATTCACTGAGCAATGAGTCGATTACAAAGAACTGATTTTCATCCTTGATCAAGGCACGTAGTGGTGTCCACTCGTTTCCATTTTCCTTATCAACGATAACTGCGTGACGGTTAGAGAAAGTTCCACGTCGTGCATCTTGACCGGCAAGGCGAATTGGATGACCTTCTTGAAGCAATGATCCAAATGCCAACATTTCACCAGTTGACCAATCGATAGTTGCATCGTTTAGTGATTCAACACGCTTTGCTAGCTGTGGAGTTAACTTAGGATGAACTGTAAATCCTGCTGGAACTGCCAGTTGTGTTGCAGCGATTTCTCGTGCGACATTTTCAGAGATTGCAGTGTTGATTGCTTCTGCTGCTGGCGCTACTGGTGCTTTGAAATTGGCATCATGTTCTGGCTCGATGTTATTGACCGCAGCAAAGATTGATTCAAGTTGTTCTTGATAATCGCGCGCAATTCCATCAGCTTCTTCAGGCGTGATATCGCCACGACCAACAAGTGCTTCGGTATACAAAGTACGTGTTGAGCGCTTTGCATCGATCAACTTGTACATCAATGGCTGTGTGAAACTTGGCTCGTCACCTTCGTTGTGACCGCGACGGCGGTAACAAATCATGTCGATAACAACATCTTTGTTGAACTCTTGACGGTATTCAAAAGCCAAACGTGCAACACGAACACAAGCTTCTGGGTCATCGCCATTAACATGGAAAACAGGCGCTTGAATAATCTTGGCGTAATCTGTCGAATACTGCGAAGTGCGTGATGCGTGTGGTGATGTTGTGAAACCAACCTGGTTATTAATAACAATGTGAACTGTTCCGCCAGTGCGGTATCCACCAAGTTGTGAAAGTTGAAGGACTTCAGCGTTTACGCCTTGGCCAGCAAAAGATGCATCTCCGTGAAGCAAAATTGGCAATACAGAGAAGGCATTCTTAATGTTTAGGCGATCCTGCTTTGCGCGGACGATTCCTTCTAGAACTGGGTTTACCGCTTCAAGGTGTGAAGGGTTAGCAGCTAAATAAATCTTGGTTTGTGCGCCAGTTTCAGAGGTAAAGACTCCTGATGTACCCAAGTGGTACTTCACGTCGCCAGAACCCTGAACTTGGTTCTCTGCATAATGGCCTTGGAACTCTTGGAAGATTTGTCCGGCTGATTTTCCTGCAACGTTAGCAAGAACATTAAGGCGTCCACGGTGTGGCATACCAATACAAACTTCATCAAGACCACGTTCTGCTGCTGCAGAAACAACTGCATCAAGAAGTGGAATTACAGATTCGCCACCTTCAAGTGAGAAACGCTTTTGACCAACAAACTTTGTGTGCAAGAAGGATTCAAAGGATTCTGCGCTATTGAGCTTGCGCAAAACACGTAGCTGTTCTTCGCGAGGCAACTTGGCGTAACCAACTTCAACTTTGTTTTGAATCCACTGACGCTCGACTGGATCCTGGATGTACATGTATTCGACACCAACAGAACGGCAGTAAGAATCGCGCAGGATTCCAAGAATCTTGCGAAGTGGCATGAACTTCTTGCCACCAAATCCGCCTGTGGCAAATTCGCGATCAAGATCCCACAAAGTTAGACCATGTGTAACAACATCAAGATCAGGATGTGAGCGCTGTACGTATTCAAGTGGATCAACATCTGCCATCAAGTGGCCAAATGTTCGGTACGCCTGAATCAACTGCTGAACGCGAGCAGTCTTGTTGATTTCTTCATCGCGTGTAAATGCAAAATCCTTTGCCCAACGAATTGGCTCGTATGGGATGCGAAGTGCTGAGAAAATCTCATCGTAGAAACCTTCTGCACCTAACAAGTACTCGTGCATGCGACGTAAGAAATCACCAGATTGTGCACCCTGAATAATGCGGTGGTCATAAGTACTTGTGAGCGTAATTACTTTGCTTACCGCGGAATTAATAAGGGTTTCTTCGCTAGCCCCTTGGAATTCAGCTGGGTAATCCATTGCTCCAACGCCCAAAATCAATCCTTGGCCCTGAACTAAGCGTGGTACTGAGTGAACAGTTCCGATTGTTCCTGGGTTGGTGATCGACATTGTGGTTCCTGCAAAGTCTTCAACAGTTAGCGAACCGCCACGCGCCTTCTTTATCAGGGCTTCGTAGGCATTCCAGAACTGTGCAAAATCTAAATCTTCGCAACCCTTAACTGATGGAACGAGCAACTGACGAGATCCATCTGCTTTTGCCAAGTCGATTGCAACACCCAAATTGATGTGTTCTGGTTTTCCAATTGCTGGCTTGCCATCAATTTCACCAAAGAAGGCATTCATTTCAGGCATTGCACGAACTGCCTTGATCATTGCATAAGCGATGATGTGAGTAAATGAAACCTTGCCACCGCGACCACGCGCTAAGTGATTGTTAATAACAATGCGATTATCAATCATTAACTTGGCAGGGATTGCGCGAACAGATGTTGCAGTTGGAACAGAAAGTGATGCTTCCATTGATTGAACAACGCGAGCGCTAACTCCGCGAATTGGTTCAAGAGATGAAGCACCGGGTGTAATCAAAACTGGAGCTGGCTTTACAACTGGATCTGCCGGAGTTGGTTGCGCAGTTGCAGTTTCACGAACGATTGGTTGTGACACTGGCGCTGCAGCAACGGGTGCTGGTGCAACTGGTGCTGGTGCAACTGGTTGTGCAGGTGCTGCAACTGGTTGTACAGGTGCAGCAACGGGTGCAACAACTGGTGCTGGTGCAACTGGTGCAGCAGCTTTTTGTTGCGCCTTTGGAATTGGTGGAACGCCCTTGCTTGCAGAAGAAGTTGATGCTGCAGAAGAAGTTGCAGGAGTTCCTGGCTTATTAGTTTTAAAGTACTCAACCCATGCAGGGTCTACGGAAGAAGGATCCTGTAGATATTGCTCGTACATTTCATCTACGAGCCAATCATTTGCACCAAAATCCTGTGCCGACACTGGCAAACTCCTTTTTGCATTGGTTACGCCGCCTAGCCTATCGGCCTAAGCCCGCATGAATAAACTCGATTTCCGCCTGTTTAGGCGAGATTGGCCACACCACCCGAACCCCCAGTCCTGAAACATCCGGCCATGTTCGCTCTGCAAAATCACTTGATCTAGTCCACCCTTAACCCATGCCAACAGCGATAGTCACAGGTGCCAGCAGAGGCTTGGGCTTTGAAAATGCCAAGGGGTTAGCCGCACGTGGATATGACATCGTCATGGTTGCTAAGGACCAAAGCCGACTTACGACAGCTCAGCAAACTTTGTCAGCCACATTTCCGGATCGCAATTTTTCAACCTATGCCGTGGATCTTGCAGACTTAACTGCCACTCGCGCAGCTGTCACACAAATCGCAGCTGATCACGCTGCTCCAGATGTACTGATTCTTGCTCACGGAGTTATGAGCGAAAAAATGTCAAAGACTTTGCGAACCACAGATGAAGAATGGCGCAGAGTTTTATCAATCAATCTTGATTCAGTTTTTATCCTGGTTAATGGCTTAGTTCCATCCATGGCAGATGCCCGCAAGGGTCGAGTGATTATTTACTCTGCATGTCTTGGAAGAATGTCAGGACCTGGAAATGCCGGAGGGCTAGCACCTTATCGAATTAGCAAAACTGGAGTTAATGCAATGGTTCGAAACCTTGCACACGAAACTGGAATGGGCGCACGTGGATTGTTAGTTGATGCTGTTTGTCCAAACCATTCACGAACAGATATGGGTGGTGCTGATGCACCACGTAGCGCCGAAGAAGGTGCTGCATGTGCCCTATGGCTAGCAACTCGTGAATTTAATCCTGGCGATGTCACCGGAGTTTTGTGGGAAGACAACCAGATTGTTGAGTGGTAATCCTCGCGTTAATTAAAGATCAGTTGGAATTGCACGCAAAGCAGAGATAAGTGTTGCACCAGCTAGTGCTGCTAATGGTCCGGCAACCCACCACAAGTGAGCTTCTACTTGATATGAAACAACACCCAGTGCAATCAAGTTAGCCAATACTGCTGGAGATCTGCCGAAATACTTGCCTCGCCTATACCCAATTGCTGATGCTGCTAATCCGGCTGATCCAAGTAATGCAAAAAGCAAAACTCCTAGGAGTGGCAGGATCTCAACATTTTCATGCGTAAAGCTAAAGACAACTAGCCACAGCCCCAACCCTGCAATAACCGCAGCCTCAACAAAGAGTAGGGATGCCACTAGTGCGCGAGCCTTGGCCGCTTTGGCAGGATCTTGAGTCATAGAGGTAAGGCTAACTCAAAGGAAGTCACAATGCTGTTCTCGCACGATGGAATTCATGACTCCCAAACACATCTATCGTCCCCTTCTTACTTCTATGAGCAACTGCGGCGGGAAATTTTATTTGCGGCAAGGACTCATAAGCCTCTGGCCCTGGTCAAAATACTTTTTAGCAATCCCGAATCTGATCAGGTGCGGGCCCATGACGTTCTGCATTTTGCTTATGAACTCACACAATTGACTCGACAAGAGGAGTGTGTTGGTCGGCTAGGGATAAATGAAGTGGTAATCATTGTTAGAGATGGAAAATCTCATGCAGAATTGTTAGTTCAGCGTTTGCTCCACGCAACCTCACTTACAGTCAATCACACATTACAAATCAAACTCTTTATAGTTCTAGGAGCAGAAAACGAAACTTCACTTTCGCTACTTAGTCGACTAGATCGCGCCGAGGTTTGCAGTATCCACAGCACAGGATAATTTGTCAGCGATCGCTCTACCTTTTCGGCATGGAACTTGACATCGATGTGACCTTTGGACCCCTTGCACCATTTATGAGAGATTCAAGCATCGAAGAGGTCTGGATCAACTCACCTGAGCGCATCTTTATTGCGCGCAATGGTCGAAGCGAATTAACAAATCTTTTGCTCACATCCGATGAAGTTCGCAATATTGTGGAGCGGGCTTTGATGTGGAGCGGACGCAGGTTGGATTTGTCTCATCCATTTGTCGATGCCCGATTGCCAGATGGGAGTCGATTGCATGTTGTTATCCCAGAAATAACTGCCGCACATTGGGCGGTCAATATCCGTAAGCACCTTATGAAAAATCTTTCCGTCAGCGATCTAGTTGAAAGATCAGTCATAAGCAAGGAAATTGGCACCGCGTTGGTTTTCAGCGTACAAGCAGGGCTGAATATTTTGGTATGTGGTGGAACCCAGGCTGGAAAAACTACAGTTCTAAATGCATTGGCAGGTGCTGTACCCCGCAACGAGCGAGTCATCACAATTGAGGAAGTTTTTGAACTTACTCCACAATTGCCGGATGTAATTCAGATGCAAACACGAAGCCCCAATTTGCAAGGGGAAGGAGAAATTCCGCTTCGCAGATTGATCAAGGAATCCCTTCGAATGCGCCCCACAAGAATAATTGTCGGTGAAGTTCGAGAAGCTGAAGCTTTAGATCTCTTAATTGCATTAAATTCTGGGCTACCTGGAATGGGTACGCTTCATGCAAACTCGCCCAGAGATGCAATCATTAAGTTACAGACACTGCCACTGCTGGCTGGTGAAAACATTTCACACAAATTCATAGCTCCAACCGTTGCATCAGCCATCGATCTGATTGTGCATGCAACTCTTGATGCATCAGGTGCTCGAAGGATTAATGAAGTTGCTGCAGTTACCGGACGATACGAAAATGATCGCGCCGAAATTGAAACACTCTGGAAATGGGATGGTCGTCAATACATTCGAGGGGTTGGTTCGCTGCCACATCCTGAAAAGTTTGAAATTATTGGCTCGCCTTTATCCACTTGGTGGCATGCATGAGGCTTTCACTTCGTATAGGCGTATCAGCATCAGTTGCTACCGCCGTTGTGTTGTTAATGACTCAATCAATCGTTATTGGATGTGCTTTTGGAACTTTGGCCGCAGGGATCGCCTTCATAACAGTTAAAGCAAAGAGTTCTTTAAATGAGGCAGCTTTGGTTGCAGCATGGCCTGAAGTAATTGATCATTTAATGTCAGGAATCCAATCAGGACTTTCTTTATCCGAATCTTTGGCAGGGTTAGCCACCCGAGGTCCAGAGATTCTTCGGCCATCGTTTCTGCGATTTAAGGCAACCTTGTTCAGTAGTGGAGATTTGGGTGAAGCAATTCAAGATCTGAAATCCACTTTTTCGCACCACGGTAGTGATCAGATTTTTGAAGCATTATTAATTGCCAAGAGTTTGGGCGGTAGCGAGTTATTGCAGATTCTGCGCACATTAGGTGATTTTCTCCGTCAAGATTTAGCACTACGACGGGAGATCGATGTTAAACATGGCTGGATTAAAAACTCTGCCCACATTTCGGCAGCAGCTCCCTGGATTCTTTTGCTACTTCTATCAACCCAACCAAGTACCGCAATCGCTTATTCGACTCCAACGGGTGCATTAGTACTAATAGTTGGGTTAGTAATGACAGCTGTTGCTTACCTTTGGATGAATTTTCTTGGTCGCCTACCCCAAACACCACGAGTATTTGCTGGAGGGTCACGTTGATTGCCACATTACTTGTCACCGCCTTGCTCGTGATTCCCGCAGCTGCTTTGGTTCTGGTTGGAGATCAGCTAGATCCACTAACTGAAGCTAAAAAATTTTCTCGTAAAAGCGCTCGAACCAGTTCTGACACAACACAACTTCGAATCAGATTAGAGGAATTAGGTAGAGCTGCTGACCTAGATTATGAAAAATTTCGAATCAAGCAGTATGGATACTCTGCCGCTTCTGGTGCTATCGCATTTGCTTTAATAATGACTCTGTCCGCTAATTTAATTCTTGCGATTTCGGCAACTGTTCTTGCAGGTGCAAGCGTTTATCTATTGATTGATCGTCAACTTACTCAGGATGTGAAGAAAAGACGTGAGCTTATTGAGGCTGAGTTTCCGGCAATTGTTGAACTACTTACTCTTGCCATAGCCGCTGGCGAAACTCCATTAAATGCAATGTTGCGAATTTCAAACAGTGCAGATGGGGCACTTGCTAAAGAGTTTCAAAATGTTGTTGCAGGCGTGCGTTCTGGGCAACCATTACATGAGAGCTTGGATGCCATGGGCCGACGCGTTAAATCAGTCATGATTCGCCGTTTTGTTGATGCGCTAGTTACGGCTACTTTGCGTGGAGCACCTCTTGTAGAAGTTCTCTCGCGTCACGCAGTTGAAGCTAGAGGTAACCAGCGCAATCGAATCATGGGGGCGGCTGGTAAGGCTGAAATATCAATGATGATTCCAGTTGTATTCCTTATCCTGCCGATCTCCATTCTCTTTGCATTGTGGCCATCACTAACTAACCTGAACATGTTTGCAGCTTAAGCAGCGCTTTCCTCACGTTCACTCTTTGCAACATTAAGTTCAATTAGTTCGCCTTGCTCATTGCGTGCAGCAACCTCTTTCAAAGAAGGTCGTCCAGCTTTGCGCTTCTTGGCGATGATGCGACCATCTTCAAATAGTTCGCCGCCCCACACACCTGCTGGCTCTTGGCGCGATAACGCACCTTCTAAGCACTGTGCACGCACAGGACATCCGCCGCAGAGCGACTTCGCCTCTGCAACCTGCATCTCATCCTCAGAAAAATAGAGCTCAGGATCTGCAGTGTGGCATGGCAAATTAAATGATGACCCATCGCTGTAAGTGCCCGTTACGGCATCCAAACCGATCTTCTCATCTGCCCAGCCTGGTACTAGTAGTTCGCTGAAGAGAACGCTCATGTTCTCACCTCTTCTTTCCTTGTTGGCCAACTGTTGTTGGGTCTTGCTATCTCTTTCGGTTTTCAGTGGTTATCGGGAGATATCCGTTTGTGCTTTCTTTGCCTTTCTTTGTATTTATTTTTTAGTAATAAATATCGGGAAAAACAAAAAGGGCTCCGAATCCTTTTGGATTCGAGGCCCTTGGCTTCTAGTTCTAAATCGAATTATTCGATTGAACCACCATTGGCCTCGTATCCGGCATAAAAAGCTGCGTAAAACGCTGGCTTTGTTGCATGCCAAGTAGAAGGCTTATTGGTTGTATGAGCAGAAGGAATCACAGCAGAACGCAAAGCGTTTGCTGATACGAATGATGCGTTAGACATATTCGTTCCCTTCCATCATGTCCATCCCCGCCATGAGGATGAAGCCCTAAGGATAAAGCATGGGTTGAGGTACTGGCAAGGTAATTAATTCCCCGCATAAATGAGCGTAAATAGGGTATTTACGGAGAGATAGAACTAGTTAGCCAGGCCTGCTTCAGCCAGGAATCGTGAGGCTTTACCGCGATAGCTCAGGCGAAGATCTGATTTTGCACGGGTGATGCCGACATAGAATAAGCGGCGTTCTTCATCTATTGATGCTTGATCACCTGTGGTGCTGTTGTTTTCAAGCGGCAGGATTCCATCACTTACGCCCATCAAGAACACACGTTCCCATTCCAAACCTTTTGCCGCATGCAGAGTTGCAAGGGTTGTAACCGGCATTGTTGGTGGATTGTTTTGCTGAACTCGATCTTCAACTTCGCGCAGGTAGGTTCGTAAATTCTTTGGGGTAAATCCACTGTCACCATCTAATTCGCGAGCTAAGTGAAGTAGCGCTGCGATTCCATCAATTGCTCCCC
>JBIKSX010000022.1:0-11303 GCA_044348405.1 Candidatus Planktophila sp.
GCAGCAAAGTTCAGCGTGGTCCTATCAGGTCTCATGATCCTTATCGGTGGTCTCTACATCGCATTCGGTGTGTACGCAGACCTAGGCGCACTACTAATCGCGCTTTTCCTAATCCCAACATCATTCTTGATGCACGCTTTCTGGAAAGAAACAGATGCAACAGCTAAGCAAAATGAGACAGTCGGGTTCTTCAAGAACCTCTCACTTGCAGGTGCTGCATTGATCATCTTCGCACTCGTAGCAACTGGTACAGATTTCGGTCCATCAGTAACAGGAGCCTTCTTTAGCCTGTAATTAAAAAACAAATTAGCCCGTCGGTTTATTGCCGGCGGGCTTTTTTGTACCATGATTAGCCAATGGAAATCATCGCTGGATTAATTGCAGGTGGTTTCATCGGCGCAGTTCTGGGATTCATCGGTGCAGGTGGCGCAATGCTGTCGGTACCAATTCTGCTGTATGTCTTTGACTTCACACCACAGACTGCAACTACTGCGGCATTGGCGGTAGTCCTAACTGCAGCGATTTCAGGACTTTTACCTAAGATAAAAAGTAAAGAAGTCCTCTTTAGAGAAGCTTTCATTATTTGGGCACTTGGCTTAACTACAAATATTACTTTTTCTATCCTGGCTTACCGCTTAAGCAATTCAGTGCTGACAACAGGTTTAGCTCTTGTACTGATTGTCGCCGGAAGTTCTATGCTCATCAAACCTATTGCTGGAACGGAAAAAAGAGTTCCGCTGGCTTGGTTGATTCTGATCTCCTTGGTAATTGGAATGCTCACAGGATTGTTTGGTATCGGTGGCGGATTTCTTGCTATTCCAATTCTTGTTCTCTTCTTCAAAGTCCCACAAGGAAAAGCTGCAGGAACATCGCTTGCAATCATTGCGATTAATTCGATAACCGCCTTCTTTGGGCACAATCGCAGCTGGGACGATGTGGATTGGAAGATTCCGCTAGTTATGGCAGCTGCTGCCGTAATTGTTGCCCGGATGGCTTCAATAAAGAGCGGTCAGTTAAACCCTGTGCTGCTTAAAAAGGGTTTTGCGATTCTTCTGTATTCAATTGCGGTCTTTACCTTGTTACAAACGTGGATTATTGCTTAATCTCACGAACCTTGATGTATTTGGATTGCAATCCAACAATCATGTACAGCACTACCGGAAATGCAAAGGCGACTGGCAAAGAGGTTAACTCGGCGATCAAACCAATAATCGTTGGGCCACCAAAGTAAGCCGCAATTGCAATCAATCCAACGCGAGCCAATCCAACCGATGGCGCGATTCCTGGAATTGATGCGGCCGCCAAATTAAATGCTGGAAAGAAAGGTCCCATTCCAAAACCTGCAGCACCAAAACCTAAACACACAATTATCAATCCGGCTGTTGGATGTGAATCAGAAATAGCCATTCCGACAAAAAGTCCAAGACCCCACAGGCCACCACCAAAGTAGCCTCCATATTTAACCGTGTTCACATGGCCCCACTTTTCAAATGCACGATCGCCTAAAAGTCTGCTTGCAATCATCGCTAACGAGAAAGTTGTGGCTGCCGCTGCGTTTAAACCTTTACCAATTCCCATATGGTCTTGTAAAAGGATTCCGCTCCATTCGTAAGCACCACCTTCGGGAATCAATGAACACATCAAGCCAATACCAAGGGCCCACAAAATCAGTGACTCTTTACCAATTAGTTTGACTTTGCCGGCATCATCTTTTCCTGGTTCGCCCAGGTGCCCATCATGTTCGGCGGGAAGCAAAAAGTTAGCTATAAACTGAAAAGTGAGTAAACCAATTACTGCGATACCAATCAGATTGTCACGAGGTGAAACAAAGTTAGCGATCAAACCCCCAACTAATGTTGCGGCAAAAGCTCCGATGCTCCAGAAGCCATGGAAACTAGACATCCAGCGCCCCTTGGTGTGTTTTTCAATCTCAACCGCTTGGCCGTTAATTGCAATGTCCATAAAGGCAACATTGAAACCTGTAATAAACAGACCTAACACCAAGATTTGGACAGTGTCAGCTATGCCAATCACAAAAACACCAACTGGTAACAAGACGCCAGATATTCGAACAACTAGCTTTGATGAGTATGAATGCACTGCCCGACCTGCAATTTGTGCGCCAGGAATTGATCCAACGGTGCTTGCCAAAAGAACTAGGCCAAATTGGCCATCACTTAAATTGAGTGAATTCTTGATCTCTGGGATACGAGGAATCCAAGCAAGCCCCAAAAAGCCCAGCAAAAAGAAGCAGCTATATATGGCGTTACGGGCGCGCATACCCATCGCATAGAGATCAACACTCATTATGGGCATACGGTACTTGAGTTCTTTAGATAATCTTGAGTAATGGAAGGCATTATTGAAAAAGCCGCTGTGAAGCGAGTAATCACAGCCTTAGCTGAGCATGGATTAACTGGCGAGGTTAAAGTGCTTTCCGATAGCGCCCGCACCGCACAGGAGGCAGCTTCTGCTTTAGGTATTGAAGTTGGACAGATTGCATCCTCTCTCATCTTTAAACTTCCTGATGATTCACCACTACTTGTTATTACAAGTGGGCGTCACAGAGTCGATACAGAATTAGTTGCAAAGAACTTAGGTATCGAAAAACTTGGTCGAGTCGATGCCGATTATGTAAAGGAAAAATCAGGCTTTTCTATTGGTGGCGTAGCTCCAATTGGTTGGGTGTCCCCCGCAACAATTCTTATTGATCAAGCGCTCAATGATTACCAGGTTGTCTGGGCAGCAGCCGGTCATCCTCATGCCGTATATCCAACTACTTTTACAGAGCTGCTTGAGTGCACTGGCGCAAAGCCAATGATTGTCGGCGAATAAGTATGAACACTTTGGGAATGATTGCACTCGTTGTTGATGATTACGACTTGGCAATTGCGCATTATGTAAATGATCTTGGATTTACATTAATAGAAGATAAGGTGATGTCCCCTGAAAAGCGCTGGGTTGTAGTTGCTCCCAGTGCAGATGGTGCCAAAATTTTATTAGCAAAGGCTGCAACGGATCAGCAAAGAGCTGCAATCGGTAATTCAACGGGCGGTCGAGTTGGATTCTTCATGTACACCACAAATTTTACAGAAACTTTTGAAAGCTATAAATCCCGGGGAATAGAATTTGTTGAACAACCTCGCCAAGAGGCCTATGGCCAAGTAGTTGTCTTCAAAGACAAGTACGGCAACAAGTGGGATCTCATAGAAGTTAGCTCACAATGATCGTTGCTTACTTCTGGAAGATCAAGCCTGCAAAGCTTCCTTTCGCGATTACGGCTATGGGCTTTGATCGTTTCTCTTTGTTCCAGGATAAGAATGTTTCATTTCATAAATCTTTGGGCACCGGTAAAGGTGAGACCTTTACACCCAGCGATGCTCACGCTTTGCAATGGGGTTTAGTTGCAGTCGTTGAGGATATTGAAAAGTTTGATTCTTCAACTGTGATCAAGCGCTGGCGCAAGAACGCGGTTTCTGAATTTCGTGCAGTATTAGATCCAATTTCTTCCCACGGTAAGTGGGCGGGTAAAGAACCTTTCGTTGCAACAGTTAAAGACTGGGATGGACAGGTCGCGGCGATAACTCGTGCGCGGATCAAGTGGAATCAAAACTTTAGATTTTGGAGTTCGGTTCCACCCGTTACTGTTTCACTAAAATCAGCACCTGGTTTGGTTGCAGCCATCGGAATTGGTGAAGCTCCGATTGGGCTTCAGGGAACTTTTTCCCTGTGGGAATCTGCTGCTGCGATTCGCGACTTTGCATACAAAGGGGCTGCGCATCAAAAGGCAATTGCTGATACATCGGCCTATAACTGGTATTCCGAAGAGCTTTTTGCACGATTTGCTGTGCGTGAAGTCCGCGGGTCTTTGCAGTAACTGTCTTAAACAAATGGAATAAGGCAGACTTATACCTATGTCTATCCGCCATTACACACCCCGTCGTCGGGCTAGAGGTGGCGCGTCTCCCCTTTTAATTAAAGTAATGGGTGTTGCACTTGGCTTAACAATTTTAATGCAAATCGCTTATCCATTAGTTGATGGCAATGTATTGCAGTTCATCACAATCACATCAGTCTTAACCGCAGCACTTGCAATGTTTCTTCACGGAATTGCCGCTTTCGGTGCGCGCTATGGCTGGAGCATGCTTGGAATAACTTTGCTTTTTGGTTACTTCATTGAACAACTAGGTGTTTCAACAAGTTGGCCTTTTGGTGAATATTCGTATTCATCAACTTTGGGTCCAAAGTTATTTGATGTGCCTTTAGTTGTACCTTTTGCTTGGGTCATGATCGCTCACCCTTGTTTAGTTGCTGCGCGACGCATTGGTAAATCATGGGTGTTTTTGTATGGCGGATTATTGATGATGGCTTGGGATTTATTCTTGGATCCTCTAATGGTTACGGCTGGTCGCTGGACATGGGTTGTGACTGGCGCACATGTTCCATTCCAACCTGAAATTCCATTGTCGAACACCTTTGGTTGGCTTTTGTCCGGAATGACGCTGATAACTATTTTGCACTTTGCGACCCCGCGTGATCGTCGCAAGGCCGGTGGATCTTTGGTCGCCGCAGATGTGCTTCTCTTCTGGACTTGGTTTTCAGGTGTGGTCGGAAACTTGTTCTTCTTTGGTCGTCCCGGAATCGCACTGTTTTCTGGTGCAATCCTTGGAGTGCTACTAGCTCCTTATTTCTTTAATCGATGGGTCGGAAGACCCTAGCCTTTTGATGATTCTCTTCTTTTTAATTCCATTAACTCTGCTCACAATTGCAGCGGTTAACTTTCTCCAAATTCGAACGCCTCGAACGACTTCACAGTTGCTAGACACTGTGGGTGTTGTGGTTCCGATGCGCAATGAGGCAGAAAATGTCGAAGGAATTGTTACTACCCTTTCGGCTCAAGAAGGCCCTTTTCACTATTACTTACTTGATGACAATTCAGAGGATTCAACGTATGAGCTTCTGCAACGGCTAACTGCTAGCGATCCCCGCTTTACTGTGATCAAGGGAGCGCCACTTGCTGATGGTTGGATAGGCAAGACCTGGGCTTTGCAGCAGTTGTATGAAGCAAGCAACGAAGATGTTCTAGTTTCAATAGATGCCGATGTCCGCATAAACAATGATGCAATCAACATGGCGATCACGGTTCTGCATGGTGCGCGGCTAGATTTTGTTTCGCCGTATCCCCGCCAGATTGCTCAAACTTTTGCCGAACGCTTGATTCAACCTTTGCTTCAGTGGTCGTGGTTTACAACTGTTCCGCTGCGTTATGCAGAAAATTCAGGACGTAAATCAATGGCTGTAGCAAATGGTCAGTTCTTTGCCGTACGTCGTTCGGCACTTGATGCAATTGGTGGATACAAATCCGTTAAACATTCAGTAATCGATGATGTTTTCTTGGCACGTGAACTAATTGCCAGCGGATCAACTGGAACGGTCATAAACGGTGCGAATATCGCCGAGACTCGAATGTATGCATCCTGGAAAGAGATTAAGGCTGGATATGGAAAGTCGTTAAACAAGGCTTTTGGATCTGTGGTTGGTGCCATATTTGTGGCGACATTTCTGTTTGCGACAAGTATCGGAACATTGATTGCGGGTTTAGCCGGAAATCCATACGGTTGGCTTGGTTTTGCTGCCATAGTTGCAACACGGGTGCTAAGTGCAATCAAAAGTCGTGGACGTGTTCTAGATAGTGTGTTGCACCCGATATCAATCGCTGCGCTGATTTACCTGATTGTTTACTCATACTTAGTGCGCAAAAGCGTGACATGGAAAGGTCGCACAGTATGAAGATCGTGGTCATTGGCGCAGGGATGGGTGGCATGACAGCTGCTGCGCGCCTTTCCCGCGGCGGGCATCACGTTGAACTGTATGAAGCATCTGACCAAGTGGGTGGAAAATGTCGCACCGAATGGATTGGAAAAGTTGCCTTTGATACTGGACCTTCGTTACTAACTTTGCCAGCTGTTTACAAAGATTTCTTCCAGCGCACTGGCAAGCCCATGGGCTTGGTCTGTCCCATCGAATCGGTAAATCCATCTTTTGATTACCGTTTTGCAGATGGCAGCAATGTGAAGTTTGCCAATCTTTCTAGAAAAGAAACTCTGGATTCGATTACCCAATCTTTTGGTTCAGAAAGTGCTGCGCAGTGGGATCGCATCATGAAGCGCGCGGAACGTATGTGGGATGTTAGCCGCGGACCCTTTATCGAATCTGAATTGAAATCCCCAATCTCGCTTATGAAGCGCTTTACTTTTTTGCGTGACATGAAAATCATTGCGCCTTGGAAAACCTTAAGAACACACGCTGATGAAATAGTGAAGGACCAACGCCTGCGCTACATCATGGATCGATATGCCACCTACAGTGGTTCTGATCCACGCAAAGCACCAGCCGTGCTTTCTACTATTGCTTTTGTTGAAGAAAGCTTTGGAGCGTGGCACGTTAAGGGTGGCCTAGGCCAACTGACCGCAACGGTTTATCAGCGCGCATTAGATGTTGGGGTTAAGTTTCATTTGAACACCGCAGTTGCATCAATAGCTACTGAAGGCAAGAAGGTGACCGGGGTTGTCCTGGCAGATGGAACTGTTGTTCAGGCAGATGCAGTTGTCGCAAATGCTGATGCATCACTTGTCTACAACAAGCTTATTTCTGGACACAAGCGAACCTTAAAGAAGGCGCGAAAAAACATCGCAAGTGCTGATGTTTCTGTGGCTGGTTTTTCTTTGTTGCTGGGGATGCGTAAGGATCCAGATCAGGTACTTAATCACCATACAATTTTGTTTCCAGAAAATTATGATGCTGAATTTAATGCGATTTTTACCGATGGAAAGCCCGTTGAAAAGCCAACGATTTACATTTGTGCCCCACAAGATCCCCTGATGAGCAAAGATGAAACCCTTGAAGGCTGGTTTGTTTTAGTCAATGCTCCAACACATGGACAGTTTGATTGGAACGATAAAGAGTTTGCTCGAAACTATGCCAACACAATTATTGATCAAATCGAAGCACGTGGCATTTCAGTCCGCGATCGTTTGGAATCCTTAACAGTAAGAACACCTGCGGATCTGGAAGCTGCGGTTCTTGCACCAGGCGGTGCTATCTATGGAACTTCAAGTAATGGTGCGCGCGCCGCCTTTATGCGCGCAAAGAACCGTTCGCCAATTAAGGGTTTGTATCTAGTGGGAGGCTCTGCGCATCCAGGTGGCGGATTGCCTCTTGTTGGAATCAGCGGTGATTTAGTTACGGAAGCAATTGGCTACGAGAAAAACGCACGACACTGATAAAGCTGTAGCACTGAATTGCAAGGAAAACTATTGAAACAATTGTTAGACCAGGGATATCAAGTAATCCCATGACCAAAATAATAAATATGTAACTTGCGCGCATGGGACGCTCCGCCGGAGTTACAACGCCTATGTCGCTGACTCCTAATGAGATCAACTTGGTTCGCGCATACTCTTGAAAAGCGGCAACGCTCCACAAAGTGATAGGAATCCATGCAGGTACTCCGATCGCATACAAGGTATAGAACCAAAGCGCTTCGCTGATGCGATCTACAACTGAATCAAGGGTTGCACCCCACTTGCTATCTCGCTGCTGGAATATGGCAACGCTTCCATCAATACCATCGCAAAACAATGAGAAAACAAGGAAAACAATTGACCACCAGGTTTGTGCAGTTAATGCAGTTCCGACCGCACCCAATAAACCTAAATAAGTAAGGGCGTTAGGAGAAATGCGAAGCAGGGTACAAATCAAGCCAAAGCGATAAGAGATATTGAGCCAGGCACCCACAATGCCTTTAGTTTCGGCGTCACTATGCAAAGAACTCCACTTTGCCTTGAACTCCTGGTTACTTAACATTGTTGAGCTTTCTATAGATCTCTTGAGTGGCTGTCGAACTATTCATTGTGTAGAAGTGTAAACCCGGAGCACCTGCTGCCAATATTTCTTGGCACAGTGATGTTGCTATCTCGACGCCAAGTTGGCGCACAGCATGAGGATCATTTTCTACTTTTGCAAAGGCATCTGCGATCTGCGGTGGAATCGGAGTTCCACCAAGTTCAGCCATTCGATGTAATAGCTTCACATTAGTGACCGGCAAAATTCCCGGAATGATGACCAACTGTGATCCACGATCAGCTAGAGCTTGAACTAAACGTGTGTACCGATGAGCCTCAAAGAAAAACTGTGTGGTAGCAAAAGTTGCACCTAGTTGTTCTTTTCGAATTAATACATCTACATCTTTAGCAAAATCTCCGTTAGATGCAGGGTGACCATCAGGAAATGCAGCAACTCCGATTGTGAATCCACCAAACTCATCGGCTAATTGCACTAACTCATCGGCATGATTAAAGCCGCCTGGTGTTGGAGTCCACGGCGCACTTGGTCCCCCAGTTGGATCTCCGCGAAGTGCCAAAATACTTGTGATGCCTGCTTCTTTATAGCTGTGCAAAATTGCGATCAATTCATCACGTGTAGATCCAACACATGTCAGGTGAGCAACGGTTGAAATACCTGTCCGCTTTGTAATTTCTTGAGCAATCCGAATCGAACGATCACGGGTGGAACCACCGGCCCCATAAGTCACTGATACAAAGTCTGGGGCGATTGATTTAAGCCCATCGATGGCAGCCCAGAGACGATCTTCACCCTCAACATCCTTTGGAGGGAAGAACTCGAATGAATACGAAGTGCGCAAGGCCACGGTGTGAGGATATCGTTACCGAGTGAGTTCAGAGCCAAAGGCGACATTAAAGAGCGTGCGAAGTGCCGTTGAGGAAGAGTTAAGCATCTTCCTGAACCGCGAAAGCGCTTATCTGAATTCGATCTCATTGGATTTGTCACCGGTTTCAGATGCGTTGACATCCTTCTTACTAGATAGTGGAAAGCGACTTCGCCCCCTGTTTGCTTATGCCGGCTTTGCCGCCGCGGGTGGTTCTATTGAAAAATCTACAACTCGTGCAATGGCTGCATTAGAACTCTTGCAAGCGTGTGCACTGATACATGATGATTTGATGGATGGTTCTGATACTCGTCGCGGTAAACCATCAATACATCGCCACTTTGAATCTATTCATGTCCAAGATGAATTAGATGGTTTTGCGCCTCAATATGGATTATCTGCCGCAGTACTGCTCGGAGATTTAGCTCTTGTTTGGTCGGATCAAATGCTTAACAGCGCAGGGTTGCCGGCTGAGCAATACGCGCGCATGATTCCGTTGTACAACGAGATGCGAGTTGAGTTAATGGCCGGACAATTTTTAGATATTCACGAGCAGACTCAAAAAGATACTGATACAGAACGATCAATGAAGATAGCCCGATACAAATCTGGCAAATACACAATTGAGCGTCCGCTGCATATGGGCGCTGCCTTAAGTTCGAAATACAGTAATGAAATTCTTCCGGCGTTATCTGCATATGGGTTGCCGCTAGGAGAAGCGTTCCAATTACGTGATGATCTCTTGGGAGTCTTTGGTGATCCATCAGTCACGGGTAAACCTGCTGGCGATGATTTACGTGAAGGAAAGCGAACCGTGTTGATCGCCATGACACATGAGCGTCAAACTGCAGCACAAGCCGAAGAATGCAAGAAGTACTTTGGTCGCCCGGATCTTGATGCTCAGGGCGTTGCTATCTTGCAAGAAATTATTGAAACAACGGGTGCTCGCGCCGAACTTGAATCAACGATTGAATCCCTGACAGATGCCGCACTTAGTGCTGCTGAATCTTCACTTTTCACCAACGATGGAAAAGCTTTGCTCGTCGAGCTAGCTAACATCGCAACAAAAAGGAGTGCGTAAATGCCTGCTCGCGTCAAAGGTCCGACTGATCACGTTGTCATCGTTGGAGCTGGTTATGCCGGCTTGAGCGCTGCCTTGCGACTTGCAGGTGCAGGACGCAAAGTAACTGTGATTGAACGTGAAGCGGTTCCTGGTGGTCGAAGTGGCTTGCTACAAAAAGATGGTTACTCATTTGATACCGGTCCTTCTGTTCTAACAATGCCTTCATTGATTCAAGATGCATTTAGTTGCGTCGGTGAAGATATGAAGGACTGGGTTGAACTGATGCCCGTTTCTCCTTTGTACCGCGCCTTCTATGCAGATGGTTCTCAATTAGATGTTCATGCAAATACCGCGCAAATGGAAGCTGAAATTGCAGACAAGATCAGCCCTGAAGAAGCCGCAGGTTATGCACGCTATGTAGATTTTGTGACCAAGCTATACAAGTATGAAATGAATGATTTCATTGATCGCAATATTGATTCACCTTTTAATCTTTTAACTCCCAACCTTGCACGATTGATTGCACTTGGTGGTTTCCGCAGACTTTCTCCAAAGGTCAATCAGTTTATGAAAGACCCACGTTTACAGAAGGTGTACTCATTCCAGGCAATGTATGCCGGTGTTAGCCCGCAACAAGCGTTAGCTATTTATGCGGTTATCGCTTACATGGATTCAGTCAATGGCGTGTTCTTTCCTAAGGGTGGAATGCACGCAGTTCCGCGCGCAATGGCGGCAGCTGCTCAAAAGCACGGTGTTGAATTCAAGTACAGCACAACAGTTTCAAAGGTAGATGTACAAAATGGTCGCGCAAAGGCGGTCATTACAGAAGATGGTCAGCGAATCGAATGCGATGCAATCATTCTGAACCCAGATCTACCTGTAGCTTGGCGCGATCTATTGGGTAAGACCCCGCTGAATGTAAAGCGCCTTAACTATTCCCCATCATGTGTGACTATGTTGGTGGGCTCTTCCAAGAAGTATGACTTTGCCGCACATCACAATATTCACTTCGGCGAATCATGGGATGGCGTCTTTGATGAATTGATCAAGAAGAAGCAGTTGATGAGCGATCCAAGTGTGCTTGTAACAATTCCTTCACTAGATGATCCAGCTTTAGCTCCTGCAGGTAAGACTTCTTACTATGTTCTCTTCCCTACCCCAAACCTGACCGCAGATATTGATTGGACTAAGCAGACCAAGCCATATCGTGATCACATGGTTGAAACTCTTGAACAGCGTGGGTACACAGGTTTTGGAGATGCAATCGAAACCGAAGTTGTAACAACTCCACTTGATTGGAAAAACCAAGGTATGGAAGCAGGTGCACCATTTGCTAGCGCACATACTTTCTTCCAGACCGGTCCATTTAGACCCCGCAACATGGCTGCTGGAATTGAAAATGTTGTCTTTGCCGGATCTGGAACACAACCAGGTGTTGGTGTACCAATGGTTTTGATTTCTGGTCGCCTTGCTGCAGAACGAATTGTGGGTCCGGTTAAGTAAATGGATGAA
>JBIKSX010000070.1:0-3326 GCA_044348405.1 Candidatus Planktophila sp.
AACAATCAAGGCTTTATGGCCAAAGCTCCTGAAAATGTGCTTGTCGAAATTCGAGAGCGTTTAGCTAAGACAACAGCAGATATTGAACGAATTACTGCCGCGCTTGCAGCATTGCCACAAGCATGATGATTTCACCTGATGATCAAGAGCGCGTAGATGCGATCGAACAAGCTTTGCTTGCTCGTTGGCCAGAAACACGCATCGCACCATCGACTGAACGAATTGCAGCGCTTGTAGATATTTTGGGTTCACCACAGCTGACTTATCCAACGATTCACATTGGTGGAACTAACGGCAAGACAACGACAAGTCGTATGGTTGATGCGTTGTTGTTTGCACATGGTTTGCGTACAGGGCGCTTTACTAGCCCACACCTAGAAACCTATCGTGAACGAATTTCTATCAATGGTGAACCAATTGATCCCAAAGAATTAATTTTTTCTTATAACGATATTGCAGCTTATTTAGATTTGATGGATTCAAAGTTCGAACATCCCATTTCTTTTTTTGAAGCAGTCACTGCCCTTGCCTTTGTAGCTTTTGCTGAACACCCAGTAGATGTTGGTGTTATCGAAGTTGGAATGGGCGGACAGTGGGATGCCACAAATGTTGTCGATGCCGATGTATCTGTAATCATGCCTATCGGCTTTGATCACATGGAGTATTTGGGCCACACCTTGCATGAAATCGCTGCAACTAAGGCTGGAATCATTAAAGAAGGCGGCTTTGTAGTCCTTGCCCAGCAAGAACCAGAGGCGGCAAAAGAGTTGATTCGCAAAGCTGCCGAAGTTGGAGCAGATGTAGTTAGAGAAGGTGTGGAATTTT
Source organism: Candidatus Planktophila sp. (assembly GCA_044348405.1). Taxonomy (GTDB): domain Bacteria; phylum Actinomycetota; class Actinomycetes; order Nanopelagicales; family Nanopelagicaceae; genus Planktophila. The sequence continues at coordinate 826 of JBIKSX010000070.1, forward strand.
CTGTTCTTTCACGTGCAGTTGCAGTGGGTGGGCAATTACTTACGATTCAAGGAATCCATGAAACTTACGATGAGATTTTCTTGCCATTGCATGGACGCCACCAGGCAGCAAATGCAGCAGCAGCTTTAGTTGCAGTCGAAGCTTTCTTTGGAGATCAACCGCTAGATATTGATGCCGTTCGGGCTGGGTTTGCCGCAGTTACATCACCGGGACGCTGCGAAGTTGTGCATCGCGACCCAACTGTAATTTTGGATGCTGCACACAATCCACATGGTGCAAAAGCGCTGGCTGAGACTTTGCTTAATGAATTCAATTTCGACGAAATAATTGCTGTTGTTGGAGTCTTCGGGGACAAGGATGCAACCGGAATTTTTCAAGAGCTAGAGCCAATCGTTGACCATGTCATCGTGACGCAAAGCTCTTCATCGCGCGCCATGCCGGCAGCAGAGTTAGAGAAAGTTGCTTCCAAGATATTTGGTTCAGATCGCGTTTTCGTTGTTTCGGATTTAAACTCTGCACTAGATAAAGCAGTCGTCGATTCGATACGACCACTCAGTGAAGACACAGTTGGAATTCTTGTTACCGGTTCTGTCGTCACAGTTGGCGAAGCTCGCACTTATTTGAGAAGGAAGTTTGCACGATGAAGGTTCTTGGAGCATCGGTCTTGATTGCCGAAAGCATGACTTTGGGTTTTGCAATTTTAATTGCGATGAAAGATCAGTCACAGGCAGCAATCATCTATGGATGTGTAGTTTCCTTCTTGTTATTTGTTGCGGCCGGCCTTTTGCGGCTTCCAGGTGGATTTGTATTCGGTTCTCTGCTGCAGGTTGCGATGATCTCTTTTGGATTTATCGAGCCATCCTTCTTCATTATTGGGGTGGTTTTGATTGCGCTCTGGGTGGCCGCCATCATCGTGGGCCGCAAGGGTGAGGCCGCGCGCGCTGCCTTGCTGGCTGCAGGGCCTAAAAAACCCTAATAGACTAGGCAAGTGAGCACAGAGAAAACACTTATCCTGGTTAAGCCCGACGGCGTTCGCCGTGGATTAGTCGGTGAAGTTATTTCGCGAATCGAAACTAAAGGGTATGCAATCGATGCGGTGCGTATGTTGCAAGCAGATGCAGCATTACTTGAAAAGCATTACGCCGAACATGTTGGAAAACCATTTTATGAGCCACTTGTTGAGTTCATGATGTCAGGACCAATTGTTGCGATCGTTGCATCTGGTAATCGCGTAATCGAAGGATTCCGTTCATTAGCAGGAGCAACAGATCCAACAGTTGCTGCGCCCGGAACTATTCGCGGAGATCTAGCACGTGACCAAGGCACCAAAGTTATGCAGAACCTAGTTCACGGATCAGATTCACCAGAATCTGCAGCTCGTGAAATTGCAATTTTCTTTCCCAAGTAATTCATTCCCCAAGAACAAAAAGCACAAGGAGTAAAGATGTCACAAGGAAGCAGAATGTCATTCATCGGTCGTGATATGGCCGTTGACCTAGGCACAGCGAACACGCTTGTTTATGTTCGCGGACGTGGCATTGTTTTGAACGAGCCATCAGTAGTAGCTGTAAACCAAGACACCGGTGGAATTTTGGCCGTTGGTATTGAAGCGAAGAAGATGATCGGTCGTACTCCTGGAAACATTGTGGCAATCCGTCCGCTCAAGGATGGTGTGATCGCTGACTTTGATACAACCGAGCGCATGTTGCGTTACTTCATTCAAAAGGTTCACCGTCGTCGTTACTTGGCTAAGCCACGTATTGTTGTGTGTGTTCCTTCAGGTATTACAGGTGTGGAACAGCGCGCAGTAAAGGATGCTGGTTACGCAGCTGGTGCACGCAAGGTGTACATCATTGAAGAGCCAATGGCAGCAGCCATCGGTGCGGGTCTTCCAATCCACGAGCCAACCGGAAACATGGTTGTAGACATCGGTGGCGGAACAACTGAAGTTGCAGTTATTTCTTTGGGTGGAATCGTGACTTCGCTATCTATTCGTGTGGGTGGAGATGAGCTCGATCAGTCCATTATTAACTGGGTTAAGCGTGAATTCTCGCTGCTTTTGGGTGAGCGCACAGCTGAAGAAATCAAGATGGCTATTGGATCTGCTTACCCTCTAGCTGGCGAAAATGATGCCGAAATTCGCGGTCGCGATCTTGCAACAGGTCTTCCAAAGACAATTGTTGTATCGGCTGCAGAAATTCGTAAGGCACTTGAAGAGCCAGTTAACGCAATTATTAACGCAGTAAAGAGCACCTTGGATAAGACTCCTCCAGAGCTTGCATCAGATTTGATGGACCGCGGAATTGTTCTCACCGGTGGTGGAGCACTTCTTAAGGGTCTTGATGAGCGCCTTCGCAAAGAAACCGGAATGCCTATTCACATTGCAGAGCGTCCATTGGATGCAGTTGCTGAAGGTTCCGGAAAGTGCATCGAAGAGTTTGAAGCTCTTGAGAAGGTTCTAATCTCCGAGCCACGTCGATAAGGCCAACCTTTAATGCGTA
>JBIKSX010000023.1:0-11165 GCA_044348405.1 Candidatus Planktophila sp.
AGTGGTTCTCTATGGTGATTCACACGCTGCCCAATGGTTTCCAACCCTGGAAGTGCTCGCACGTGAAAAAGGTTTCGAACTTATTTCGTTAACTAAGTCAGCGTGCCCTTCGGTTGATGTTCCTCGTTCTGATCAGGGCGCATACAAGAATTCTGAATGCGATAAGTGGCGCGAGAACTCAGTAAAGAGAATCCAGAAGATCAAGCCAACGGCGGTAATCCTTAGTAGCTTCCAGTACTTCACTGAACCTCGCGGCTATTCGAGCCGTGCGCAATGGTGGAATGAAGGTCAACGTCGCTTGTTAGCAGATTTGCAGGGTTCTTCGAGGAACTTGATCTACATCAGCGATACGCCTCAACCCCTTCGTGACATTCCGAATTGTTTAGCTTCTCAAGATGTCAAGGATTGCGATACGACAGAAAAAACTCCTAACGTGATTATTAATGGTTTTAAAAAGATTGATCCAACGCCGTGGTTGTGCACCAATGTTTGCTCTTCAATCAAAGATGGTTATGTGGTCTACCGTGATGGTTCACACATTTCTGTCCAGTCCGCATTGGCCCTGGCGCCACTGCTGGAAACCGCCTTGCGCGATAAAGGGCTATTTTCTTAGCTCTATGGCAAGATGCGCCTCATGGCTGAATTGATTTACTACTGCGGAACCATGGATAGCGGAAAATCCACTCTCGCTCTTCAAACTGCGCACAATCATCAAAGTCGGGGCCGTACCGGATTAATTTTCACAAATAAGGACCGTGCAGGTTCTGGAGTAATTTCATCGCGTTTAGGACTTTCCAGCCCTGCAATAGAAGTTTTCCCAGAACTAGACATTCACAAACTAGTTGTAGATAAGTTATCTATGGGTGAACGAGTCGATTACATAATCTGTGATGAGGCTCAGTTCTATGAAAGTGTTCAAATTGATCAATTAGCTCGCGTTGTAGATGGTCTCGGAATCGATGTTTTCGCATTTGGAATCTTGGCTGACTTTAGAACCAAACTCTTTCCAGGTTCGGCACGATTGGTCGAACTTGCAGATCGAGTAAACACTCTGCAAGTGGAGGCACTGTGTTGGTGTGGCTCCCGTGCAACGCACAATGCGCGAACAGTTGGTGGCGTGATGGTTGTAGAAGGCGAACAAGTTGTTGTTGGCGATGTCGCACCGGATGCAGCGGTGGCCTATGAAGTTCTCTGCCGCAGACACCACATGCGTCAAGTTACTGCCCGGGCATCACGTGCGGCCCACACATCTTCCATCCCCCTACCGTTCAAGGAGTAAAAATTAAATCACGCGGTTATGCAGCGCTTTCAGCAAAATCCAACCTTACTTCCTATGAATTTGATCGTAGAGCGGTTGGCGAATATGACGTCGCTTTGGATATTTCGTACGCAGGTATCTGTCATAGCGATATTCACCAGGTCGCCGAAGAATGGGGTCCTGCCCTTTTTCCAATGGTGCCCGGGCATGAGATAGCCGGAGTGGTAACAGAAATTGGAAGCAAAGTTTCAAAATTTTCTGTTGGCGACAAAATCGGGGTTGGAGTCTTTGTTGATTCTTGTCGTAAGTGCGCAAGTTGTGTCCAAGGATTACAGCAATACTGCGTAGAAGGAATGACGGGAACGTATAACGGATTAGAACGTGACGGAACAACTGTTGCGATGGGCGGCTATTCAAATAACTTTGTCATCAATCAAGATTATGCGGTACGAATCCCTGACAACTTGCCGATGGAAGGCGTAGCGCCTCTGTTGTGTGCTGGAATCACTTTGTATTCCCCCATCAAGCATTGGAAAGTTAAATCCGGTATGAAGGTAGCGGTGATGGGGTTGGGCGGCCTAGGACACATGGGCGTTAAGTTTGCAGTAGCCATGGGCGCAGAGGTCACAGTCTTGTCTCACTCCCCTAGCAAAGAAGCTGATGCAATGGCTATGGGCGCACATCATTTCGTGAGCACCAAAGATGCGAGCAACTTAGCTCCGCTAGCGAAAACATTCGATCTCATTCTGAACACGGTAAGTGCCGAATTGGTTGTCGGCGACTACCTAAATCTACTGAAATTAGATGGCACGCTCGTAGTAATTGGTCTTCCAGGTAAGCCGTACGAAGTACATGTTGGAACTTTGCTTAATGGTCGTCGTTCCATTGCAGGCTCAATGATTGGCGGAATTCCAGAGATGCAGGAAATGCTTGAATTCTGCGCAAAGCATTCAATTGTCAGCGATGTAGAAGTAATCAAGGCTGACTACATCAACCAGGCATACAAGCGAACCGTCGCAAGTGACGTTAAATACCGATTCGTGATTGACGCAGCCAGTTTTTAAAGGGCGTTTACAGCCAGCGCCAAGATCGGTGCAATAGCTAAAGCTGGTAACAGGTTTCCGACCGCAACGCTTTTAATGTTGAGCAATTTAAGGGCGATACAAATCAACATAATCCCACCAACGATTGTCATGGCATCTACTTGATATCCATCCAAAACTTCACCCAAGCCGAAACCAACGACTGTCCATAGTCCTTGATAAATACCAACAGGTATCGCTGAAACAGCCACTCCCCAACCAAGTGAAGTGGCGAAAGCCATCGCAGCGAAAAAGTCGAGCGTGCTTTTTAGGATCAACTGATCTATCCCAGTTCCCATTCCATCACTAATACTTCCGAGGATTGCTAGAGGTCCGATAGCGAAAAGCAGTGAGGCGGCAACAAAACCTTCCACAAAATTTGATTCACTCGATGCCTTAAATCGAATTCTTAAACTCTCGCCCAAAGAATCTAAGCGTGTTTCTAGTTTCAAAGCCGAGCCGATCAGGCCGCCAATTAAGAGTGAGCCTAAAACAACCAGCAAACTCCAGCCTTGTGGAAGGGCGTTGTTGTAGCGATCCGACCACAAAGGAAGTAAAGCTGATGCTGCGCCAAGCAGGGTAACTAGACCCAGAACATCTGTTAATAAAGTTCTGGTCCTTGTTGGCATTCGATTTCCGACAAGAACACCAAGAGACGCCCCAGAAACAATCGTTAGGACATTGATGATTGTGCCGATACCAGGAAACATTTGCTGATTATACTCATGCAATGTCTAACCCATTTCTAGAGTTCTTGCGTCCGCATAAAACCGTTCCACATACCCCGTGGACCGCTAGTTCTCGTTGGGACTTAAAGCCCTTTCGCGTTGGTGTTCTTTTCTTTGGCCTTTTCATTTTTGGATTGGGCGATGCCCTAGTTATTCAAAGCACGATCGGTAATGGCTCATGGTCAGTCTTGGCACAAGGTGTTTCCGGAAAACTTGATATCACTATGGGCTGGTCCACTTTTGCGATCAGTGCTTTGGTCTTGTTGTTGTGGATTCCACTTCGAGAAAAACCAGGCTTTGGAACTATTTCGAATATCGTAATTATTGCTTTGGCGATTCAAGTAGGAGTTACTTTTTTTCCGGCGCAAAATAATTATGCAATCGGCATTATCTACTGCTTAATTGGCATAGCGATGGTTGGTTTTGGATCTGCCCTGTACATCACATGTGGCTTAGGGCCAGGACCTCGAGATGGTTTGATGACCGCCCTTCATAACCGTTCGGGCATCCGCATAGGCCGGGTTCGCTTAGCCATTGAAAGCTCGGTTTTGATCGCGGGCTGGCTTCTGGGCGGAACTGTGGGCCTTGGAACTGTGCTCTTCACCCTGCTGATTGGTCAATCTATTGCCATTGCCCTGGGAGTCGTTTCTCGGGTTACTTCCAGGTAACACATAGGATAAAGACCTTCCCAAGGGTTGTGCGCCCTATCGCACACGGGGTCGCAAACACCCCCGTTAACAAAATTAGAAAGGCACTACTTCATGCTGGATTCATATTTCAAAATCTCCGAGCGGGGCTCATCAATAGCCCAAGAAGTTCGAGGCGGACTCGTAACTTTCTTCACGATGGCATACATCGTGGCTCTCAATCCAATCATTCTGGCGTACTCACCAGATGCAAATGGTCAGTTCCTCTTCGGTGGAGATGCACCAGCACCTGCAATGGTTGCAGCTACAACTGCACTAGTTGCTGGCGTAATGACAATCCTTATGGGATCGATTGCAAACTATCCATTAGCAATTGCAACAGGCCTTGGTCTAAACACTTTCGTTGCAGTGGGTATTGCTTCGAAGATGTCGTGGGGCGCTGCAATGGGTCTAGTTGTTCTAGAAGGTTTGATCATCTTGGTATTGGTGCTCACCGGTTTCCGTGTAGCAGTATTCAAGGCGGTTCCACCACAGATCAAGATCGCAATTTCGGTTGGTATCGGTCTGTTCATCGCATTGATCGGTCTTGTTGATGCAGGTTTCGTGCGCCGTACAGCTAGTGGTCCAGTTCCAGTAGGTCTAGGTGTCAATGGCAATCTTGTTGGCTGGCCAACAGTTGTCTTCGTCTTTGGAACTCTGTTAATCATCGCACTCATGGTGCGCAAGGTTAAGGGTGCGATCCTGATCGGTATTGCTTCAGCTACTGCTTTGGCGATCGGTATCCAACAGGCATTTAACATCAAGCCAAACTTCACTCCTGGAAATCCTCCAACCATCGTAGATGGTGGATGGCAGCTAGGTGTTCCATCAGTTCCAAAAGAGGTAGTTGCTGTTCCAGAGTTTGATTTCACGGGTCAGTTCGATCTCTTCGGCGCATTTAGTGTCGATAACGTTTCACTCATAGCGGCAATCCTGCTTCTTTTCACATTGCTACTATCTGATTTCTTCGACACAGTTGGAACAGTTACGGCAATTGGTCACGAATCAGGTCTTGCTGACAAAGATGGCAATGTCGATAACATCCAAAAGATTCTTTTGGTTGACTCTGTCGCAGCTGCAGCAGGTGGTGCAGCTGGTGTTTCATCTAACACCAGCTACATTGAATCAGCAGCAGGTGTCGGTGAAGGTGCACGTACGGGTCTTGCATCAGTTGTTACAGGAATTGCATTCTTACTGACAACTTTCTTAGCTCCACTTGTTGCAATCATCCCTTACGAGGCTGCAACTCCTGCTCTGATCATTGTTGGCTTCTTAATGATGTCTCAGATCAAAAACATCGATTGGGATGATTTGGGTATTGGAGTCCCTGCATTCCTAACCATCATCTTGATGCCATTTACATACAACATCTCAGTAGGTATTGGCGCAGGATTTGTTACTCACGTAGTAATTCGTTTGGTCCAAGGACGTGGCAAAGAAGTTCATCCTTTGCTTTATCTCGTATCAGGCTTGTTTATGGTGTACTTCTTGTCATCACCAATGAACGCTTGGTTTGGCTAATCAGTTCAATCGGAAAAGCCCCTGGGAAACCAGGGGCTTTTCTCTTACCAAGAAATAGTAGGTTCGCCTATTAATGAAAGTTTTTGATTGACGGCAGAAAAGGGTTTTGATCCAAAGAAACCACGATATGCCGACAATGGACTGGGGTGAACTGAGGAAACAATGTGATCATCTGGAAAGTAACTCTTCAGTTCTAATGCAGAATTACCCCAGAGCACAGCGATAACATTGCGATTTCCTAAGATCTTGGCTACGGCATTTGTCACCTCTTGCCAACCCAATTTTTCGTGCGCTAAAGAAACTCCAACTTCGGTAGTTAAAATCCGATTGATCAACATCACGCCTTGATCACACCAACTACTCAAATCACCATGTGCCTTGGTTACTCCCAGATCGCTTTCTAATTCCTTAAAGATGTTGCGAAGCGAGGCAGGAAGTGGCCTGACGTTGGCGTCGACAGAAAAGGCTAAGCCGTGGGCATGACCTGATGTCGGATATGGATCTTGACCAAAGAAAACCACCTTTGTCGAATCTATAGGACGGTTAAGGGCACGAAAGACAAGATCATGCGAAGGAGCAATGTCTCGGTTTTTTACATATGTATCAATACTTTGGATGAGCGGTTTAACTGGTTGCAACGCTACTTGCCACTGCGGATGCAGCTGATCAAACAGCGGCACGTGCGAAAAACCGGCCTGCTTCAGGTGTTACCGAAATGGATGTTCCAAATACTGCCGAAACATGCTCTGAAGTAATTACTTGATCAATAGGTCCAGATACTGCAACCAAACCATCTTTAATCAGCAAGGCGTGAGTTGTGCCAACTGGAATTTCTTCGATGTGATGCGTGACCAGAATTGTTGCCGGAGCTAGTGGGTCAGCTGCAAAATTTGCAAAACGCCTGAGCAAATCTTCTCTGCCACCCAAATCAAGACCTGCCGCGGGCTCGTCTAAAAGTAAAAGTTCAGGATCAGTCATTAACGCGCGCGAGATTTGTACGCGCTTTTTTTCACCTTCACTTAAGGTTCCGTAAAGACGATCTCCCAATTCTCGAACACCAAAATTAGTTAGTAACGCCATAGCGCGTGATTCATCCCAAAGATCATAACTTTCATTCCAACGCCCCAGAATTGCATAAGCTGCGGTCAGAACTACATCTTTAACGGTTTCATCATGGGGTATATCTTCAGCAATAACAGAACCACATAGACCTATCCGAGTGCGTAATTCAAAAAGGTCAACTTTGCCCATTTGCTTATCTAGGACAGAGACAGAACCTTGAGTAGGAAACATTTTGGTCGCCAAGATTTGAAGAAGAGTGGATTTGCCAGCGCCATTGGGACCCAAAACGACCCAACGCTCTCCATGTGAAATTGAAAAGTTGATCGGTCCAAGAATTACACGATCGCCTCGGCGAACCGAAACCTCATTGAGAGTTAGGACTGAGCTACTCATAGATGCAAAAGATACTGGTTAGAACGCTCAATCCGGTGCAAACCTCGCAAAAAGCAATAGTGATTCACGATAACCTATCCCCCTTATGACAACATCTAGCCACGAGGTGGAGCAGTTCTCTGGATTAATCCTTCTTACCGGCGAGGACAAGCCCGGATTAGCCCATGCGCTCTTTGCAGCTCTTTCACCATTTTCGGTGGCAGTACTTGATCTCGATCAAATCATCATTAAGGGTCGTTTGATTCTGACTCTGCAAATTTCTCTCAATCCTGCGCATCAAACTGCCATTGAAGAGGATCTCAACGCACTTGCCTCTGATTTAGCGGTAGACATCGCTGCGGTGTTTTCTTCATCACCGACCTTGCGGGCTAAACCATCGTGCGAAACGATTAAGTTAAGTTCCACAAAGTTGCATCCAAAACATTTGGTGGAAATAACTCAGGGGTTAGTCAATGCAGGGGCAAATATTGAAGATCTGGCACGTACGGCGACGGATCCGCTTGAACTAACAATCAAAATCTCTGGGATATCCGAAACTGATCTACGAAAATCCATGGCCACTCTTGAGAACTCGACAGAGTTTTCACTAACCATCGGTGCCTAGCCATGACTATCCGCAAAAGACTTGTGCAGTTAGATGTTGATTCCACCTTTATTCAGCAAGAGGCAATCGAGCTTCTTGCAGCCAAGGCCGGAGTTTTGGATGAAGTTGCCCGAATAACTGAGGCTGCCATGCGAGGTGAACTAGATTTTGCCCAAAGCTTGATTGCTCGCGTGGCATTGCTTAAGGGTGTTCCAGAAGATTGCATCAGCCAGGTTCAGCAGGAGATCCGATTAACCGATGGTGCCGCCGAATTAGTGTCGCTTTTGCATGAGCAAGGCCACTATGTTTCTTTGGTTTCAGGAGGTTTTTCCAACATTCTGCAACCAATTGTTGATGAACTCAAGATTGATTTCTATAGAGCAAATTTACTCGAGATTATTGATGGACACTTAACCGGCAAAGTTGTTGGCGCAATCATAGATCGGGCCGCTAAAGCTGAAGCTTTAAAGGAATTTGCACAGAAATGTTCAGTTGATTTGAGTGACACAGTGGCCATCGGAGATGGTGCAAATGATTTGGACATGATGGCTATCGCTGGAATTAGTATTGCTTTTAACGCAAAACCTATTGTTGAGGCTGCGGCCGATTACTCAATTAAAGAGCAATCATTGCGTTCAGTGCCCTCACTTATTCAGTTATAAACTACAAGCGACATGCGTGAATATCTGTCACCAAAATACCGCGCGCTCCAAGTGTCCAAAGTTCATCCATGACACGATTTGTCTCTTTGCGCAAAACCATTGCGCGGACCGCGACCCAATCCTCTTTTTGTAAAGGAGAAATTGTTGGTGATTCTAAACCTGGCGTAATGGCACATGCTTGATCTATCAAACTCTTTAGTACGTCGTAATCAAGCAGAACGTACTGGCGCGCAGTTACAACTCCCTGAAGACGTCGAATTAGAACTTCTAGGCCCGCAGGAATGTCGGTTCCTTTCCGTTTAATCACAACTGCCTCACTGACTAATATCGGATCGCCAAAAACCTGTAGCCCGGCTTGACGCAGAGTATTTCCAGTACTGACAACATCTGCAATCACATCTGCCACACCAAGGCGGACTGAACTTTCAACAGCTCCATCTAGGCGAACTATCTGTGCTGATATTCCAAAAGTCTTGAGCGTGTGCTCGACCAAGCCGGGATAAGCAGTTGCTATTCGCTTGCCTGCGATGTCGGCGATCTTCCATTCCTTCCCAGTTGGTGCTGCGAATCGAAAGGTAGAACTACCGAAATCTAGACCTAAAATTTCCTCGGCAGATGCAGCTGAATCAATCAGCAAGTCGCGACCAGTTATTCCCGCTTCCAACTCCCCTGACCCCACATAAATTGCAATATCTCTAGGGCGCAAATAATAGAATTCAACGGAATTAGCAGGGTCAACTAAAACCAAGTCGCGGACATCTGTGCGCTGTCGGTAACCAGCCTCTTTCAAAATCTCGACAGAACTCTCTGCTAACGAACCTTTATTCGGAACTGCGATTCTTAACATTGGGCCCCTTACAAGTATTTATAGATGTCGTTGAGTGATAATCCGCGTGCAAGCATCAAAGTTTGCAGATGATACAAAAGTTGACTGATTTCTTCGGCTAGTTCTTCATTGCTCTGGTGTTCAGCGGCTAACCAAACCTCTCCGGCCTCTTCCAAAATCTTCTTTCCTATCGCGTGGACGCCGGCGTCTACTGCTTCGACCGTCCCAGAACCTTCTGCTCCTTCGGCAACTTTTTGGCTTAATTCGAGCCAGAGCTCTTCAAAAGATTTCATTGACACAGTTTACTTGAGCCTTCAATCTCGCGTTGCGAATTTTCTTAGCTCCACAACCATCTGTGCGGGATCAGGAGCGTTGAATACAGCACTGCCAACCACAAAGGTGTCTGCGCCAGCATCAAGGGCTATCTCAATGGTTTGCATCGAAATCCCGCCGTCAACCTGTAGCCAGATTGGTCGGTCACCTATCAATGTGCGGGTCGTTCTGACCTTTTCCATCATGTTCTCCATAAATTTCTGCCCACCAAAGCCAGGTTCTACAGTCATAATTAAAAACATATCGACCAAATCGATGTATTCGGCATATTGCTCAATCTGCGTATTTGGCTTTATTCCTAAGCTGGCACGTGAACCCGCTTGTCTAATGTTCTTGAGCGTCTGAGGGATGTTGGTGGTGGCCTCAGCATGAATCGTTACCGAAGCACATCCAAGCTCTGCATATTTAACGGCGATTAAGTCAACATCGGCAACCATTAAATGTGCATCAACTGCTAGCGAAGATTCAGTAATGATCTTCGACGCAGCATCAAAATCAAAGGTGAAATTAGGAACAAATACATCATCCATCACATCAAGGTGGAGCAGATCTGAAACGGCTGCGATCGAATTTATTTCCTCGTTGAGCCTTGAAAAATCGGCGTTGAGAATGCTCGGAGTTATTCTAATTTCCTTAGTCATATTCCTATTTTACTCGCTGCTCTTTTTGAATAGGGCTAAATACATCGCATCCGTACCTGCGCGGTGAGTCCACAAGGACATGGCTTGGTCTCGGACACCGCCTTCTAAATTTTGCGGCAAGAAGGGGTCAACCGCGATTTGTTCGACATTTGTAAACTTTTTCTTGATATCTGCCACTTGGATCGAAGTTTCAGCCAAATGAGGTGAGCAGGTCGCATAACCTAGGACGCCTCCAACATTGAGCGAAGAGATCGCAGATTCAATCAACTCTCTTTGCAAGGCAGTGAGTTCTCTTAAATCTTGAAGAGTGCGACGCCAACGAACTTCAGGACGTCGACGTAGTGCCCCTAATCCAGTACACGGTGCATCAATTAATATTGCATCAAATTTTTCTTCAGACTTTGCAATATCGCGACCATCCCGGACCAGAACTCGGTCGCCATTTACAACTTGACGCACAAGTTCGGCTCGAGCTGCAGAGACTTCATTTGCAGTAAAGGTGATTCCTCGTTGACGTGCTATCGCGGACAAAAGTGCAGCTTTACCGCCAGGTCCTGCGCACATATCTAGCCACGTTGTTCCACTTGCTGCAGCTGCAAACACGGTTGCAACTAATTGTGAGCCCTCGTCTTGAACACCGATTTTGCGCAACTTCACTAGATCTAGTGCGCCGGGATTGCCTTTCCAATGTGCACCGTAGGAAGAATACGTCGTTGGCTCTGCGCCAATATCCATCAAATCCTGTTGAGTAGAAAGTCCAGGCCAAGAAACTAAAGTAGGTGTTGCGGCTTCATTGTTTATTGCTAACGCCGATTCAACTTCGTGCCAATCTTTGAGTAAATCAAAGTATGCAGAAACAATCCAGGCTGGATGTGAGTATTGAATTGCAAATCGTTCTACTGGATCTTTTATCTGCTCCAAGGGTGCAAACCAGTCCTCTTTTGAGGTCCTAGTGACATTCCTGAGCATGGCATTAACAAAACTTGCCTTTGATTCACCGATTCTTTTGCGTGCAACTTCTACAGTAGAGGCGACTGCAGCATGATCCGGCACCCGCATTTCGTGTACTTGGTGCACACCCATTCGACAGATATCAACTATTCCTGGATCAACTTCGGTCCAGGGCCTGTCACTTATCTGCGCAAGAACCCAGTCGTGTTTTCCTTGCATACGTATGGTTCCGTATAGCAGTTCTGTAACTAAAGATCTGTCTCGATCATCTAAGGTGCTTGAATTTAAAGCTTGCGGCAAAAGGAGATTGGAATAACCTTCATTACGATTGACTTCAGTAAGTAAATCAAATGCCAATAGTCGCGACGCTTCCGGTTTTGGTGACTTAAAAGTATTTCTTCTGGCCTCAGTCAAAACTTTCTCCACCTTTAAGTCGAGC
>JBIKSX010000024.1:0-11057 GCA_044348405.1 Candidatus Planktophila sp.
TCCTGCGGCACCTGTTGTTCCGATATCACCTTTAGCGCCAGCTGTACCTGTCTCACCCTTTATACCTTGAATGCCTTGAATACCTTGCGTACCGGTATCACCCTTAGCGCCTTCAACACCTTGTGTTCCTGCAGTGCCTGCTGCACCAGCTACTCCAGTTGCACCCACAACTCCTTGAATTCCTTGAAGTCCTGTTGAGCCAACTAAACCAGTTGCACCTCCTGCACCTTGGAGTCCTGTTGCACCAGTGAAACCAGTTGCACCCGCAACTCCAGGAATTCCTTGTGTTCCATTCAAACCAGTTGCACCTTTATCACCGGTAGCGCCCTTATCTCCCTTTGCACCTATCTCTCCTTTCGCACCAGATTCTCCTTTCGCACCAGATTCTCCTTTCGCACCAGATTCTCCAATTATGTTTGAGACAACTGGAACTTCATGGGAACGTAGCGAAGTTGTAATCTTCCAAACACCTTTAGTTTTTGGGCCGTATAGATTTAAGTTTTTTGTATCAATGTAGAAATCACCATTTATGCCTAACGTCTTGGCTGGTACTCCTGCACCGCTACGAATGGTGTTAACAACAGTTGTCGGTGACGGACCGGCAGCTTTAGTGCTCATCTTTTCTGCTCCGATTGCAGATGGAATAATTGCTACAGATAGAGCAACAGCGATGACTAATAAGGATTTGCTGGTTTTCATGGATCACCAAAATTTCTGTGTGGGGATTTAAGTGTGAATCTGTGAATATCCTTAATGAATAAGGGTTCCCGAATGAGACTTACGCAGTGATGTAGGGGTAACCCAAGGAGAAATTGATTAATTCTCTGCCACATTTCACAGGGTCAGTGGTTAAAGTTCTCAGCATGAACCTGTTGATTACAGGTAGTCGATGACGAGGGGTCAGGGACAAGAAAAACTATCGAGAGGACATGAAATGTCATCAAAGAAAAGAATCGCAGCAATTGCAATCACTATTGCAGCACTCACCACAGGATCAGTCGGAGTTGCATCAGCGCATGACGGAGCAAACAAAGGACTAGTTAAGGCAACAGTCCTTGCTGATCTAGTTAAGGCAGGAACAATCACACAGGCACAAGCCGATGCGATTTCAAAGAAGTTTGATGAAGTTCGTGCAGCCAAGCAGGCAGAGCGCGCTGCTAAGAAAGCTGCAAACCCAAATAAAGGCGCAAAGCACCGTAAGGGTCCACAGGGTCCACGTCCTTAATATCTAGAAACTTTCTATTTGAAAGTAGAAAAACCCGCCACGTGAGTAATCACTTGGCGGGTTTTTCTCTTGTCGTGGCAAGATGCGCACATGCGCATTCATATTGGTAGCGATCACGCCGGTCTGGAATTAAAGGCAGCACTTGTTGAGTACCTGCAGAGCAAGGGCCACGATGTAAAGGATCATGGGCCGCATGAATATGACGCAGTAGATGATTACCCAGATTTTTGTATTCCGGCAGCGATTGCAACTGTGGCTGATCCAGCGTCCCTTGGAATCGTTCTAGGTGGATCTGGAAACGGTGAGCAGATTGCCGCTAACAAGGTTAAGGGTGTGCGCGCAGTGCTTGCGTGGAGCGTTGAAACGGCAAAGCTTGGCCGCGATCACAACAATGCAAATGTTGTTGGAATCGGTGGCCGCATGCATTCAATCGAAGATTGCAAAGCGATTATCGATGCTTTTATTGAAACGCCTTTTTCAAATGATGAGCGCCATGTTCGCAGAATTAACAAGATTGCTAAGTATGAAAACGAAGGTTCGCTTTAAGCCTTTACATACAGCATGTCGTTAACGGCGTGATCTTTATCGATTCCCTGTCCTTCAAAGCGCGTAACTGGTCGCCACTCAGGCTTATCGATGACTCCCCCAGTAAACAAAGTTGAACCAGCAAAAACTTCTTGAATGCTTACCGCGTATGGAACCCAATCTGTAGCGATGTGAATAAATCCACCCTTTTTAATCTTTGGGTGGATAAGCGCTAAAAATTCTGCATTAACTATTCGGCGTTTATTGTGTTTCTTCTTGGGCCATGGATCTGGAAAGAAAAGGTGAATGCCATCAAGAGATTCATCTGCGATCATGTGCTGCAAAACAACATGAACATCTTCTTCAATAACTTTTAAGTTTGTTAAATCATTCTCAATTATGCGAGCGAGCAGTTTGCCGATTCCGGGTGGATGAACATCAACTGCGATGTAGCCATTGTTGGGGTGATTCTTGGCAATGATTGCGGTGGCCTCACCCATTCCAAAGCCGATCTCCATGATCACTTTGTCGCTGGATGGAAAAATCGCTGGGATATTTATCTGTTCTTGCTTGAACTCAATTCCGTGAACCTGCTGCAAAGCATCTTTGGCTGCTCGCTGGGCTTCAGTAATTCGGGAGCCTCGGATGCTGTAGCTACGAACCGAAGGGCGTTCCATGGGGCAACTGTGTCATGGTTGGATAAGAACCTACAAAATACCAAAGGGAGATACCAGTGCCAGGTCTGAATTTGAGCCGTGCCGAAGCTAAAGAGCGTGCGGACCATCTTTATGTAAACAGTTATGTCGTAACCCTTGATGTCACAAAGGGCGAGGAAACTTTTTACTCAAAGTCTGAGGTTTCATTTACATGTAACAAGCCTGGATATTCAACCTTTATTGATGCCGTTGGCCGCTCAGTAATCAGTGCAACTCTAAATGGCGTGCCGGTTGATACAAGCAACTTTGATGGCGAAAGTATTTTCTTAACAAACTTAGCTGCAGACAACCTCTTAGTGATTGAAATTGAGGCTGAGTATTCAAAATCTGGTGAAGGTTTACAGCGTTCTGTAGATCCCTCCGACGGTGAGGTTTACTTGTATTCACAAGGCGAAACCGCACATATTCGAAACATGTTCCCTTGCTTTGATCAACCTGCGCTGAAAGCGACATTTACTTTGACCGTTACAACTCCAGGTCACTGGGAAGCGGTTTCAAATAACCCAGTTGAATCAAAGGTTGCAAAGGGCGACTTGGTTGAATGGAAGTTCTCAACCACACCCCGCATCTCAACATACTTGGACGCTTTGATCGCTGGCCCTTACTCATCTGTCCATGATGTTTACAAGGGTCAAAAAGAGATCCCAATGGGAATTTACTGCCGCAAGTCAATGATGCAGTATCTAGATCCAGAAGATATTTTCCTGATTACTAAGCAAGGTTTTGAATACTTCGAAAAGACTTTTGGTTTGGCGTATCCATTTGAAAAGTACGACCAGATCGCAGTTGTTGACTTCAACTTTGGTGCAATGGAAAACGCGGGAGCAGTTACCTTCCGCGAAGATGTATTGGTGTTCCGCAGCCACATGCCAGATAAGGCATACCTGTCCCGCGCAAACACAATTCTGCACGAGATGGCACACATGTGGTTTGGTGACATGGTCACAATGTCATGGTGGGATGATCTGTGGCTCAACGAATCATTTGCTGAATGGTCTTCATATTTAGCACTTGCTGAATCAACTCGCTTTAAGGGTGCCTGGTCTGAATTTAACTCTGCTCGCAAAAACTGGGCATACCGTCAAGATCAATTGTCATCTACCCACCCAATCATCGCTGACATGGTTGATATGGAAGCGGTTAACGCAAATTTTGATGGAATCACATATGCAAAGGGTGCTTCGGTTTTGCACCAACTAGTTGCACACGTTGGCCGCCCACAATTTATAGCTGGGCTTCAGAAGTACTTTGCTAAGCATGCGTGGGGAAATACAACCCTTGAAGATCTACTCGTTGAACTAGAAGCATCTAGTGGTCGCAAACTTGATAGCTGGGTAAACACCTGGCTACAAACCGCTGGTGTAAATACATTACGTCCGGCTTTAGAGATTGAAGGCGATGCATACAAGAGCGTCACAATTTTGCAAGAGACTCCGTTAGTTCCAGCAGATTCAAAAGAGCTTCGACCTCACCGTTTAGCAGTTGGTCTGTATGACATCAGCGGCGATTCATTAAAGCTTCGTAAATCTGTCGAACTAGATATTGCTGGTACATCCACTGTTGTTGTAGAGCTAGCAGGTGAAAAGGTTGCAGATCTATTGCTTATCAATGATCGCGACCTTTCATATGCAAAATTGCGTTTTGATGCTCGTTCAATAGCAACGCTAAAGACTCATCTGGGCAAGTTTGATGATGCTTTGGCTCGCGCTCTGTGCTGGGCATCTATCTGGGATATGCATCGTGATGCCGAAATCTCTGCTGCAGACTTCCTTGAAATCGCACTTAACGGTTTAGCCGGAGAAACCGATGATGCGATCGTAAACATTGTCTTGGCTCAGTTGGGAACTTCTGTTGAAGCCTATGCAAAGGATTCAAATCGCGATGCATATCGCGAAAAGCTAGCAAATGGTCTGTGGTCACTAGCGATGAACTCTGCGCCGGGAAGTGATCTTCAGCTTCTTATTTCGCGTGCATTTGCAGTCAATGCTCAAACATCAGAACAAACTGCAAAGGTCCGCGAACTTCTTAATGGAAGTGCGCCAGGGCTAAAGGTTGATGCAGATCTTCGTTGGTACTTCTTGATTGCGCTAACAGAGCGTGGTGCAACAACAAAGGCTGAACTCGATGCAGAACTTGCAAAGGACAACACAACTACTGGAAACCTTGCCTATGAAACTTGCTTAGCAGCAATGCCAAATAGCGAAGCCAAGGCATACGCCTTTAATAAGGTGCTAAACGAAGACATTGTTACTTCGGTTCGCACCGCATTGATTGTTGGTTTCCAGCGACCAATCCAGCGTAATCTTCTAGAACCCTTTGTAGCTTTGTACTTTGAAAACTTGATCAAGGCTTGGGAATCAAAATCATACGAAGGCGCAGCCAAGTATGTAACTGGTTTCTATCCAAACTGGATTGTGAAGCAATCAACCGTTGATGCGACCAATGCATGGTTAGCAGGGGCTGGAAAAGATTCGCCAGCGGTGCTTCGTAAATTGGTTAAAGAGTCACAAGATGGAGTAATCCGTGCACTTAAGGTTCAAGCACTAGATAAGTAAGCCTAGAGAAAGAACTACTCGATCGTTGTGATCGAAGATGTCTTGGCCTTTCTAGGCTTTGACATCGCGTAAGCAAGAACTGAGATCACAACGAACATGATTGTTGGAACTACGAAAAAAGTTACAACAGTTTCGAGAACTGACATTCCTGGGTACTCGACAATTGGACCTTCGTTATTGTTCATGGCGAAAGTGTAATTTATCTATGCCGTTGCTGCAGCCACACCAAATGGCTCTAGGTACTGCAACCATCTGTGATCTGTGCGACCAGTTCCAAGGATTCGCCATGCCGCTCCAACTGGCTCGCGTGGAAGAGTCCTTAAACGCCAACCTAATTCCTTCAAGTGTTTATCAGCCTTTAAGTGATTGCACTTGTGGCATGCTGAAACGACATTCTCCCAATTGTGCCCACCTCCACGACTGCGCGGAATCACATGGTCAATCGATGTAGCAGGTGCGCTGCAATAAACGCATCGGCCACCATCTCGCGCAAATATTGCACGACGTGAAAGTGGCACTGCATGACGATATGGAATTCGAACAAATTTATTAAGTCGGACTACTGATGGCAATGAAATTTGCCCGCCAGCAAAACGTAAAACTTCGCCGGAATCTTCCACCATTGTTGCTCTGTGATTGAGAACCAAAATGAGCGCGCGACGATCTGTGATGACACCCAGTGGTTCATAGGTGGCGTTAAGAACTAGTGTGCGCGACATCAATCGCTCCCGATCTGGCGCGTGGCTCGTGCCGATTGGGTTATCTTGCACCAAAACACCCGACCGCGTGGGTATTTGATGAGGGCTTTTAGGTAAATATTTGGATACAGTCTCATCATTATGAGTGACAACGTGCGTGAATTTCTGGACTGGATGGCGGGTACTCCCCTTCGAGTTCTAACCATCCTTGTGGCAGCTACCCTGATTCAGTCCTTTGGTTCACGGGCAATTGCACGCGCTATGGCCAAATTGGCGGCAGCTGATTTAGTTCCAGGACCGCGCAACATTGTTGCTCGTCAAAGAGAACGTGCGACCACTTTGGGTGGAGTGCTCACTGCAACCCTAAAGTCAGCAACATGGATCATCGCGCTAGCGATGGCACTAGGTGAATTTGGTTTTGATTTAGGGCCTTTGATCGCATCCGCCGGTGTTGTTGGTGTTGCACTTGGTCTAGGTGCGCAAACTTTGGTTCGCGATATTTTGTCTGGAATCTTTATGTTGATTGAAGATCAATACGGCGTCGGCGACACCGTTTCTGTCTTGGAAGTTGAAGGCGTTGTTGAAAAAGTTGGTTTGCGCGTTACAACTGTTCGCGATGGTCAAGGAACTTTGTGGTACTTACGCAACGGTGAAATTCTAAAAGTTGGAAATCAATCTCAATCAGGCTGATTAACTAAAGAGTTAGCTGCCATTTCTAGATAGATCCAAAGCTCTGCCTTTAATGCCGCGTCAATTTCAACTCCATTTACTGCTTGGTGCATTGCATTCAACCAGGCATCACGAGCTTCTTGGGTGATCTGAAATTGTGCATGACGCATTCGCAAACGTGGGTGCCCGCGATTTTCTTGATAAGTACTAGGACCGCCCCAATACTGTTCTAGAAACCATTGCAAACGTTGCGCAGCACCCTTCATATCTGTTTCAGGGTACATCGGACGCAAAATGGGATCGGTCGCAACTACTGCGTAGAACTGAGAAACAAGATCGGCGAAGAACTTTTCGCCACCAACTTGTTCGTAAAAAGTGCTCATGGAATAAGGCTAGCGGAGTTTAAGAGAGCGCAGGCCGAGAGCCAGTACTGGAACAGCAGCAAAGAAACAAAGCCATCCATAACTCAGAGTTCCAATGATTAATCCTGCTACGGCGCCCCCTGCTGCACCTGACAAATTCATTACTAAATCACTTGCACCTTGTGATGAGGCTCTAAATTCTGTTTCAACGCTTTCAGATAAAAGTGCAGACCCAGCAATAAGAGTGCAAGACCACCCAAGACCAAGAAGAAATAGTCCAACGCCAAGTGTGTACGCATCATCTGCGCGGGCAAAGCCCGAAATAACAGTTGAAAGAAGCAAGGTCAGGATTCCAATTTGAATAACACGGATGCGTCCAAGTCGATCACTGAGTGCTCCAACAAGTGGAGAAAACGCGTACATACCCAAAACGTGGATGCTGATTACCAAACCAATAACAGTTAGCGTCACATCAACATGTGCCATGTGCACGGGAGTCATAACCATGACTGACACCATGGCAACGTGACCTATGGCAATTGCAAGAATTGCAAAAAGTGCTTTGGGGTTGTTTCGAATATGTGCCAGCGATTTCTTGGTGTCACCTTTTTCGGGTCTTTCTAATATTTCTTTGTTTGCCACAAGGTAAGGATCTGGGCGAAGAAACATTGCAATAACTAATGTTGCCAAAGCCAAAGTCGCAGCAGAGATTAAATATGGCCCAACCAAGCGCGGTAAACCAAAGTTTTCAGCCAAGTTTCCTGCCGGTTGCATCAAATTGGGACCCGTTACTGCACCAATTGTTGAGCCCCACACAACAAAAGACAGTTGCTTCGCCCTAGTTTGATCCGTTGATAAATCAATTGCAGCAAATCGAGCTTGGTATCCAGCTGCAGATGCTGCTCCAACCAAAAAAGTTCCAAGCAACATGAAAAAGATATTGCGTTGTGCGCCACCAAGAATTGCAAACACTGAACCAATTGCACCTGCGATATAGCCAACTGATAGCGCCAATCTGCGTCCACCGCGCGCGGTTAAACGTGCAAGCGGTAACGCCAAAGCTGCAGCCCCAAGAACGGCGCTTGTTTGTGCAAGGCCGGCAAGGGTTTCTGAATCAGTAATCGATGACACAAGAAGTGAACCAGCTGCAACTGTTCCGGCAACGCCAACACCACTCAAAACTTGCGCGCTGGCAAGAACCCTTACGGTTCTATGTTGCAGCGCAGAATTTGGCATTATGGAATTAAGCGCACCCAAACTGCGGTATCGGTTGGCAATGTGTGTCCTGTTACTGGCCCACTTGCAACAAGAATTTGGCTATTGCTTGGCAACTGAATTGGCGCACCAAAATTGATGTAACACGCAAAATCTCCTGGACGTTCAAATGCGACAACATCTTTACCTGCTTCGATCCATTCCATCGTGCCATCACCAAGACCTGCTTCGGTCTTTCGAATCGCAAGTGCTTGACGATACATTGTCAGCGTTGAACCTTCGACACCATCTTGTGTATCTACGGCGTACTTGCCCATCCATGGTGATTGTGGCAACCATGTTTCATTAAGTTTCAAAGAATCATTAGTTGAAAAACCAAATCCACCTTTTGGATCTGACGACCATGGCAATGGGACGCGACAACCGTCGCGACCGCGATCTTGGAAACCACTCATCTTCCAGCGAGGATCTGTTAATCGATCTTCAGGTAAATCACGAACTTCGGGTAAACCTAGTTCTTCACCTTGGTACAGATAAGTACCACCCGGAAGTGCCAGCGCCATCAAAGTTGCACTGCGTGCACGCAGAGTTCCGCGAGCAATGTTTAACTTTGAGGCATCACCTTGGCGAGACAAAGTTGTATCGCCGTGATTGGTTAACCCTAGATCTAAACGGTCAACAGATCGCACGACATCGTGGTTATTAAATACCCACGATGTTGGTGCTCCGACTTCGGCCAACGCTTCGATTGAGTTATTAATCTTTTTCTTAATTTCTGCTGCATCCCACAATGTAGTCAGCATTTCGAAGTTAAATGAGTTCTGAAGTTCATCTGGGCGAACATAGCGAGCGATGCGTGAAGCTGGACTTACCCATGCTTCGGCAACTGCCATGCGATCTCCTGGGTATGAATCAAAAATCTTGCGCCATGAACGGTAAATATCGTGAACGCCTTCTTGATCCCAGAATGGTTTGTGTTCTGTACCAAGCATGGTTGCAGTTGGATCGATGCGAATATCTGGCAAGCCAGCTTCTTTGACCATTCCATGTGCAACATCGATACGGAAACCATCAACACCGCGATCTAGCCAAAACTTGAGAACATCTTCTAGGTGATCTTTTACTTCTTGGTTTTCCCAGTTTAGATCTGGTTGTTCGACTGCAAACAGGTGTAAGTACCACTGACCTGGTGTGCCATCAGCTTCAGTGATGCGATGCCATGCAGGTCCGCCGAAAACTGCTTCCCAGTTATTTGGTGGCAAATCTCCGTTTGGTCCTTTGCCATCACGGAACATATAGCGATCACGTTCTTTTGATCCTGGCTTTGCAGCTAGCGCTTCTTTAAACCACTTGTGTTCACTTGAAGTGTGATTAGGAACGATGTCTACTATTAATTTAATTCCAAAATCATGTGCTTCTTTAATTAACTGTTCTGCCTGAGCCAAAGTTCCATAGGCTGGCTCGATATCCATGTAATCCGATACGTCGTACCCATGGTCATGTTGTGGTGATGGATACCAAGGAGAAATCCAAATTGCATCAATACCTAAAGAATGTAAGTAAGGAAGGCGTGAACGAATGCCTTCAACATCGCCGATGCCATCACCGTTTGAGTCAGCAAATGAGCGTGGATAAATTTGGTAGGTAACAGCATCTCTCCACCAAGGGCGCTCTTCGCGTGAAGCCAACGTGCTCATCATTACTCCGTTTCGAGATATTTAGTTAGGAACTCTCGCTCAGCATCATTGATGGGCCGAGATTTCTTTGTATCCATAGAGACTGTTACTTGAACTGTTTTAATTCGAGCGACTAATTCATCACCATTTTTGACTTCATATGTAAGACCAAAGGATGAGTTTCCGATTGAATGCACCCAGATTTCGATATCAAGATAAATATCGCCCGTGTAAATCGGTGCAATAAAATCTACTTCAGCTCTGGCCACAACCATTTCAAGCATTTTCGACCATGCATAGCGAGCTTCTTGGGCATAGACCAAATAGGTTGCATTGTTTACATGACCAAAGGCATCAAGATCGCCCCAACGAACATACTGTTTGCTTTGCGATTTCATTAACGCGTTAACTTTCGATATGTCATGCGATGAGGTCGTGAAGCTTCAGAGCCCAAACGCTCAATTTTGTTGGCTTCATAACTTTCAAAGTTTCCTTCAAACCAGAACCACTTTGCTTCACCTTCGTAGGCCAAGATGTGTGTAGCTACACGGTCCAGGAACCAACGATCGTGGGAAATCACAACTGCGCATCCTGGAAATTCCAGCAACGCATTTTCAAGTGATCCCAAGGTTTCAACATCAAGGTCATTCGTTGGCTCATCCAGCAGCAATAAGTTTCCACCCTGCTTTAGTGTCAACGCCAAGTTCAAACGGTTTCGTTCTCCACCTGAAAGGATTCCGGCAGCTTTTTGCTGATCTGGGCCTTTAAAACCAAAGCATGAAACATATGCACGTGAAGGCATTTCAACTTGGCCAACCTTAATAAAGTCATTGCCATCTGAAACGACTTCCCACAAAGATTTCTTAGGATCGATGCCACCGCGGCTCTGATCAACATATGAAATCTTTACGGTTTCACCAATTTTTACTGCGCCCGAATCTGGTTGTTCCATACCCATCAAAGTCTTAAACAGCGTGGTTTTACCCGCACCGTTTGGACCGATGATTCCTACGATTCCGTTGCGTGGCAAGGTAAATGAGAGATCTTCAATAAGAACGCGATCTCCAAAGCCCTTAGTTAAGTTGTTAACTTCAATAACAACATTTCCAAGACGTGGGCCAGGTGGAATCTGAATTTCTTCAAAGTCCAACTTACGCATTTTGTCTGCTTCGGCTGCCATTTCTTCATAGCGTGCAAGACGCGCCTTTGACTTAGCTTGGCGACCCTTTGCATTTTGGCGAACCCAGTCCAATTCTTCAGCCAAACGCTTTGCACGCTTTGCATCTTTCTGACCTTCAACCTTTAGGCGTGCTGCTTTAGTTTCAAGGTAAGTCGAATAATTTCCTTCATACGGATAAGCACGCCCGCGGTCGAGTTCAAGAATCCACTGTGCAACATTGTCCAAGAAATATCTAT
>JBIKSX010000071.1:0-3280 GCA_044348405.1 Candidatus Planktophila sp.
GGAGATTTGAAATCTGCATTCTTCTTGGTAGATCTGCTCGAGCGCTATAACTACAGCGGACCAAAGCATTTTGATTACAAGCCAGCACGTACTGAAAGCGATAAGGGAGTCTGGGAATCTGCAACAGCAAACATGCGCACATACCTTGCTCTTAAGGAACGTGCCGCAGCCTTCCGCGCAGATTCACGAGTGATCGCTGCAATGAAGGAGTCAAACATTCCTGGTCTTGCTGAGCCAACTCTTGCTGCAGGTGAAACGTGGAAGGATCTTGCGAAGGATTCATTTGATGTTGAAGCTGCGGGCAAGCGCGGGTACGGCTATGAAGCCGTTGATCAACTAGCGCTAGAGCACTTGATGGGTCTAACCAGCTAAGTAGCGTTGGCTCCGCGGCGTGAGATCGCATCAACTCCTGCAGAGATCAGCAATACAAGTCCGGTAACAATGAACTTGATACCTGCTGCATAACCCAAAAGCCCCATGCCGTTATCAATAACAGCAACTACAAGGCCGCCAAGGATTGCATCGCGCATCTTTCCTTTGCCGCCAAAGAGTGAGGTTCCACCAATAACTGCCGCACCTACTGCGTACAAAAGCGTTGAGCTTCCACCTGTAGTTGGTGAAATCGAGTTTTGACGTGAAGCAAAGATCAATCCAGCAATTGCTGCTAAACCAGAACAAATCATGAAGGCATAGATTCGGATTCGCTTTACATCAATACCTGCGCGGCGCGCAGCTTCGGCATTTCCACCGACTGCATAGATGTGGCGACCAAATGCGGTGCGACCTAAAACAAATGTTCCAATGACAAGTAACAACAAAATAACTGGAACAACATATGGAATTCCCTTAAGACTTACGAGATCTGGATTATTGCTTCGTTCCAGATTTAGCGCAAAAACTGCCAAACCAGTAATCAACAAAAGCCCGACGGTCTTGATAATCCATAACTTCTTAAGTTCGGTCTTTAAGCCAGCTTTGCGGCGCGAATTCATTGATGCCAGACCCGACAACACATATGCCACTGCAACTACAAGGAAGAAAATCCAACTTATTGTTGGCGACATGTTGGAATTTTGCACCGCCAAGACTGTTGGATCTTCTACACGGATAGTTCCACCTTCACCAGCCAACAACAGCAGAATTCCCTGAAAAGCTAAGAAAGCTGCCAAGGTAACCACGAAGGATGGAATACCAAGCCGGGCAACTAGTGAACCTAAAATGAAACCAAGGAATACGCCGACTGCAATACTTGCAATCAACGCGACATACCAAGGCTGTCCTTCATTTGTAATCAAAATAACGAGCACTGCTCCTGTCACACCGGCGGTATAGCCAGCAGATAAATCAATCTCGCCTAACAAAAGAACAAAGACCAGACCCATAGCGATAACAATTACTGCAGCTGCTTGGGTAATTAAGTTGGCAAAGTTTCCTGGTGTTAAGAACACATTGGATAGCGAACCAAAGACTAGGCACAGAACAACTAAGCCCAGAACAGCCGGCAAAGAACCGATATCGCCAGCTTTTACGCGTGCCCAATAGTCAGCTACAGCACCTTTGATTGTTGGCATTTCCACTTCATTATTCATGCTCATTTGGTGGCTCCTGAATTTGCAGATGGAGCATCCACTCCAGCAGATTTTCCGGTGGTAATTAGCTCAATAACTTGTCGAGGGATAACCTCATTTTTATTTACTTGTGCAGCCATGTTTCCTAAATACAAAGCTGCGATGTTGTCGGCAACCTCGAACACGTCATTTAGGTTGTGGCTGATCAAAACAACCGCTAAGCCATTGTCTGCCAGGCGACGGACAAGATTTAACACCTGTTCGGTTTGAGCAACACCAAGAGCTGCGGTTGGCTCATCAAGAATTACTACCTTGCTATTCCACAGAACTGCGCGGGCAATTGCAACGGTCTGACGTTGTCCACCAGATAGGGATGAAACAGTTTGTCGAATTGATTTAACTGTGCGCACACTCAAGCCATCCAAAGTTTTGCGGGCGAGTGCTTCCATAGAAGTTTCATTTAAGACAGGTCCGCGCTTTTGTTCGCGACCCAAAAACATGTTGTGGACAATGTCCAAGTTATCGCACAGCGCAAGATCTTGGTACACAATTTCGATTCCAAGTGCGGTCGCATCACGAGGACCGCCAATTGAAACTTTATTTCCTTCAAATAGGAATTCGCCAGCTTCAGGAGTGTAAATACCTGCGATGCACTTGATGAGCGTGCTCTTACCGGCACCGTTATCACCAACAAGTGCGGTTACCCGGCCAGCATGAACATCAAAGTTGACATCCTTAAGTACATGAACGGGTCCAAAGGATTTATTAACTCCTCGTAAGGACAGAAGCGGTGTTGTCATGAACTCTCCAATTTTTTAGCTAACGATTGGTTCTCTTTTTGATTTCCAAGTAAAGAAGTTGCGGCCCGGAGAAACCTCCGAGCCGCAACCCATATCTTTTCCTGCTTTAACTACCGGAAATTAGATTCCGTTAGCTGTGCAGAGCTCTTCGATTCCTTCGCAAACTGCTTCGCGAGTCTGGAATCCATCAGCAATAACGTCCTTGACGTTTGCCTTTGTGATACCAGTTGGAACCAATAGAACTGAAGGAACATCAATTGAACCGTTGTTTACTGATCCAGTTGCTGTTGTTGCTTCTTCACCCTTTAGAAGTGCGATTGCAAGTGTTGCTGCAGCTTCTGCTTCAGCCTTGATCGCCTTGTAAACAGTGTTTGATAGGTCGCCTGTCAAGATTGCGCGCAATCCATCAACAGTTGCATCCTGACCAGATACACAGACCTTGCCGTTTAGCTTGTTCTTCTTTAGAACTGCTACAGCTGCAAGTCCAAGACCTTCGTTAGCTGAAACAACTGCATCAAGCTTTCCGCCAGCCTTTGTTAGCTGCTGTTCGAAAATTACGCCACCCTTTGCGTTATCCCAGTCTGGGACAGCTTGGTCATCAACAAGTGTGTAGTTCTTTGAATCAATCAAAGGACGAAGAATTGAATCGTAACCAGCCTTGAATAGTGTTGCGTTGTTGTCAGTTGGTGAACCGTTCAAGTAAACGATACGTGCATTTGTCTTTCCTGCTGCATCAAGACATGCCTTGATACCTTCACCCTGTAGACGACCAACTGCTTCGTTATCGAATGAAACGTAGTATGAAGCTGAACCATTAAGTGTTAGACGGTCGTAGTCGATTGTCTTTACACCCTGTGCTGCAGCCTTGTCCTGAACAGCCTTAGCTGAATCTGAATCTAGGTTTACAAGGAT
>JBIKSX010000072.1:0-3273 GCA_044348405.1 Candidatus Planktophila sp.
ATTGCTTATTCACACAAAGCAACCATTGCAATTTTGGGCGACCTTTCATTCTTGTATGACTTAACTGGTTTGATTAACAAAGAGCCGATCAATTGCCGATTCATTGTGATTAACAATGATGGTGGCGGTATTTTTTCAACCTTGCCGCAACGAGGTTCAGAAGGCTTCGAAACAGTCTTTGGAACTCCGCATGGACTTAACCCCGCAGAGATTGCTAAGTCAATGGGAATATCTGCAAAAGTGATTTCAAGTGTTGAAGAGTTAGAAACTGAAATTAAAGCGCCAATTTCTGGAATCAGTGTTGTTGTTTGTGATGTTCCAAATCGAGAAAGCAATGCTGAGAACTTAAAAGCAATTTATGAATCTTTGAACTCTATGTAAGTGCGCTCCGCATTGGAGCAAACTTTGCATACGTTTCAGCTAGCTCAACTTCAGGATCTGAACCATCGACAATTCCGCATCCAGCAAAAATTCGAATTGAATCTCCATTAATCTGCCCGCAGCGCAATGCAATACCAAGTTCGCCATCACCTGCGGCGTCAATCCAACCAACCGGTCCCGCATAGCGACCTCGTGGCATTCCCTCTATTTCAGCGATCAACTTGGCGGCTTGTGGACGTGGAGTTCCGCACACAGCTGCAGATGGATGAAGTTGTTCCAAGATTGTAAAAGCATCAACATGTGAAAGCGTTTCAACTAAAGCACCAGTTACATCTGTTGCAAGGTGCATGACATTTGCCAGGTGTAAAACAAATGGTGATTCAGGAACATTTGTAGAAGAACAAAATGGTTCGATGGCATCTGCAACAGAGCGCACTGCATATTCGTGCTCTGCAAGGTCTTTTGAAGAGCGGGCGAGCGAGCCTGCCAGAGCAAGATCTTTTGCATCATCGCCGGTCTTGCTAATTGTTCCCGCAAGAACACGTGAAGTAATCATGCCCCTTGAAAGGCGTAGCAATAGTTCTGGAGTTGCTCCAACTAATCCCGAGATCGCAAACTTCCAGGTTGTGGGGTATTCCAGCGCAAGCTTGTTTAATATAGAACGTGGATCAATAGCTTTGCTTGATGTAACAGTTATGTCGCGCGCCAGAACTACTTTGTCTAAGTCGCCCTTTTGAATTCGAGAAACCG
The DNA here is from genome assembly GCA_044348405.1 of Candidatus Planktophila sp. Classification (GTDB taxonomy): domain Bacteria; phylum Actinomycetota; class Actinomycetes; order Nanopelagicales; family Nanopelagicaceae; genus Planktophila. Next base: position 1,132 of record JBIKSX010000072.1, read on the forward strand.
CGGTTGCAACTCTCTCTTTCCACAATTCATTGGCTTTCGGTTCTTCGCTCCACTTCATGTCGCCATTAGAAAAATGATCAGGCTCAGTTTTCAAATGTGGTTGTGAATCTGAACCGATCCAGGTAATCCAGGATTTTCCACTCTTTGTTCCAACAACTACTTCAGGAATTACAAGAACAGAAACATCATCAGGTGCAAAAGAGAAAGAAGCAAATAAAACTGGACCAGTGCCACTTCCATGCACTGTATTGCTAACAGTTAATTTTTCTAATTGTTTTTGCCACCAATGACGTGCATCGGCAAATCTATGTGGGCCACTAACAGTTGTTGTTGCAAAAGTTCCCCAACCAACTAAACCTTCGCCACTTCGAACCCATGCAAGAGGTTGGGTGTCGGGAAGTAAATCCAACAACGGCAAATGCTCGCCCAGGCGGGCCGTCGTGACTGGAACCAGTTGAACCATTGGGGAAAAGCTCTCCTCTAAATCATGCCGCTGTTGATGTGGCGTTGAGTTGTGGATGAGCCTACTTCAAGGGAGAATATGCGCATGTCCCGCGCTAATTTGAATAAAGATCCCGATGAAGTTGCGGCAATGTTTGATGGAGTCGCCAAGCGGTATGACTTGGTAAATGATCTTTTGAGTTTGGGCCGAACCAAGGCTTGGCGCAAAGCGGCAACCAAGATCATCGCCCCAGCACCTGGAATGGTGATTCTGGATCTGGCCGCTGGGCCTGGCTCATCCTCTGAACCCCTATTTAAGGCTGGGGCCACCGTTTTTGCCACAGATTTCAGCGAGGGAATGCTGGCCCAAGGCCGCAAAGCCCGCCCGTATCTGAACTTTTCCAAGGCTGATGCCCTCAATCTGCCCTTCGAGGCGGACCGTTTTGATGTTGTCACCATCTCGTATGGCCTGCGAAACACGGCAGATTTCGACAAAGCGCTCGCCGAGGCCCGTCGGGTCACAAAGCCAGGGGGTCGAATGGTGGTCGTTGAATTCAGCCACCCAACCTGGCGCCCATTTCGGACCATCTATACGGAATATCTGATGCGCCTGCTGCCGATGATTGCCAAGCGAACCGCTTCCAACCCTGACGCCTATGTCTATTTGGCCGAATCTATCCGGGCCTGGCCAGATCAGGCGGGCCTTGCCGCCCATATGCAGAGGGCGGGCTGGACCCAGGTCAGCTGGAAAAACCTGACCTTTGGTGTTGTTGCAGTTCACAGCGGGATTAAGGGCTAGCGGTCGAGGGCACACGCCTTTCCACCTTAGGATTTCGACCGTGATATCCACATCCAATCCATACATCCCAATCCTGGTGATAGGGGCGATCGGCTTTGGCTTCGCAGTTTTCTCAGTTGTTGCAGGCGCGCTGACAGGTCCAAAGCGTTACAACCGAGCGAAATTAGATGCATACGAATGTGGAATCGAACCTTCGCCGCAAGCTGCCGAAGGTGGAAGATTTCCGGTTAAGTACTTCTTAACTGCGATGCTTTTCATCATCTTTGATATTGAAATTGTCTTTTTATATCCATGGGCAGTTGCTTTTGATTCTCTTGGTGTGTTTGGTTTGGTTGAAATGGCAATCTTTATCGGAACAGTTTTTGTTGCATTTGCGTACGTTTGGCGCCGCGGCGGATTGGAATGGGACTAAACCATGGGTCTTGAAGAGAAAATCCCAAGTGGGTTTGTTTTAACCACTGTTGAAAAACTTGCAGGTTATATGCGCAAAAACTCGCTATGGCCAGCAACATTTGGCCTTGCATGCTGTGCAATTGAAATGATGGCTGTTGGTTCGGCAGCCAAGTACGACATCGCTCGATTTGGTGGCGAAGTTTTCCGTGCATCCCCACGCCAAGCAGATCTAATGATTGTTGCTGGCCGTGTTTCAAACAAAATGGCACCTGTTTTGCGTCAGATTTACGATCAAATGTCTGCACCAAAGTGGGTTCTTGCAATGGGAGCATGTGCATCATCGGGTGGAATGTTTAATAACTATGCAATTGTCCAAGGTGTTGACCACGTAGTTCCAGTTGATATTTATCTTCCGGGCTGTCCACCACGTCCAGAAATGTTGCTTGATGCGATCTTGAAGTTGCATGAACAAATTAGCGATACAAAGCTTGGTGCAAACCGCGCTCAGG
>JBIKSX010000005.1:0-34408 GCA_044348405.1 Candidatus Planktophila sp.
AATTCTGCTCATTTTGCGATTTCCTGCTCAATCCTGCTAATCTTGGCTTATCTGAACGGCTCATCTAGCAGCCAGTAACACATCAGGTGAATCTTAAAAAACAAAAATCCAGGTTCTTTCGGGTTTATAGCCCAGAGCCAATAGCGAAAAGATATACATGACAACAGAAATTGAACCAGTTCGTTCAAACAGCCCAGAGCTTGCTGCAATGACCCTTCCAAAGTTGAAGACGGTAGCTACACAACTAGGTGTTGATGGCGCAGCAAAGATGAAGAAGGACGCACTAGTAGAGGCAATCGCTGATTTACAGGCGAAGAACCGCGAAGCTGCCAAGGCTGAACGCGAAGCACGTCGCGAAGCACGCAATAACCGTAAGAAGGAGTCAAAGCCAACGAACAACACACAAGATTCAGATGATGATGGTGATGATGATTCATCTCCACAATCAAACAACGACCGTGGTGGCAATGACCGCAACGACCGTGGTGGCCGCTTTGATCGCAACGATCGTCATGGTCGTGGCCGTGATCGCAACCGTGATCGCAACCGTGACCGCGCACCACGCGAAGAGCGTGAGCCAGTAATTGGCGAAGATGATGTTCTAGTTCCAGTCGGTGGCTTGCTCGATATTCTCGAAAGCTACGCATTTATCCGAACAGGTGGCTACTTGCCAGGACCAAACGATGTTTATGTTTCATTGCAGCAGGTTCGCAAGAACGGTCTGCGCAAGGGAGATGTTGTAACTGGCCAAGTTCGCCAACCTCGTGAAGGTGAAACAAAGCAAAAATTCAACGCTTTGATTACCCTTGAAACAGTTAACGGAATGACTCCTGAAGAAGCACGTAACCGTGTTGAGTTCGGAAAGTTAACTCCGCTTTACCCTCAGGAGCGTTTGCGCCTAGAAACTGAGCCAAATGTTCTTACAACTCGAGTGATCGATTTGATTGCACCAATTGGTAAGGGTCAGCGCGGTCTTATTGTTTCGCCTCCAAAGGCCGGTAAGACAATGGTTCTTCAGTCAATTGCTAACGCGATCACAACAAACAATCCAGAGTGTCACTTGATGGTTGTTCTAGTTGATGAGCGTCCAGAAGAAGTTACAGATATGCAGCGATCAGTTAAGGGTGAAGTTATTGCTTCAACTTTTGATCGACCAGCTGATGACCACACAACAATCGCAGAGCTTGCAATCGAGCGCGCAAAGCGACTTGTTGAACTAGGTCATGATGTAGTTGTTCTGCTTGACTCAATTACTCGTCTAGGTCGTGCGTACAACATTGCAGCACCTGCATCAGGCCGAATTCTCTCTGGTGGTGTTGATTCAGCTGCGCTTTATCCACCAAAGAAGTTCTTCGGAGCTGCACGTAACATTGAAGATGGCGGATCACTAACGATTCTTGCAACCGCATTGGTTGATACAGGGTCTCGTATGGATGAAGTTATCTTCGAAGAGTTCAAGGGAACTGGAAACATGGAATTAATCCTTGATCGCAAGATGGCAGATAAGCGCATCTTCCCTGCGGTTAACGTTGTTGCTTCAGGTACACGTAAGGAAGAAATCCTTATGGGTTCAGAAGAGCTCAACATTGTTTGGAAGTTACGTCGTGTATTGCACGCACTAGAGCCACAAGCTGCTCTGGAACTACTGCTTGAGAAGATGAAGGGCACAAAGTCCAACGTCGAGTTCTTGATGCAGATCCAGAAGACAACTGCTGGACCGGATGACTCAAAATAAGCGTAAATTTCTCAAATGTGGGCTTTTCGCCTACGCTTGAGGTCTGTTAATCGTCCGTTTGGTTCACTTGGAGACAAGACCCAAACATTAAAGAAGGAATAACCATGAAGCCAGATATCCACCCAGAGTACAAAGACACCCAAGTAACTTGTGGTTGCGGCGAGAAGTTTGTAACTCGTTCAACAGTTGCTAGCGGATCTATCTACGTTGAAGTTTGTTCTGTATGCCACCCGTTCTACACAGGTAAGCAGCGCATCCTTGACACTGGTGGTCGCGTGGCTAAGTTCGAAGAAAGATTCGGAAAGAAGAACTAGCTTTCTAAAGAAACCGCATCGCATCCCTTGTCGGGTTGCGGTCGCGGTTTTTTTGTTTCCCAATCCACAATCTAAATTGACCAGATACCGAATAGAAAGGAGCAGTCGATGAGCAATGATCGCTTTGCATCAGCACATGAAATGGTGCGCGAATATGCCGAACTTGAAGAAAAGATGGCTGATCCTTCTATTCACGAAGATCAAGCAAATGCGCGCAAACTTGGTCGACGTTACGCACAACTTGGCCCAGTCGTTGCCGGCTTCAAAGCTTGGAAATCTGCAGAAGATGATCTATTGGCTGCAGCAGAGCTGGCAGATGTTGATCCTGAATTTGCCGCAGAGATTCCAGCACTTGAAGCTGCCCGCGATGCAGCGGCTGAAAAGTTGGAAGAGTTGTTGTTGCCACGTGATCCCAATGATGATCGCGATGTTATTTTGGAAGTTAAAGCAGGAGCTGGCGGAGATGAATCAGCGCTATTTGCAGGCGATCTATTGCGCATGTACATGCGTTATGCAGAAAAGCACAATTGGAAAGTTGAAATCATTGATGCCACCGAAAGTGAAATGGGTGGGTACAAAGACATTTCTGTGGCAGTTAAATCAAAGGGAACTGCAGCACCTGGTGAATCACCATATGCACGCCTGAAATTTGAAGGCGGCGTGCACCGTGTGCAGCGAGTTCCAGAGACTGAAAGCCAGGGGCGTATCCACACTTCTGCGGCTGGCGTTTTGATTTTGCCTGAAGCTGAAGAAATCGATGTTGAACTGAATATGAATGATGTACGAGTAGATGTTTATCGCTCATCTGGACCTGGCGGACAGTCTGTAAATACAACCGACTCTGCAGTGCGTTTAACCCACGTTCCAACCGGAATTGTCGTTTCTTGTCAGAACGAAAAGAGCCAGTTACAGAATAAGGAATCGGCGCTGCGTATTTTGCGTGCACGTTTGTTAGCTGATGCGCAGGAAAAGGCCGAAGCAATCGCATCGGCAGAGCGCAAGAGCCAGGTTCGCACAGTGGATCGTTCAGAGCGAATCCGTACCTACAATTTTCCAGAAAACCGCATCAGTGATCACCGCGTTAACTACAAAGCAAATAACTTGGATGCGGTATTAAATGGCGATTTGGATGACATGATCCAAACTTTGCTTGATGCAGACAAAGCAGCACGTTTGGCCAGCGCGAACTAACATGGTCATCAGTTGAATGAACGTTAGGGAGATTCTACGCGATGCAAAATCGCAGCTAGCTGAATCTGGTATTTCTGAAGTTGATGCAGAACACCTGCTGGCACATGTTCTAGGGCTATCTCGCATGGATCTTCATAACCCTGTCATGACTGAATCAACTTTGCTAGGTATCGAAGATAAAGATGTTTTAGAAGAACAGTTTTATGATTTATTGGATCGTCGCCTTAACTTTGAACCATTGCAGTATTTAACGGGAACAGCTGGTTTTAGATACTTAAACATTGAAGTTGGTCCAGGCGTCCTGGTGCCACGTCCTGAATCTGAACTATTGGTCGAAGCCGTGTTGCAACATATCGAAAATCTGCCTGCTCCTGTCAGCGTTATTGATTTAGGTGCAGGTTCTGGCGCGCTTTCCCTAGCAATTGCAACAGAAGCGCCAACAACGCGAGTAATCGCAGTAGAAAAAAGTCCAGAAGCTCTTTTCTGGCTTAAGAAAAACGTTTCCGTAATTGCTGAAAATGTGCGAGTTGTCGAAGGCGATGTATCAGATGTGCTGCCGGGTGTTAAGTGCGATGTAGTAATTGCAAACCCTCCTTATGTGCCAGATGCCCAAGAGTTGCCCCGAGATGTTGCAAGTTTTGAGCCCCACATCGCTTTATTTGGTGGCCCAACCGGAATGGAAATTCCCCAACAATTCATTACCGCTGCGGCTCGACTGTTAAAGCCCGGGGGAGTTTTAGTTATCGAACACACAGAAGATCAAGGACCAGCCATTGCAGCAGCGCTGTCAGTAGATTTTTCAGAGGTAGCCCTGCATGATGACCTAGTAGGCAGACCACGTTGGACTAGTGCGGTGAGGAATTAGCTATGGCCAAACAAATTGACCTTAAGAAAGGCGAACTTTCTCGTCACGTCAACAAAGCTGCAAAAGCAATCGCCGATGGTTTCATCATCGTTATTCCTATGGAACATAGTTACGCATATGTCTGTGATGCCTTTAATCAAGATGCAGTTCGCGCGATGCATGTGTTGCGGGGAGATCCATTGTTTACCGCAGCCCAAGTAATTGTTGGAAGCGTGAAAACAACGGATGGAATTATTCGTGAAATAACTCCCGAAGTTAAAGCTTTAATGAAAAAGTTTTGGCCAGGAATGTTGTCCTTGAATTTGCGTCCACAACTTGGACTTAGTTGGGATCTTGGAGATAACAATCAACTAGATCGCGTCAGTGTACGAATTCCAAAAGCAAAATTTGCTAAAGCGTTAGTTACACAAACGGGTCCACTTGCTGTTGCGAGTGCCGCACGTAAGTCAATGGCAGCACCAAAATCATTGGGTGATGTGTGGGTTCTAGAATCAGATGTTGCATTGAAGTTTGATGGTGGAAATCTTCGTAAGGGCCCAATTTCTACGGTGATTGAGGCCGATGAAACCGGTGTGCGCTACCTGCGCGAGGGGGCAATCTCACTTGCAGAGATTCAAGCCATCGTGCCCGGAGCAACAGGAATTTAGCCCGCTTGCCCGATAGGGTTTAGCCATGTCCGAAACCTTCTATGGCCCAGATTTCAACCTTTTAACCTCGCAAGATCCTGAAATCGCCGCGGTTCTTTTATCTGAACTCAAGCGTCAACAGACCAACTTGCAGTTAATCGCATCTGAAAACTTCACATCACGTGCAGTTCTGGCCGCATTGGGTTCGACGCTATCTAATAAGTATGCCGAAGGTTATCCAGGCAAGCGTTACTACGGTGGGTGCGAAGAGGTTGATAAGGCTGAATACTTAGCAATCGATCGTGCAAAATCTTTGTTTGGCGCAGAGCATGCAAATGTTCAGCCACATTCTGGTGCATCGGCAAATGTCGCGGTGTATCAAGCATTTACTAAGCCAGGTGACACCGTACTTGCAATGGACTTGGCACATGGTGGTCACTTAACTCATGGATCGCCAGTTAACTTTTCAGGTAAGTGGTTCAACATTGAATCCTACGGAGTGCGCCAAGATAATGAATTGATTGATTACGACCAATTACGGGATCAAGCTATTCGCACCAAGCCAAAGATGATTTGTTCGGGAGCAACGGCGTATCCATCACTGGTTGATTTTGCAAAGATTCGCGAAATTTGCGATGAAGTTGGCGCAATCATGTGGGTAGATGCAGCGCACTTTATTGGTTTGGTTGCCGGTAAGGCGATCCCGTCGCCAGTTCCTTATGCAGATGTTGTTTCATTCACAACACACAAAGTTTTGCGCGGTCCACGTGGTGGAATGATTTTGGCTAAAGCACAACATGCTGCTGCAATCGACAAGGCGGTTTTCCCTGGCATGCAGGGAGGACCGATTATGTCTGCCGTTGCAGGCAAGGCGATTGCGTTGGCCGAGTGTGCAACACCTGCCTACCAAAAGTACGCAGCCGAAGTAGTTGTTAACGCAAAAGCTTTAGCTGCAGCGCTTGAAGCAGAAGGTATGCGCGCAGTATCTGGCGGCACCGAAACACACTTAGCGTTGATGGATATTCGCAGTACCGGTATTAACGGCAAGGTGGCAGATGAGCGTTGCGGAGCTGCCGGAATTGTTATGAATAAGAATTCGATTCCTTACGATCCAGAAAAGCCAGGAATCACAAGCGGTATTCGTGTGGGTTCACCTGCAACTACAACGCAGGGAATGGGTGTTGAAGAGATGAAGCAAATCGCTTCCTTGATTTCACGGGCAATCAAAACTGATGATGCAGCTGCACATGCTGGGATCAAAACTGAAGTCCATGCACTAACCGCCCGTTTTCCAATTTACCAGGCGTAATTTTCTGCAATGCGCGAGTACTTAATTACCCTGCTGATATCAGCAGCGCTGTGTTATTTAATTACTCCCTTAGTTCGCACCCAAGCAATTCGTTTCGGGGCAGTCGCTGCGATTCGAGATCGCGATATCCATAGCGTTCCAACTGCGCGTTGGGGTGGCGTTGCAATGTGGGCAGCGATGGCACTTACTTTTGCCATTGTTAATCATTTGCCACTTGTTGGTAAATCCTTTGGGCAGGAAACACAAGGAATTTTCTTAGCGTCAACGGCCATTGTTCTATTGGGAATGGCAGATGATCGCTTTCAGTTAGATGCTCTGACAAAACTTGCAGGACAAGTTTTCGTCGCCGGAATTTTGCTTATCTATGGAATTCAGATTTTGTGGCTTCCGATTAATGGCGTGATCACCTTGCCACCCAGTATTGGTCAGCTAGTAACAGTTTTGATTGTTTTAGTCGTCATAAATGCGGTTAATTTCATTGATGGCATGGATGGATTAGCCGCAGGAATCGTGGCTATTTCAGGTATCGCATTCTTTGCTTTTGCATACTTATTGGCTGTTGAATACGGGTTTAGCCGTGCGGGTGCGCCATCACTGACAACCGCGGTTTTAGTGGGTATTTGCTTAGGTTTCTTGCCCCATAACATCAATCCAGCCAAGATCTTTATGGGCGATAGCGGATCTATGTTGTTGGGGCTTCTTCTTTCAGCGGCTGCAATTACTTTAACTGGCCAGGTAGACCCCAACGCTATTTCTGCCGAATCCCTTGGACCGACATTGCTGCCGTTATTGCTTCCATTTGCAGTTCTTGCAATTCCTTTCTTGGATTTACTGCTTGCAGTTGGTCGCCGTGTAAAAGCTGGACGTTCTCCGTTTGCACCAGACAACCAACATCTTCACCACCGATTGCTCAGTGCCGGTAATTCAACAAATAGAACTGCGGTTATTTTGTATCTATGGACTGCAACGATTGCTTTTCCTGTGACTGTTCTTGCATTTGCCCCATGGTGGGTTGCACTTATTACTGTCTTAGTATTAGTAGGAGCTAGTGTTGCAGTCATGAAGAGTAAGACTAAGGTTTCAGCATGATGGAAAAAAGCAATGAATCGCAGTTGCTACGTGGAGCATTTCTTCCGACATTAATTGTTGGTTTAGTGGCGATCGCTATCTCTGCATTCATTCAGGGCTTGAGTGGTTTTTGGGGAGCCTTACTTGCGCAGTTTGTTGTAGTGATCTTCTTTGTTATCCATATCGCCGTTTCGCGAATGACTCGAAACTTAGATCCCATTTCTACTATGGCGATGGCGCTCTTTTCCTACTTTGCTAAGTTGTTTGGTTTAGGTTTACTTCTGTGGGCGATCTCCAAATTCACAGAGCGAGAAACTATCAACCGCACAGCTTTTGGGATTACCGCTGTTGCGCTAACTATCGCTTGGCTGTGGGGCGAAATTGCCAGTTACATGAAACTTCGCCTACATTTGCCCCTTCCCGAGTCCAACAAGCAGCAGTAGATTTACCACCCCGAGGCAAGGAGTTCCCATGGCTAACCGTGAAGAAAACGCAATGTGGTCCATCTTTGGCTATCTCCTATCTGGGTTGATCTTCTGGGGAGGGGTCGGAATTGCCCTTGATAAGTGGCTCAACACTGGGTACTTCACCTTAACCGGCCTGCTGGTAGGAATCAGCGGGGCGATCTACCTAATCTGGCTGAGATTCGGTCGAGAATAACCCCTACAGCCACGCTCAACATCACAGCCCCTGAGCCCATTTCGATTTCTCATAAATAACCCCTCTCCCATAGAGTTGCCCCGTCTTCCCGCCCTATCAATTTTGAGGAGTATGCGTGCGCGTTCAATTGCGTTCTGCCGCTGAGGGTGAGGGTTTCGTCCCACCTAGCAGCAATGACTTCGAACTTCCTCCAATTTTCGGCGACAACCCATACACAACTAAGCCAATTTTTCTGGTTTTGTTTTCAGTAATTTTGATTTCAACATTTTTCATTTTGTCTTCACGCAAAGCATCGATTATTCCTAGCAAATTCCAATTTGCCGGCGAATCCGTGTACTCATTTGTTCGCGAGAATTTAGCTAAAGAGGTTATCGGGCATGACTTCTTGCGCTTTGTTCCATATCTGTTCTCGCTCTTCACTTTTATTCTTGTAAACAACATTTTCGGAATTATTCCTTTTATTCAATTCCCAACGATGTCGCGAGTTTCATTCCCATATATCTTGGCAATTACAGTTTATTTAGTTTTCCACTATGTGGGTGTTAAAAAGCAAGGCGCATTTAAGTATTTCAAGGAAATCATGTTTATGCCTGGTGTTCCCAAGGCTGCTTACATCTTGATCACTCCACTTGAAATCCTTACATTCTTTGTAGTTCGCCCACTAACGCTTTCACTTCGTCTTTTTGCAAATATGTTTGCGGGCCACTTGTTGTTGCTCGTGTTTATCTTGGGTGGAGAACATCTACTTCAAGGTGTTATTGGTTTGAAGTTGATCAGCCCATTTGCCTTCGCAATTGGCATTGTGCTGACCTTCTTTGAATTCATGGTCCAATGCTTGCAGGCGTACATCTTTACTCTGCTCGCAGCTCTATACATCGCCGGCGCCCTTGCCGACGAGCACTAATAGGAAATAAGGAGAAATAAATGGAAGGCACACTCAACCTGGTTGGTTTCGGCCTCGCAGCAATTGGTCCAGGTATCGCAACTGGTCTTATCTTCGCCGCATATATCAACGGCGTTGCACGTCAGCCTGAAGCACGTAGCGTTCTACAGCCAATCGCGTTCCTTGGATTCGCGCTTGCTGAAGCTCTCGCACTCTTTGGTCTCGTTCTAGCATTCGTTCTCTAATTCGAAGATTTAAGGACAACTGATGCAATTTGTTAACTTAGCAGCGGGAGAGAAGTTGAATCCGCTCGTACCTCACACAGCTGAGCTTGTGGTTGGTGCGATCGCCTTCACCCTTCTATTCCTAACGCTTCGTAAGTTTGTAGTTCCAATGTTTGAGAAGGCTTTCGAAGCTCGAACCCACGCTATTCAAGGTGGAATCGAACGTGCTGAAAAGGCACAGGCAGAAGCTCAACGCGCATTGGCTCAATACACGGAGCAGCTATCAAAGGCACAATCAGAAGCACAGACACTTCGTGAAGAAGCTCGTGTTCAAGGTGCAGCAATCATTGAAGATCTTCGTGCCAAGGCACAAGAAGAAGCAGCTCGCATTACAGCTACTGCTCACGCTTCAATCGAAGCTGAACGTCAACAAGCAGTTACATCACTTCGTAATGAAGTTGGTGCACTTGCAGTTGAACTTGCTTCAAAGATTGTTGGAGAAGCTTTGGATGATCAAGCTCGTCAATCACGAATCGTTGATCGCTTTCTCGAAGATCTAGAAAAATCTAAGTAGAGAACAGGTAAAAGGAATAATGAGAGCTCACTTCGGAGGCAGCAGCCGTAAGTCACTTGTGGCTTCACGTGTTTCACTTGATGCTGCCGTCAAAGGCGCAGATGCAAACAGTGCATCTGCTCTGAGTTCTGAACTTTTCTTTGTTGCAGATGTACTCAGCACGAATATTGCTGTACGTCGCGCACTTACCGATCCATCTCGCGATGGAAAGGCAAAGGCAGCATTTATCTCTGAACTATTTGGTAAGAAGGTCGGAGCGGTTGCACTTGGTTTAGTTACCGAGTTATCAAGCCTGCGCTGGTCAGCACCAAAGGATCTTGTACTTGTTCTAGAACAGCTAGCAATCGAGGCGGAAGCATCAGCTGCCAATATTGCAGGGGAACTAGACCGTGTAGAGGATGAAATTTTCACGGCTGCAGCAGCCTTTGCGAGTTCAACAGATCTACGTAAAGCGCTGACATCAGATGCTACGAATGCCAAAGCGACATTAGTTGCTGACATTCTCAAGGGCGCATCTGGTTCAACTGTAAAGCTTGTTTCACAGATGGTGAATGCATGGAGAGGGCGCAGTATCGAGTCAGCATTTGCTGATTACCAAGCAGCGCTAGCAGCACGTCGTAACCGAGTTATTGCTTTGGTTCGCGTTGCAGCTCCACTAAGCCAAGCACAGCAAGATCGTCTAGCTACAACTTTGACTAGCAAGGTTGGACAACCAGTTCGTATCAATATTGAGATCGATCCAACTGTGTTGGGTGGAGTTTCAGTGAAGTTTGCAGATGAAATCGTTGATGGATCAGTTTCAAATCGTTTGGCTGGAGCCGCACGCGCTCTTGCTGGAAGCAAATAAAGGGAGAAACACATGGCAGACCTAAAGATCAATCCTGAAGAGATTCAGGGTGCCTTAGCGAACTTCGTTAAGTCATACGATCCAGGCGTTGCAGCTCGCGACGAAGTCGGAACCGTTAGCCAAGCAGGTGACGGAATCGCACGCGTCGAAGGGTTGCCATCAACAATGGCAAATGAGTTGTTGCAATTTGCAAACGGCACACTCGGCCTCGCACTCAACCTAGACGTCCGTGAAATCGGTACTGTTATTTTAGGTAGCACAACAGGAATTGAAGAAGGAACATCTGTTCGTCGAACTGGTGAGATTCTCTCTGTACCAGTAGGCGATGGTTTCCTAGGTCGCGTCGTTGATGCACTTGGAAATCCAATTGATGGCAAGGGCGAGATCAAGGCTGAAGCACGTCGTGCACTAGAACTCCAGGCTCCCTCTGTAGTTCAGCGCCAACCTGTTAAGGAGCCACTCGCAACTGGTATCAAGGCGATCGATGCGATGACAGCGATTGGTCGTGGACAGCGCCAGTTGATCATTGGTGACCGTCAGACAGGTAAGACAGCAGTTGCTGTTGACACAATTATTAACCAGAAGGAAAACTGGAAATCTGGCGATAAGAAGAAGCAGGTTAAATGTATTTATGTAGCTATTGGTCAGAAGGGTTCAACGATTGCAGCTGTTAAGGGCGCACTCGAAGAAGCTGGCGCAATGGAGTACACAACAATCGTTGCTTCACCTGCATCAGATCCAGCAGGTTTCAAGTACTTAGCTCCTTACACCGGTTCTGCAATTGGTCAGCACTGGATGTACAAGGGCGAGCACGTTCTTATCGTGTTTGATGATTTATCAAAGCAAGCTGAGGCGTACCGTTCAGTCTCACTTCTACTTCGTCGTCCACCAGGCCGTGAAGCCTACCCAGGAGATGTTTTCTACTTACACTCACGTTTGCTAGAGCGTTGCGCAAAGCTTTCCGATGAATTAGGTGGCGGGTCAATGACCGGTTTGCCAATCATCGAAACAAAGGGAAATGACGTTTCTGCGTTTATTCCTACAAACGTAATTTCAATTACCGATGGTCAGTGCTTCTTCGAAACAGATCTTTTCAACGCCGGTGTTCGCCCAGCGATCAACGTAGGTGTTTCTGTTTCTCGTGTAGGTAGCTCTGCGCAGACAAAGGCGATGAAGAAGATCGCTGGTCGTCTACGTCTTGACCTTGCGCAGTACCGTGAACTTGAAGCATTCGCTGCTTTCGGTTCAGATCTTGATGCTGCATCAAAGGCTCAGCTTGAGCGCGGTGCACGCATGGTTGAACTTCTTAAGCAAGGTCAGTACTCACCGTACTCATTGGAACGTCAGATCGTTTCAATCTGGGCGGGAACAACTGGAAAGCTTGATGATGTTGCAGTTGCAGATATTCGTCGCTTCGAAGCAGAGCTTCTCGACTTTATCGGTCGCGAACGCAAGGAGATTAACGCTGTTATCTCAGAAACCAAGCAGTTAGATGACGACACCATTGCAAAGATGGAGGAAGCGGTTGCTTCATTCAAGAAGCAGTTCAAGTCATCGGCAACACAAGCTATTAATGAAGCTCCAGCTGAAGCCCTAGATGGCGAAGGCGCAGAGCAAATCACTAAGTTCGTCCCACCGGCGGTGAAGAAGTAACTCATGGGTGCCCAACTCCGCATTTATCGCAGACGCATGCGATCTGTTAAAGCGACTAAAAAGATCACGAAAGCTATGGAGTTAATCTCTGCTTCTCGTATCGTTAAAGCGCAACAACGGGTTTCAGCGTCTACACCGTATGCAAACGAGTTGACCCGTGCAGTTTCTGCAGTTGCTTCATACTCCTCAACAGTTCATCCATTAACCACGGCAGATGAGAATCCAAAGCGCGCTGCGATTTTGATTATCTCTGCTGACCGCGGAATGGCTGGCGCGTACTCAAACAATGCAATCAAGGAAGGTGAGCAACTTGCAGCCCTTCTTCGTGAGCGCGGACTTGAAGTTAAGCCATACCTAGTGGGTCGTAAAGCAGTTGGTTACTACAAGTTCCGTGAGCGCTTCATTGCAGGTCAATGGACAGGTTTTTCAGATAATCCAACTTATGAAAATGCAAAAGAAGTTGCAGATTCATTAATCAAAGCTTTCGTTGCAGATTCGTCGACTGATGAAGCTGGCGTCGATGAAATTCACATTGTCTTTACTGAATTTAAGTCAATGCTTATCCAAAATGCTATGGCAAAGCGCATGCTTCCACTAGAAGTTGTAGAAAGCGATGCACCAGCTCCAACTGGTTTGCTGCCAATGTATGAATTCGAACCTAATGCTGCCGTGGTGCTCGATGCATTATTGCCACGTTACATTGAGGCTCGAATCTTTAACGCGATGTTGCAATCTGCAGCTTCAGAGCATGCAGCTCGTCGTCGCGCAATGAAGTCAGCAACTGACAATGCTGATGATCTAATCAAGTCGTTAACACGACTTGCGAACGCGGCTCGTCAGGCCGAAATTACTCAAGAGATCAGTGAAATTGTTGGCGGCGCAGACGCGTTGGCCTCAGCTAGTGCAGGGAGTGAATGATGTCGAACTCAAAAAAGGGCCGCGTAGCTCGCGTAATCGGACCGGTGGTGGATATTGAATTCCCCGCTGATTCAATGCCAGCGATCTTTAACGCGCTACATGTAGAGACAACCATGTCAGGTACTACTCGTACCCTGACACTGGAAGTTGCTCAGCACATTGGTGACAACCTGGTGCGTGCAATCTCGATGCAGCCAACCGACGGTATGGTCCGTGGTGCAGAAGTAACGGACACAGGAACACCGATCTCAGTTCCTGTTGGTGATGTAACAAAGGGTCACGTGTTCAACACACTTGGCGAATCACTGGACGTACCAACCTCTTCACTCGACATCAAAGAGCGTTGGCCAATCCACCGTGATGCACCAGCATTTGATCAGTTGGAATCAAAGACTGAGATGTTTGAAACCGGAATCAAGGTTATCGATCTGCTAACACCTTACGTAAAGGGTGGAAAGATCGGTCTATTCGGTGGTGCAGGTGTAGGTAAGACAGTTTTGATTCAGGAAATGATTTACCGTGTAGCTGAAAACTTCGGTGGTGTATCTGTATTCGCCGGTGTTGGTGAGCGTACCCGTGAAGGTAACGACTTGTTCCTTGAAATGACCGAGACCGGTGTTATCAATAAGACCGCGTTAGTGTTCGGTCAGATGGATGAACCACCTGGAACGCGTCTACGTGTTGCACTGTCAGCACTAACAATGGCTGAATACTTCCGCGATGTTCAAAAGCAGGACGTGCTTCTATTCATTGACAACATTTTCCGTTTCACACAGGCAGGTTCTGAGGTATCGACACTTCTAGGCCGTATGCCATCTGCTGTGGGTTACCAGCCAACACTGGCTGATGAAATGGGTCAGCTACAGGAGCGCATCACATCTACACGTGGTCACTCAATTACATCTATGCAGGCAATTTACGTTCCTGCTGACGATATTACCGACCCAGCTCCACACACTACTTTCGCGCACTTAGATGCAACAACAGTGTTGTCTCGTCCGATTTCAGAGCTTGGTATCTACCCAGCTGTGGATCCACTTGATTCAACTTCACGCATCTTGGATCCACGCTACATCGGCGAGCACCACTTCCGTGTTGCTAACCGCATCAAGCAGATCTTGCAGCGTTACAAGGATCTACAGGACATCATTGCAATTCTTGGTATCGATGAATTGTCAGAAGATGACCGCGTACTAGTAGGCCGTGCACGTCGTATCCAGCGCTTCTTGTCACAGAACACATTCGTTGCGAAGGTGTTTACAGGAATCGACGGATCATTCGTTCCACTATCAGAGACAATCGAAGCATTCGAAGCACTTGCAGATGGAAAGTACGATCACATTCCAGAGCAGGCATTCTTCATGTGCGGTGGTCTTGCAGATGTTGAACGCAATGCAGCTGAACTAGCAGCAAGTTTGGCGAAGTAATAGATCATGACACTTAAAGTCGAACTTGTATCTCCAACAGCGCGTGTATGGTCGGGTGAAGCTACTTCAGTTTCAACCCGTACCATCGAAGGTGACATCGGAATTTTGACCGATCACACTCCGCTCTTTGCAGTACTTGTCGACGGTAAGGTTGTAATTCACGGCACTAACGGTGAAAATACAGAGTTCAACGTCAGCGGAGGTTTTTTGTCTGTCGCTAACAATCGCGTATCAATCCTTACGGAGTCCGTTAACTAGTTTCTAAAAAAGTAATTCTCAGCTGCGAAAAGATGAAGAAGCAACTACACACTTTTCTCCGCTGAGAATTACTTTTTTCATGTCCGAAAATTACTCTCTGGTGACTTGAGCCCCAAGGCTTTGTAATTGCTCGGCAAAGTTTGGATAACCGCGATCCACGTGAAACGCTTGATCTACAGTGGTTTCACCTTCGGCAACTAATGCAGCCAAAATTAAACCTGCACCCGCACGGATATCGTGTGCTTCTACTGGTGCACCAGATAGTTCTTCTACGCCAGTTATTGATGCATGATGGCCATCTACGCTCACTTGTGCACCTAAACGGCTCAGTTCGTTGACGAACATAAAGCGGGATTCAAAGACATTTTCAGTAACTAAAGAGTGCCCATCGGCAATGGCGTTGAGCGCAATAACCATTGGTAACAAATCTGTTGGAAAACCTGGATATGGAAGTGTTGCAACATCAATTGCTTGTGGTCGCACATCCATCTTTACGCGGATTCCATCGGCAGTAGAGGTAATGATTGCACCAGCTGATGCTAATTTTTCTAAAGGTAGTTCAAGATGCTCGGGACGTGCGCCATGAATCGTGATATCACCACGAGTCATTGCTGCCGCAAAGGCCCAGGTTCCGGTGATGATGCGATCAGTAATTGTTGTGTGATCAGTTGGATTTAAAGTTTCAACACCGGTTATTGTGATCAAAGGAGAACCTAGACCTTCGATCTTTGCGCCCATAGAAATAAGAAATTCTCCAAGGTCAACGATGTCAGGTTCGCGAGCAGCATTTTCAATTGTTGTTACACCCTTAGCTAAAACCGCGGCAGTCATGATGTTTTCTGTTGCACCAACGCTTGGGAAATCTAGTTCAACGGGTGCGCCAGTTAATCCATTTGGAGCTTCAGCGATTACATAGCCGTGTTCAATGTGGGCTTTTGCACCAAGAGATTCAAGACCCTTGATATGAAAATCTAATCCGCGCGAACCAATTGCATCCCCGCCAGGAAGTGCCACATCGGCTTGACCAACTCGTGCGACTAATGGTCCAAGAACATTGATTGATGCACGCATCTTTCGAACCAAATCGTAATCAGCACGGTGGGCAGGTTGCTGTGGGACATTAATTGTGACGGTATCTGCCCCACGAACAACGGTGCAACCAAGACGGGTCAACAGGTCAGCCATGATGTCTACATCGGCAATATCTGGAACATTTCTAATTGTTGTTGTGCCAGCGGCCAGCAATGAGGCAGCCATAAGCTTTAAAACTGAGTTCTTGGCACCTGTTACAGAGACTTCTCCCCGCAAGGAGGTTCCGCCAACTATGCGGAAGCGGTCGTGGGATGCCATAGCGGCAGTCTACTTATAGGGTAGGCACATGGTTAATTTAACGCGCATTTACACAAAGACTGGCGATGACGGAACTACATCGCTGGGAGACATGAGCCGTACCTCAAAAAATGACCCACGTCTTGAAGCATATGCCACAGTTGATGAGGCCAACTCAAGCATCGGTGTTGTTCTTTCAACTGATGGCTTAACTGAAGATGTCCGCGCATTGCTAGTGCGTATTCAAAATGACCTTTTTGATGTTGGCGCGGATCTGTGTACACCAGTTGTTGATGCTCCAGCTTTTGAACCGCTTCGAGTTTTAGAGTCGCAGATTAGCTACTTGGAAGAACAAATTGATAAGTACAACGCAGATCTAGAGTCATTGCGTTCATTTGTACTTCCATCTGGAACGCCAGCTGCTGCTCACTTACATGTGGCACGCACAGTTGTTCGTCGTGCAGAGCGTTGCACGTGGTCTGCAATCCATGCATTTGGTGGGGGAGTAAATCCACTAACTGCAAAGTATTTAAACCGTTGTTCTGATCTGCTGTTTGTGCTTGCACGCTTTGCCAATAAAGAAATTGGCGATCAGCTGTGGGTGCCAGGAGCTAATCGCTAAGGAATAACTGTGTAGGTAGTTCCAGGAACTTTTTCCTGGGGTGAATCATTTCTACACACAGCCTTTATGTTTGCGATTGAATGGTCTAATTCAATTGGTTCTTGGCTGATTATCAAGATCGTTGCATATTTTCTGGCCGCAGTTTTACCAATGGTTGTTCTAACCGTTCCAAATATCTTTTGAGTTTTATCTTCTGCAGATGTGACACCTTTAAGGTTTGCCGTCACTACCCACCACATGCAACCTACCGCTGAAGCAACAGTTACCGCCCCGCAGGAAAACTTCTCACACACCGGAATTCCATCGATTTTTTCCGCCAAAGCAGCGGTGAGCTTTTTGTCGTTAGAAGCCAATCCGACTAATTCTTTTGGAGTTGGAATCTTGGCGAAGGTATTTCCATCTTTGCTCTTGATAAAGCCTTTAGGTGGCCACACCGGTGAAGGTGATGGAGTGATTTTTGCCTTCTTTGTTGCAGCCACGTGTGATGTTTGGGCGGCATGTGCACCTGGAGCTAGTACAACTAGCGCCAAAACGAGTGAAATTGCCTTCTTAATCGCGATCCCACTTGAACTTACGCACGCTGAAGAAAATTCCAATAACCAGCCACACGACTAAAACCACAAAGGTAGTTTGGAGTTCCCAAGACTTTGCAACTTCCTGAGATGCAAATGAATCAGGAAGGAAAACTGATCGCATTCCTTGGGTAAGCCACTTCAATGGGAAGATTGCTGCAACCTGTTGCATCCATCCTGGTAATTGCGTGAAGACAAAGAAGACTCCACTGAAGAACTGCAAAATGATGACGATTGGAGATACAACAGCCGAAGCTCCACGACCGCTCTTTGGAACAATCGAAAATGCGATACCGAGCGCGGTTGAACAGGCACTTCCAAGTAGAACTAACCAGGTAAAGGTCAGCCACTTACTAGTTTCTGTCGGCATGTCTAATCCGAAGAAAGCAATACCAAAACCAAGAAGCAGCAGAATCTGAACGACCATGCTGGCAAAGATGAGAATAGCTTTACCAATAAAGTAGCTAGATGCTGGCATCGGAGTTCCACGCAAACGCTTAAGCGCACCTAGTTCGCGCTCCATCGGAATAGTGATTGCTAACGCTTGGAAACCAGTGTTAACAAGGCCAGATGCGATCATTCCGGCAACAAAGTACTGCGAAAAGGTGACACCAGGTGCGATCGTGTCTTTGAAAACTGAACCAAAAATCGCCAGCAAAATAACCGGAAATAACAGAGTAAAGACCACTGATTCTCTTTGGCGAGCAAACTGTCGAATCTCTAGGCCACCACGTCTAATGCCTAATTGAAGCGCGCTAGGAATCTTATTCATGTGCGCCTCCAATCATTTCAATGTAAATGTCCTCTAACGATGGACGGGTGACAACTAGTTCTGGGATCTCACCATTAAAGTGTGCAGAAAGAGCGGCAACAACTGCTGTTGGATTTTCGGTTTTTTCAGATTTGATCTGATTTCCATCTCGCCATTGAACAGTGGCTTGAGATGTTGCTCTTCCCCCTAATTCAGTTGGAGTAGAGATCTCAGCAATTACACCCTTGTTGATGACGGCGACTCGATCAGCAAGAGCTTCGGCTTCATCTAAGTAGTGCGTAGTCAGCACAATTGTTGCGCCATCGCTTCGTAAACTCTTGATAAGAGACCAAAAAGCGCGACGAGCTTCAGGGTCAAAGCCAGTTGTTGGTTCATCCAAGAAAATGAGTTCGGGGTTACCAATGATTCCTAGCGCGACATCTAAGCGCCTGCGCTGCCCACCTGAAAGATTTCGAATGAGTGCATCTTCTTTTTCTTTTAAACCAACTGAATTAATTACTTCATCAACTTCGCGTGGATTTGAATAATAACCGTGGAAGTGATTGATAGTTTCAAAGACTGTTAGATCACCAGCATCACCGGATGTTTGTAAAACGATGCCGATTTGGTTGCGCCACTCTCGGGATTGATGTCCCCGAGTGTTGGGATCAAAACCCAACACTGAAACTGTGCCGGAATCACGAGTTCTAAATCCTTCAAGTATTTCCACGGTGGTCGTCTTACCGGCACCGTTTGGACCCAATATCGAAAAGATCTCTCCTTGTTCGATATTCAGGTTGATGCCACGCACAGCATGGACATCACCGTAACTTTTTGTGAGGTCTTTTACTTCGATGAGGCTCATGTGGTTACTTTACTATGCGAAAATACACCTGTGAGCCCGCGTAGAAATTACCCAAAGAAGCGCCAAAAGCCGGAAGAGCCGCGTGAAATCAACATCGCCTCCACAGGTGAGAGCGTTGAAGAACATAGCGATGGGATCTACATTGTTAGGCGTTTAACTGGCTCTGGATCTACAAAGCCATATCGCTGCCCAGGATGTGATCAAATGATTCCTTTAGCAACTCCGCATGTTGTTGCGTGGAAAGATTACGATGAAGATGGACGTCGACATTGGCATACCGCTTGTTGGTCAAAGAAAGATAAGCGCCGTCCTAATACCGAGCGAACCAGAAACGCTCCCCGCTTTTAATTCTTGGATTGCACAAGAATTTTTTAGCCTAGACGTCCCTTTAGCAATCGTGCAGCTCTTACGAATAATCGATCAGTTGCTGCAGTTCGCTTGAAACTCAAAATCTTTAGCGGAAGATTGATTCGGGTTCTTACAACTGTGCGCGCATAGGTGTATTCGAGCAAGCCCTCTGGGCCATGGATTCGGCCATAACCACTGTCTTTGACGCCACCAAATGGAACTGATGAAATCGCAGCAAATGAGAAAGTCGAATTAATTGCAACCATTCCACAATGTAATTGAGAGGCAATCTTTTTTCCTTGACGCTTTGACCAAATGTTCGCGCCCAATCCATAACGTGAATCATTCGATAAGGCGATTGCTTCCTTCATGGACTTAACACGATTGATAATGATGATAGGTCCAAAAGTTTCTTCACGAACTGCGGTGGAATCTTCAGGTACATCAACCAAAATAACTGGCTGCACAAAGGGATCCTGAATAGATTTCAAACTTCCGTAGGCAAACTTTCCACCATCTTTGATTGCAGCTTTAACGTGAGAGGTAATGACACCAATCTGTGATGGCATTGTGGAGGCACCATAATTTCCGTCACCTGGTGAGCCAGCCTTTAGTGTTGAAACAAGTGCGATTGCTTTTTCAATGAAGATATCTGCAACTTTTTCATCGACATATACGCGTTCTGCGCCAATGCAGGATTGACCAGCATTTGCCATTGCAGACCAGATCGTTGCATCTACCGCGCGATCAAGGTTGGCATCTGCTGCAACTATCACGGGATCTTTGCCACCACATTCCAAAACTACTGGAGTCATTTGAGTGGCACAGGCAGCAGCAACTAACTTGGCAGTTCGAGTTGAACCTGTAAATGAAAGTTTGTTAATTGCAGAGGTGCACAGTGCGTTTCCAGTTTCGCCTAGCCCAGTAATCGTTGTAAAAATACCGGCAAAGGGAGCAATGGCATTAAAGCTTTCATCCATCCACATTCCAACACCAGGTGTGTACTCACTTGGTTTAAAGACAACCGTGTTACCTGCAGCTAGCGCGTATGCGATTGAGCCCATTGGAGTAAAAATCGGGTAATTCCACGGTCCAATAACTCCGACAACTCCAAGAGGAGAACGTTCAACAGTTGCTGACATATTGGCCATTAACGCACCTGGCGCACGATGAGAGGTGCGCATAATTTCTTCAGCGTGACGCGCAGCCCAGCCAATGTGATTAACCGCATTTGCAACTTCTAAGCGAGCATCACTAAGCGGCTTACCAGTTTCCAAGGAAATCAATTCTGAAATCGCTTCGACATTGTCAATGATGTGCGTGCTCCAGTTAAGTAATACTTTCTTGCGGCCACCAAAACCTAAGCTGCTCCAGTCATTTGCTGCTGTGCGAGCCTGATCAACTACAAGCCCAACTTCTTTTGCAGTGAAGATCGGATAACGTCCTGCGATCTGGCCATTAGCTGGATTAATGGAAGTGAAGGTTTTTCCCATGTCGTAAAGCCTAGTCGTGTATCGGTAGGATTTACAGTATGAGCCAGACGGTACGTCCGAGCAGTGTTTTCGATGCTAGACGCACTCCATTTCATGTGATGACAGAAGATGGCATTGATTTGATTGGCGAAGTAGCCGCGCCGCTGGGTACCTCAAAAGGTGCGATTTTGTGCTTACATCCTTTGCCCACCGCCGGTGGAATGATGGACAGTCACGTATACAAAAAAGCGGCCAACCGCCTTCCGGCGATGTCTGGCATAACAGTTGTTCGTTTCAATACACGGGGAACCACAAGTGAAGCTGGATCCAGTGCTGGTCAATTTGATAATGGCGTAGCTGAGCGTTTTGATGTCGAAGCCATGTTGCGGTACTGCTTTGATACCTTGAAATTAGAAAATGTTTGGGTAACAGGTTGGTCATTTGGAACTGATCTAGCACTACAACATGCTAAAGACCCACGACACAATGGTTTGATTTTGCTTAGTCCACCACTTCGCACAACAACAGATGAGCAACTTCGGTATTGGAATACAGATTCTCGCCCAATAACCGCACTAGTTCCAGAATTAGATGACTATCTAAAGCCCGACCAAGCACGTGAGCGATTTGCAATTGTTCCCACACTAAAAATTATTGCAGTTGATGAAGCTAAGCACTTGTGGTTGGGAGAACCAGCAGTTCACCGCGTTCTGTCCGAAATTGTTTCAATCGTAAACGGTGTTCCAACAACACTTCCGCTGGAGTTTTAAGCCTTATTTGCCCTTGGAATAACAACTTCATCCAGAATAAGAATGATTGAAGCCGCTACCGGCACAGCAAGTAATCCTCCGACTAGACCAAGCAAAGATGAGCCAATCAAGGCAGCAATAATTGTTACCGCACCCGGCACCGACAATGTTCGCTTCATAATGCGAGGTGTGACTACATAGTTTTCAATCTGTACATAAACCACATAGGCAACAAATGCGACCACACCAATTACCAATGACTGAGACAGCGCGATCAGAGTAACGATTGCTGCCCCAATAAAATGTCCAATCAATGGAATAAGCGCTGCAACAAAAACAAACATACCGATGGCAAAAGGAGAAGGAAGCCCGAGAACTGTTGAAAGAATAGTGACAAATACCGCTGCCATCGCAGCGATCAAAATCTGGCTTCCAACAAAGGATCCAACGCGAGCGATAATCGCATTTGTAAGTAAGCCAACTCGGTCACGGCGACTTGCTGGCACTAGTGAGAGACCAAGATTTACTGCTTGAGGAAGTGAAGTAATGAAGTACAAGGTCAAAACCAAAATTGTTAAAGCGGTGAAAAAGCCTGACAAAACAGATTTTCCTACTCCGATAACTCCACCAAAAGTAGAGATCAATAATGTTCCATCTGATGTGACAGATTTCAATCTCTCTTGCAAGGTGTCAATCAGACCATATTGGGTATTGAGCTGATTGATTGTTTCATTTTTCATCAAATCCTGAAGAAGTTGTGGTCCAGATTCAATTAGGTTTGTTCCTTGATTAATCACTGGAGGAACTACAACTAAAGAGAAAAACACAACAAAAAGAATGACAGATGAGAAAATAACGGTAACCGCTGCGTTACGAGACAAGTTGCGCTTACGTAACGCTTCAACAGCTGGGTTTAAACCCGTGGCTAAAAATAGTGCAATCAAAATGAGGACAAAAATCTGGCTAACACTTGCTAAGGCTCGCATTAAAACGATCGCAGTCAGTGCACCAAGTGTTGCAATGAAACCAAAGTAAAAAGGGTGTGAGCGATTGATCGGTGCTCCCATGGTTCCGTATTCTGCTGGGGCTTTTTCAGCCTTTGAGGGACGGACTGCTGCTTTCTTAATGCGCGTTGAAATAGCCATACGTACATTCTAAAGTGAATAGATCACACTTATAGAGACGTGGTGTTCATGTTCCCGACACATTTATACGGGACAATAACGACCATGGCATTACGCATCACGGGCTTAGGCGAGGAGATCGCAGCTGTAACTGGCCTGCCATGGCACTTGCCCCTTGAAGAATGGCCCGAAGATCCGGCTCTGGCTGAAAAACGAGGTATTTCACGACACGTCGTGCGCTTGGTGCGGGCCAGCAATGACCCAGATGCCGAAGTTTATGCAGTCAAAGAGACGGTTGCAGAGTTTGCAAATCGCGAATACAAAATTCTGCGCGAACTTTCCCACCTTAATGCACCGTGTGTGGAGCAAGTTGCTGTTGTCGAGGGTCGAGTCGATGCAAATGGTGAAGAGTTACCTTGTGCAATTGTTACTCGATTCTTACCCTATTCATTGCCTTATCGCGTACTTCTTTCTGGTGCAGTAACCGCCCAAGAGATTACAACTATGGCAAGTGCCCTAGCGTTACTGTTAGTGCGTTTACACTTGTTAGGTTTCTGGTGGGGAGATTGTTCGCTTTCCAATACTTTGTTCCGACGTGATGCCGAAGGTTTTGCTGCATATCTAGTTGATGCAGAAACAGGTGAATTCCAAAAAACGCTCAGTGATGGTCAACGAGAACATGATCTCGATATTGTGCATTTCAATGTTGCTGCAGAACTTGAGGATCTCGCATTATCTGGAGTTTTATATCCAGGTATGGAACCGGTTCGCGCCTCTGAAGCGGTGATAAAGCGCTACCGCAGAATCTGGGCAGCATTAAAGGAAAGACAGTTGTTGGATCCAAAAGATCGACATGCAGTCGAACGCGCAATGCGCCAATTGCACGATCTAGGTTTTGCGGTTGAAGAAGTTGCAATCACAATCGATGGCGATACGCAGATGATTTCTTTTCAACCAAAGCTTGTTGCTGCGGGTTATCACACCCAACGTTTACGCGATTTGATGGGCTTAGAAACTGAAGAACTGCAAGCTAAGCGACTTCTTGCTTCTTTTGATCGCTACAACGCACGTGAAAACAAACTTGGATTAACAACCAATGAAATGGCTAAAAAGTGGATCACAGAAGTATTTGAATCAATAATTAGCAGAGTTCCGGCTGATATGAGAGGCCGCGTAGAACGTGCCCAAATGTTCCACGAAATCCTTGAAAATCGTTGGTATTTAAGTGAAAAAGTGGGTTACGACGTTGGGCTAGAAGAGGCAACTGATAACTATTGCGCCGAAATTTTGCCAATGCGCCGTGACTCTGGCGTCGACATAGTTGTTCAATAGATAGGATTGCGCCATGAGCTTGCCGCCTAACTTTGGTCAAGCCTTTGATCTAAGTTCTCTTACTAAGCCAAAGGTGGATCCATCGATCCCCATGCCAGGTATCGAAGTATCAGTTGAAAATTTAAGTAGTGACATTCTGCCCCTTTCACTAGTACGTCCAGTGATTGTTTTGATGTGGTCACCGCGTTCGGCAGAGTCTGTGGAGATGGTAAAGGTTCTAGGAAAACTAGAAGTTGATTACAAAGTAGCTTTCTCTTTAGCTCGAGTAGATATCGAAGCGCATCCTCAGGTCGCACAAGCTTTTCAAACTAAATCAATTCCGTACGCCGTGGCAATTATTGCCGAACAAATGGTGCCATTGTTCGAGCAGTCATATCCCGAAGCACAAGTTCGCATGGTGATTGATAAAGTTTTAACGCTTGCTTCAGAGCAAGGAATTGGTCAAGCACCAGTTGAGCAGATGGAAGCTGAAGAGATTGAAGCGATGGAGGCACTTGAAGCTGGTGATTACGTTGCCGCAGAAGCAGCTTACAAAAAGTGGTTGTCTCGTAAACCCGCAGAAAATCTGGCAAAACTTGGTTTAGCTCAAACACAGTTGCTAATCCGCACCGAAGGGTTGGATCTAGACACTGTCATTTCTGAATCAACTAAGAACCCAAATGACATTACCTTGCAGTTAAAAGCAGCTGATGTAGAAATTGTTAATGGGGGAGTTGAAGCAGCCTTTACGCGGTTAGTTCACGCTGTGCGAGCTACTTCTGGAGATGAACGGGCCAAGGTAAAGGACCACCTGTTAAACCTATTCGCTCTGGTAGACCCAAGTGATCCACGATTGGTTGCGGCTCGTAAAGAGCTTGCTAGTGCGCTATTTTGAGAAAAACACTTGCTGTTGAGCAAGAACTCAACCTTATTAAGGGACTTTTCTTTCTATTTGGTCTATTGATTATGTCGTGGGTACCGCGATTCCCTGAAGTAAAAGCTAATTTGAAACTGACTAACGGAGAATTTGGCTCAATCTTGAGCATGGGCGCAGTTGGAAACATTGTTGCACTATTGACTGTCGGACATCTTGTTCACAAATTTGGTGCACGTTGGATGCTGTATATCGGTGCAGCTTTATTGTCGATCAGCCTTTCCTTTTTGACGCACACTACGTCTAGTTTGGTTTTTCTCATCTTTATTATTGTCCAAGGTGCTGCTATTTCAGCATTTCATATTTCCATTAATACGCAGGGATTCTTTTTTCAAGATAGGACAAAGAAGCAAGTAATCACTTTGTTGAGCGGATTCTGGAGCAGTGGAGCTTTGATCACATCCATGATTGCTGGACTGCTGGTTGATCGAGTTGCATTAGGAGCATATTCGAATTTTCTAGCCGTTGTTTGTTTCATATTGATGGCCGCAATAATCTTTCGAATCTCACCTAATTTGATTCAGGCAAATACAAACCCAGAATCAGATCATCGCGCTCGAGACATGTTTAAAGGCTTCAAGATTGACAAGCAAGTTTCCGCAGCATTGTTGTTGGTCATCATGCTCGAATATTCTGTCAGTGATTGGGCAGCTATATTTGTGAAAGAGGATATGAAAATTGTGGGAGGAATCCACACGCTTCCTTATATTCTCTTTACGCTAGCCATGATTATTGGTCGCTTGAATCTGCATAATTTGCTGCCAAAATACACAATTGACTATCTAGTAGTACGTGCCTCATTGCTTTCGGGACTTTCATTCATTGCTGGAATTATTGGTGTGAGCTTAGTCGGAACCTCTAATGAAACCTTAGTGATTGTAATTCTCTCAATTAGCTTTACCATTGCAGGCTTAGGATCATCATTTCTTGGGCCTTCCGTGATGAATGCCGCAAATACTCGCTCCAAGTTCCCATCCAGCGTTGTTATTGGTCAAATCGGAGTAATCAATATTTCTCTGGTATTTATTATGCGCTGGGTTATCGCCTGGACAGCACAGGCAACAAATTTGTCTATTGCCTTACTTATCCCTGCGCTTATGTTGTTAACTGTTCCGTACTTTGCGAAAATTTTTAAGAACGTTTAAACCAAACCGTTGCTAGTGGCGGGATACGCACTGAAGCAATCTGCGATGCGCCCACGATCAATTGGTCGTTACTAACGCCACTTCCGCCATAGGCAATATCGTCAGTGTTTAGCACTTCACGCCAGATGCCAGCATTAGGGAAGGGCAACTGATAATTTTCATGGGGGACCGGGGAAAAGTTAGTGACACTTACCAGCGCGGATGCAAATTCATCCCAACGGGCAAATGCAACAACATTTGCTGCGCCATCGTTTCCAACTAACCATGTGAAGCCTTCTGGGTTTGTATCTTTTTCCCACAGCGCAGGGGTTGCTCGGTAAAGGCTATTTAGTTCAGCAACGGTTTTTTGAATACCTTTGTGTTCTGCGAATTCGGTTAAGTACCATTGCAAACCAGCGCTTTCATTCCACTCATCATTTTGAGCAAATTCGCTACCCATAAACAATAACTTCTTACCTGGATGAGCCCACATGAAACCGTATAAAGCACGAAGAGTTGCTAGCTTTTGCCAGCGATCACCAGGAAATTTGTTGACTAGCTGACCCTTGCCATGAACAACTTCATCATGTGACAAAGGCAGCATGAAGTTTTCACTCCATGCATACAAGATTGAAAAGGTAATCTCGTTATGGTGGTAAACACGATGGATTGGTTCATGGGAAAGGTATTGCAAGGTGTCATGCATCCAACCCATGTTCCACTTGAAACCAAAGCCGAGTCCGCCCCCTGTTGTATCTGCAGTTACACCAGACCAAGCTGTTGATTCTTCGGCGATCATCATTATCCCGGGATGAGTTTTATAGGCTGTAGATGTTGCTTCCTGTAACAACTGAACTGCTTCAAGATTTTCACGACCACCATTAACATTGGGTAGCCACTGGCCTTCTTCACGTGAATAATCCAAGTAGAGCATTGATGCCACAGCATCTACTCGCAAACCATCAATGTGGAACTCCGTTAACCAATACAACGCGCTTGCAACGAGAAAATTTCTTACCTCGTTTCGTCCAAAATTAAAGATCAAGGTACCCCAGTCAGGGTGTTCACCTAAACGTGGGTCAGCATGTTCATACAAAGCAGTTCCATCAAACCTTGCAAGGGCCCATTCATCTTTAGGAAAGTGAGCAGGAACCCAATCTAGAATTACACCAATGCCTGCATTATGTAACGCATCAACTAAGAATTTAAACTCATCGGGTGAACCAAACCTAGATGTTGGTGCGAAGAAAGAAGTAACTTGATAACCCCATGATGGGCCATAAGGGTGTTCTGTAACTGGCAGAAATTCCACATGGGTGAAACCTTGCTGCTGTATGTATTCAACCAAATCAACTGCTAATTCTTTGTAGGTTAAACCTATCTTCCAGGAACCAAGATGAACTTCGTACACCGATACGGCTGATCGCCAAGGTTGAAATTGCGAACGTTGGGTAATCCAGGTTTGGTCGTTCCATTGATAAGTTGATTCTTCGACAACAGATGCTGTCAAAGGAGGTATCTCTGTTGCGCGCGCCATAGGGTCTGCATGATCAACCCAGCGGCCGTCAATTCCGCAAACTGCAAATTTGTATTTCGTGCCTGCGCAAATGTCTGCAACAAAGATTTCCCAAATCCCTGACGAACCAATTCGATGCATCTGATGCGAATTACGATCCCAATAATTATGATCACCGATCAATGAAACCGCTTGAGCATTAGGTGCCCAGACTGAAAAAGCGGTACCCAGCAATGCTCCGGTTTCATCGCGTTTTACTTGGGCTCCAAGAGCTTTCCAGAGCTGTTCGTGGCGGCCTTCGGTGATTAGATATAGATCTAGTTCACCCAACGAAGAATGTGGGTTAAGAAATGACACAGGTTGATTCTTTTCGGCATCCTGGCCTTTAAAAAACTTAGAAAATACGCCCACGTTAGATCTTTACCGAAACTATATGAGCAACTTTTCCAACTGGGCGGGTTGGATTTAGCGATACATAAGTATGTGGGCTCCAGGTCATTACAGAGTTATCCAATAAATCTTTAACCTCAAACTCATTGCTTGAAAAGCCCAACGCCTCCATGTTCCAGTGAACAGTTGTTCCTTGCGCAAAGCTTGGGTCTAAGTTAACAACTACAAGAATTAGATCTTTGCCTTCACGTTTTGAATACGCAACGATTGCATCAGAATCGGTGTTATGGAAAACCAAATTACGAAGCAGCTTTAGAGCCGGATGAGCCTTACGGATAGCATTTAACTGGGCAATAAACGGTGCAAGCGTTAGACCTTTTTTGGTGGCACCTTCCCAATCTCGAATTTTGATTTCATACTTTTCGGAGTCCATGTACTCTTCGCCGCCTTCTTTAAAGGCGCGATGTTCATACAGTTCATATCCGGCATACATGCCCCAAGAAGGACTTAGTGTCGAAGCTAATACCGCGCGCAGCGCAAACATGGCAGGGTTTCCACTTTGCAAGTGAAAAGGATTGATATCTGGAGTATTTACCCAAAAGTTTGGTCTAAAGAAGGCACTTGTCCCTTGAGCAACTTCGCGGCCGTAATCAACTATTTCATTCTTACTTGTTCGCCAAGTGAAGTAGGTATACGACTGGTGAAATCCAGCTTTGCCCAGTGCATGCATCATGGCAGGACGGGTAAAGGCCTCAGCTAGAAAAATGACTTCTGGGCTTTCTTTATGCACTGTTGCAAGCACGTCTTGCCAGAAATGGACTGGTTTTGTGTGCGGGTTATCGACGCGGAAGATCTTTACGCCCTTTGAAACCCATAAGCCGATGATGCGAAGGACTTCATTACGGATTCCTTGATAATCATCATCAAAGTTAATGGGGTAGATGTCTTGGTACTTCTTTGGAGGATTCTCGGCGTAGGCGATAGTTCCATCTGCTCGCTTGTTAAACCATTCTGGATTGCTCTTTACCCAAGGATGATCCGGTGAAGTTTGCAGGGCTAGATCCATTGCAATTTCTAAACCTTGCTTACTTGCTGCTTTAACAAAATCTTCAAAATCCTTCATTGTTCCAAGAGCTGGATTAATCGCATCGTGCCCACCATCAGAATTACCAATTGCCCAAGGAACTCCGCAATCATCCGGCTGTGCATCTAGGGTGTTGTTCTTACCTTTCCGGTGCGCGATTCCGATTGGGTGAACCGGAGGCAGGTACAGCACATCAAAACCCATTGCAGCTACACCAGGTAAACGTTTTGTCGCCGTCGCAAAAGTTCCGCTAGTTATGGTTCCGTCTGCGTTTCTGACTGCACCTTCGCTGCGTGGAAAAAACTCATACCAAGATCCAACTAAAGCGCGGTCGCGATCTGCACGCACGGGATACTTTTCAGATTCTCCAGTAACGGTTCGATACTGCGAGGTACTGGATGCTTTAATCACAAAATAGAAATCACCTTGGGTCGGAACAGTGAATTGGCCTTCGTATCTATCTGTGCCTTGCCATTTTTGAATAAGTGGCTGGCAATCAACCATTTTTTCTTTTGCGTTATATAGACACACTTCGGCGGTAAGGGTTTCGTGGCCTTCGATAATGATTGTTGCCGAAACCGAAATACTTTCCTTGGCTATTGCTTTTACCGCAACAAATTCTCCCCCGAAGAAAACCGCGGGGGAGATATCTGTGATTGGAATTCTAGAGATCAACCCGAACCTTCTGTATTGCCAGCATCTGCAGCTGAGACATCATGGATACGATACTTATCCATTGCCTGCGTGACAATGCTTTGCTTGATTTCACCTTGGTTACAGAGTTGCTGCAACACGGCTACGGCGATTGATTCAGCATCTACCTTGAAATGACGCCGTAGTGCGCCACGGGTATCTGATAAACCAAAGCCATCTGTTCCTAATGAATAGAAAGGACGATCAACCCACGGAGCAACTTGATCTTGTACAGCGCGCATGAAATCACTAACTGCAATCACTGGACCCTTTGTATGAGCCAACTTCTTGGTGATGTAAGCACTGCGACGATCTGTTGGGTTGAGCAAATTGTGGCGATCAGTTTCAAGACCATCACGACGTAGCTCGTTCCAAGAAGTAACAGACCAGACCGAAGCGTTAACGCCCCAATCATCGGCAAGAAGTTGCTGCGCCTTTACCGCCCAGTTAACGCCAACACCGGAAGCCAAGATTTGTGCGTTCTTCTTGCGTGAGCTCTTAGCAGGAGAAAACAGATAAATTCCCTTGAGCAAACCATCAACATCTAAGTTTTCTGGCTCTGCCGGATGTACATATGGCTCGTTATAAACAGTGAGGTAGTAATAAATGTTCTCGCTGTTTTCACCATACATGCGACGCAGACCATCTTTAACGATGTGACCAAGTTCGTAGGCAAATGCTGGATCGTAAGCAACGACAGCTGGGTTTGTTGCCGCAAGAAGGTGTGAATGACCATCTTCATGTTGCAGACCTTCACCATTAAGCGTTGTACGACCGGCGGTTGCACCAACAACAAATCCACGAACTAGCTGATCTGCAGCTGCCCAAAATGCATCTCCGGTGCGCTGGAAACCAAACATCGAATAGAAGATGTAGATAGGAATCATTGGTTCATCATGAGTTGAATATGAGGATCCAACTGCAGTAAAGGAAGCCACAGAACCTGCCTCATTGATACCTTCATGAAGAATCACACCAGAAGTTGATTCCTTGTATGACAACATCAATTCACGGTCTACCGCGGTGTACTGCTGACCATGTGGTGAGTAAATCTTCATGGTTGGGAACAATGAGTCCATACCAAAAGTGCGAGCTTCGTCAGGAATGATTGGAACAATGCGATTGCCTAAACCTGGATCCTTCACGAGATCCTTCAACATACGAACAAAGGCCATTGTTGTTGCGATCTCTTGATGACCTGAGCCACGCTTTACAGATTCATAAACAGAATCATCTGGCATAGCTAATGGGCGAGAGATGGCACGACGACGTGGAATTGAGCCACCAAGTGCTGCGCGACGTTCGGCAAGGTACTTAGCTTCGGCAGAATCTGGTGCAGGCTTGTAATAAGGAGGTAAATACTTATCTAATTTCTCATCAGGAATATCCAAATGCAATGTGTCACGGAACTTTTGAATATCTTCCAATGTCATCTTCTTCATTTGGTGCGTTGAGTTTCGACCTTCGAAGTGAGAACCAAGAGTCCAACCCTTTACAGTCTTAGCCAAAATAACTGTTGGGCGACCATTCTTTTGTGTTGCAGCTGTGTATGCGGCAAAGAGCTTCTGATAATCATGGCCGCCGCGCTTTAGATTCCAAATCTGATCATCAGACCAATTAGCAACCATCGCAGCAGTTCTAGGGTCCCGTCCAAAGAAGTTATCGCGAACATACTTGCCAGATTCAGCCTTAAAGGTTTGATAATCACCATCAAGGGTTTCATTCATAATCTTTACAAGTGCGCCCTCACGATCTTGTGCCAGAAGTGGATCCCAGCCACGGCCCCAAACGACCTTAATAACATTCCAGCCGGCACCACCAAAGATTGATTCAAGCTCTTGGATAATTTTTCCATTTCCACGAACCGGACCATCTAGACGTTGCAAGTTGCAGTTAATGACAAAGGTTAAGTTGTCTAATTTTTCACGAGTAGCAAGACCAATTGCACCCAATGTATCTACTTCATCAACTTCGCCATCACCAAGGAATGCCCAAACATTCTGATCACTTGTGTCTTTGATTCCACGGTTATGTAAGTAACGGTTGTAGCGCGCTTGATAAATTGCATTAAGTGGTCCGATACCCATTGACACTGTTGGGAATTGCCAAAAGTCAGGCATCAAACGTGGGTGAGGATACGAAGAAAGTCCGCCACCTTCATGTGAAAGTTCTTGACGGAAACCATCTAATTGATTTTCAGTTAAACGACCTTCAAGAAATGCACGCGCGTACATTCCGGGACTTGCATGTCCTTGGAAGAAAATTTGATCTCCGCCACCTGGGTGATCCTGTCCGCGGAAGAAGTGGTTGAAACCAACTTCATAGAGCGCAGCAGATGATGCGTAAGTCGAAATATGTCCACCAACTCCAACACCGGGACGTTGCGCGCGGTGAACCATCATCGCTGCATTCCAACGATTGATACGGCGAATCTTTCGCTCTAAATCTTCATCGCCTGGAAACTTTGCTTCATGCTCTGGCGGAATCGTGTTGATGTAATCAGTTGTTCGAAGAGCTGAAATTCCTACATTGCGTTCTTGAGCATGGTTTAAGAGATTGAGCATTAAGTAGCGAGCGCGAACTGGACCAGCGGCCTTTAGGGCGGCATCAAAGGAGGCACGCCATTCAGCGGACTCGGTCGGGTCGATATCTACTAACTGCTCAATATTGAGATCGGGCACCTCGAAGTTTTCGCTCATGTGCCTATTCTTGTCGGAACTGCCCCGTAAGTCGAAATTGAAAAGGTGTGAAATTGAGCCCGTCTTCCCCTTGCGCTCAGGCTCGCCAAAGTGTGGACTTAGCCCGTGCCTACACGGATGGGATTGGCCAAGGATGACCTCGTTTTGGAGGTTGGCCACGATAGTGACTGCGATTCCACACTTCGAGATGAACTCATGTCAATTACTGGGACCACATTCTTACAGGGATCCACAAGCGAAGTTGTTGACGCGGTCATCATTTGGTGGCGAGATGGCGATGGAGATTTAGTCGATGAACTTATGGATGGGCTTACATACTTGGTTGAGAACGGAGCTATTTGGGTAATGACACCAAAAGCTGGACGAGCTGGTCATGTGGAACCAAGTGATATTCAAGATGCCGCACCAATTGCTGGCCTCAGTGTCACTTCCACAATTGCGCTCGCCAAGGATTGGACTGCAACCAGATTAGTGGCACGGAAAGCAGGCAAGAGGTAAGTTTGCGGCATGACTTTAACAATCGGACAAGCCGCACCAGATTTTGAAATTGCAAATCAACATGGAGAAAAAGTTTCACTCTCTTCATTTAAAGGCCAGAAGAATGTCTTGCTGATGTTCTATCCCTTTTCATTTACTGGAACATGCACCGGCGAACTATGTGCGCTGCGCGATGACCTTTCATCATTCCAAAACGATGATCTACAACTTCTTGCAATCTCATGTGATTCACCATTTACGCAACGAGTATTTGCAGAACAAGAGAACTATCAATTTCCAGTACTTTCAGATTTCTGGCCACATGGTGGCGTAGCAAAAACCTATGGAGTCTTTGAAGAATCAAAGGGCTGCGCACTTCGCGGAAGCTTCTTGATCGATAAAGAAGGAATCCTTCGTTGGGAAGTTAAGAATGGCTGGGCTGCGCGTGAAAATGCTGATTACAAGGCGGCTATTGCAGCGCTATAAGCGTGATTTAGGAAATTGCGGGCTCGTAAGTTAAGATTCGAACCTGCAATACCGGGTGGTTAGCTCAGTGGTAGAGCGTCTCGTTTACACCGAGAATGTCGGGGGTTCGAAACCCTCACCGCCCACAGTTAGATTTTTTTTGACCTTCTCGAGTTCCATTTCCTGAAAACGAATCAAGGTGAATTCCGCCTGTGTTCGAACTGTTTCATCAGTTGATTGTGCAGCTTGCGTCAATGGAGCAACTATCGGTTGGCCAATTGCACAGAGAAATCTAGTCAACCCAAATTGAGTATCCGAATCACCGCGACCTAATTGCGTAATCAAAATTTCAATCAGAGCAGGCTTTTCTTTATCTGGGACAAGAACAGATGCCGATCTCCAGGCAGTTGAGGCAACAAAGTCATCGGCATCCAAAAGCAAATCACTAGTAATCAAGGGGTAGTTTGCTTTATCACCAATTTTTGACAAGGTATGTAGCGCCTGACTGCGTGCTTGCGAACTAGGGGATTTCAATTCTGGAATCAGGCGTTGCACAACCGTTTCTCGATCCTGTCTCATCAGCGCCCAAGAAAGTGTGTCCCTTACGAAAAAATCAGATTCACTTGCGCATTGCTTAATAAGGATTTCAATGTGATCGGGATCTGGATAAGTACCGGCTGCAAGTGCCGCCTTAAGACGCACAGATTGGTCGGGTGACTTAAGAAGTTCATCTAAAGTCGTCATGCGGAAACGTTACCAGTCCCTAAGACGCTGAACTTTGGAGGCTTCTAATCCAGAAAGAAGGTAAACTTTGAGCATGTCTGAGACCGGAACTATTGAGCGCTTACGTGCTTATCGCAAGACATACATTGCGATGCTGGTCTCCTCAATTCTTAGCCTTATCGCATCTCTGGTTCTCTCAATTGATGCAGTTAAGTTAGCGGCCCAACCAACAGGTCAGCTTTCTTGCAATATAAATTCGGTACTTTCCTGTGGCACCGTTGCGAAATCTTGGCAATCACAACTTCTAGGTTTTCCAAATGCATTTATTGGATTAATGACCGAGCCGGTTGTTATTACTGTTGCGATCGCAGGGCTGGCCCTTGTCACCTTCCCGCGCTGGTTTATGCGTGTGGCTCATGTTGTGTATGGACTTGGATTAGTTTTTGCGCTTTGGCTACTATCCCAATCATTCTTTGTTATTAACGCGCTGTGTCCATGGTGCCTCTTGGTTACTGGATCAACCATCACAGTCTTTTCGACAATAACGCGTGTGGTGCTGCTTGAAAATACCTGGAACTTTTCCCCAGAACGCCAAGAA
The DNA here is from genome assembly GCA_044348405.1 of Candidatus Planktophila sp. Classification (GTDB taxonomy): domain Bacteria; phylum Actinomycetota; class Actinomycetes; order Nanopelagicales; family Nanopelagicaceae; genus Planktophila. The sequence goes on from JBIKSX010000005.1 coordinate 34,399, forward strand.
AAGATTGTTG
>JBIKSX010000006.1:0-34216 GCA_044348405.1 Candidatus Planktophila sp.
GTGCTGCGTCATCGCTATCGCTGCTTGATGATTGTGACCAAACGATAATTGCGAGTGCTGCAATTCCGATTACTACTAACCATGCTGTGCGGGTAGATGTTGATTGCTTTGGTGCAGCAACTGGCTTAACAGGAGCAGGAGCTGCTGCCTTGACCGGTGCTGGCGTAGCAACAGGGCGTGGTGCAGATGTGACTGCAACTGCAGCCTTCTTAACAACGCGCTTTGCAGGAGCTTTCTTAGCAACCTTTTTCTTGGCCGCAGTTTTCTTTGCTACAGCTTTTTTAGCAACAGGCTTCTTTGCAGTCTTCTTAACTGCAGCCTTCTTTGCTGTCTTCTTTTTAGCAACGGCCTTTTTTGCAACGGCTCTCTTTGCTGGTGACTTCTTCTTTGCAACAGTCTTCTTAGCTGGTGACTTCTTCGCAGCTGACTTCTTTGCTGCTTTCTTTGCGGTCTTCTTAACGGCCACGTGAAACTCCTTGGGTTGCGGTACGCACGTTTTTAACGCACTTGTATAGGTAAAGGTTACCCCAGGCTCGCGAGCATTTGTATGACATGCGGTGCGATAGCACGCAGTGATTTTCCACGGTGACTGAGCAAATCCTTTTCCTGCGCGCTCATTTGTGCGGAGGAAATACGCAATCCCAGGGGCTGAAAAATTGGGTCGTAGCCAAAACCATTCATGCCAACCGGGGCATGAAGAATGTGACCCTCAAACCGACCTTCGGCAATCTGTTCTCGGCCATCAGGTAAAACAAGTGAAGCTACGCACTTGAAGCGAGCTGTGCGTTTGTCATCTGGAACATCCTTGAGTTGTTCCAATAACTTTTCAATGTTTGCTTGATCATCTCCATGGATTCCAGCCCAGCGCGCTGAATAAATGCCTGGATCACCATTTAGAGCATCAACGCATAGCCCCGAATCATCAGCAATTGCCGGCAAACCTGTTGCTGCGCAGGTGTAGCGAGATTTCAGTAAAGAGTTTTCTTCAAAAGTGGAACCAGTCTCATCTACATCAACAAGATCTGGAAATTGATCGACGCCTATTAATTCAATCTGCCCTGGAGCAAGCTCTTCAAGAATTCGGCGAAATTCGTTGATCTTTCCTTGATTACGTGTTGCAAGGACAAGTGTGTGAGGCATTACTTAGTAAGCACATCTTTCTGCAACTGATTTAATGTTGAACAACCGGCAACTGCCAAATCAAGTAATTGGTTAAGGAGCGCTCGATCAAAAGGTTCACCCTCTGCAGTTCCTTGAACTTCAATAAATCGTCCATCACCTGCGACAACAACATTCATATCAGTTCCTGCACGCACATCTTCTTCGTAGCAAAGATCTAACATCGGAACGCCATCAATGATTCCGACACTTACTGCGGCAACAGAATCATTAAGTGGCTTTGCACTTTCCTTAATGTGACCTTGTGCCTTTGCCCAAGAGATTGCATCAGCTAAAGCAACATATGCCCCAGTAATTGCCGCGGTTCGTGTTCCGCCATCTGCTTGTAAAACATCACAATCGATCACAATTGTGTTTTCGCCAAGTTCTTTCATGTTTACTACCGCGCGCAAAGAACGACCCACTAGTCGAGAAATCTCTTGTGTGCGTCCACCTAGTTTGCCCTTGACGCTTTCACGATCAGAACGTGTGTGCGTTGCACGTGGAAGCATTGAATATTCTGATGTAACCCAACCATTGCCCGTATCTTTCAACCAGCGCGGAACTCCTGGTGTAAACGATGCAACGCACAAGACGCGAGTCTTTCCAAACTCAACTAAGACTGAACCTTCTGCATGATCTAACCAGCCACGAGTGAACTTAATCTCGCGCAGATCCTTCTCGGAACGTCCATCGTTGCGTGGCATTTTTACTCCTAGGTGTCAGGTATTGAAGTGGAAGGCTATAGAACTTGGTGTTCGACTTTAGTTACTTCTGGGCCTAGAAAACGACGAGCCAAGGTTTCAAAGGCCTTGGCATCACCGGTAGCTAAGAACTTATGTGTGGCTGGGGTCGTTGATTGCTCCCGTAGCAATCCGTTTTCAACCAAGGTGCGATACAAATCTTTTGCTGTTTCTTCGGCACTGGAAACTAAAGTCACGCCTTCACCCATTACATATGAGATCACACCAGTTAGCAGTGGATAGTGCGTGCAACCAAGCACCAGAGTGTCAACCTTGGCATCCATTACTGGCGCTAGGTATTGCCGTGCAACTTTTGTAATCTCGGCTCCAGAAGTTTCTCCACGTTCAACAAATTCCACAAAAAGTGGGCAGGCAATTGAAGTGATATTCAACTGAGGCGCAGCGGCAAATGCATCAACATATGCTTTGGAATCAATTGTTGCGCGAGTACCAATAACTCCGACATTTCCCGTTCGGGTTGCCGCAACTGCGCGGCGTACTGCAGGTTGAATTACTTCAATCACCGGAATCGAATAACGTTCGCGCGCATCACGAAGCATGGCAGCCGATGCAGTGTTGCATGCAATAACAATTGCCTTTACGCCTTGCGAGACAAGAAAATCCATGGTCTCTAGTGCGAACTCGCGAACTTCGGCAAGTGGTCGTGGTCCATAAGGTCCACGCGCAGTATCGCCAATATAAAGTGTTGACTCGTTAGGAAGTTGATCAAGAATTGCACGTGCAACGGTTAATCCGCCTACACCTGAATCAAAGATTCCAATCGGGGCATCACTCACGGGCTAAGCCTACCTTGCACTTACGGTCTAACAGGTTGGTGAACTATTGATTTTCATCCATTAGTGCATCAATCAAACTCTCTTGCAGCCAGCCCAGCCAGCTATAGACAGCATAAACACCACGCATTGGGTCATCTGGTGCCAACAGTTCAAGTTCTTGACGTGTATTTTCCTCTACTTTTAAACGTACTCCTAAAGCAAGTCGCACATCATTCATTGCACCTAACCATGCATTTGCAGAATCATGATCAAGTTCAATGACACCATCGACTGCGGTTTTAATGTGCATGCGCATTGCCATAGCGTGAGCTTGCTTTTTTTGACGCAAAGTTGATTCGGTATAGCGACGAAATTCAGATGCATCTACTTGATCTGCATATGCATTAGGAAGCAGTCGCAATAAGACTTCATCATCAGGAGGCGTGTCATGAGAAGTGATGCCCACCATTGCAGCCAGTGGGTCATCGTTGTGATGATCAACTCGCTCTGCAAGTAGTTCGATGATTTGCTCTGTCAGATTAAGCAATACTTCGCGCTCTGCCTCAGTGAAATTAGCTAGATATGCGTTATCGCCATGACGAAAAAACCCATGTTGAATTTCGCTCATAGCGCTTGATCGCCACGTTGCAGTGTTGCCCACAAGCCATATTCGTGAAGTCTGGCAACATCATGTTCCATTTCTTCACGGCTGCCGGTTGAAACAACCGCTTTACCTTCTGTGTGAACCTTCATCATAAGTTCATGGGCTTTTTCTTTACTAAATCCAAAAAGCTCCATCAAAACGTAGGTCACATACGTCATCAAATTAACTGGGTCATCCCAAACAATTGTTACCCAAGGAATATCGCCACTAAAGATTGCTTTAAGTTCTTCTTCAATCTTTTCATTGACTTCGGGTTTGCTTTTAATTTTAGGCATGATTAACGAACAACAATGGCAAATTGCTCAGAAGCGATATCGCCGATCAACTGAACACGCATTGTTATGACTCCTCTTTTTGGCTCCACAGTAGTAAAGGTAAACAACCCATTCGCATCAGAGAGCACTGGTGTACCTACATTTTGCCACTTACCGTTGATGTTTTTCTGCAATTGCGCAGACTTTGCGGCCAAACGTGGCAGTAACTGCGCCTTCACAACTATTGGCGCACCCTTAGCGACAGATACTGGGCGATCTAGTTGCAGGGCACTCTTAACGATGATTGCTGCCTCTTGCGAAATAGATTCTGCTTGTTCCCACGTTCCAACCGTGGTCAGACGTAGCGCAGCGTTTCCACCAAGGGTCATTGGAGTAGAAACAACTCCATCCACACCTGTTACAAGTTCGGTTACTTTAGTCCACACTGTTTCGTTGGCACGTTTAATTTCTAGTGAAACTTTTAGTCCCGCAATTGGTGTTTTATCTTTAAGTGTCAGCAAACCCTTAACGGTAAACAAACCGGCATAGTTGATTGTGTTCTGTGGTGCACCTTCGATGCTCAAAGTACTTACAACTGGATCTGGAGCAATAGCAAGGGCTGCTTTACGTAACTCTAAAGTTGCTTCAGGAGACTCCATTGCCAGCGTCCATAAAGCAGCTCCACCTAAACGATACTTAGCAACAAGTGCCATGCGTTCTGCATAACTTCGATCATTTTGATACCAAACAGTTCGATTTACTGTGCATTCTGTTGATGCACCAGTTGCTGAAAGCCCGTTATAGGTTTGTGTATACGAATAAGTTGCTTCACTAAACTTTTCATCAAAGACTGGTGTTGCTTTATCAATGCCTGCTTTAGTTAATGCATAACTAGTTTTAAAGGTTGCAGCTTTTGCGCCACCCTTTAATCCCGGTGGTGCACTAACTGGGCACTTTCCTTTTACTGATGTAATCCAGTCGCGACCATAACCCGGTAAACCGATGTACACCTTTGAAGGCGACATAATGCTTACTGCATATTTAAGTGTCTTCTCGGTCCATGAAATTGGACCAATAGGACCTGGCTTAGCAACTGAATAGTCATACGTCATGATGCGTAAGCGATCAATACTGCTTGCCACATCAGCCCAGGCATATACAAAGTAGCCCTTTTGTTTTTCCTTAGGGTCAAATACATATGGTGTTGAAATCGACAACAACTTGTTGTGAGAGCGCAAAGCAACGCTTAGCTCTTTCACTAAAGCAACCCAACGCGGGGCAGTTTTTGTCCAGGTTGTATTTCCATCAACAAAAGCAAAACCTTCGTAATCAAGATCAATACCGTCAAAGTTGTTTGTCAGAACAAGGTCCACAATAGTTTTTACGATGGTGGCCCGGGTTGCAGGGTTTGCTAAGTAATTCGAAAGCTCTAGTTTTCCGGTGCCATCGGTCATTGTTGGAATCACTTGCAAACCTGCGCGACGAATCAAGCACACTGTGTCTGCCATAGGCCACGATGGATTCCCTGTTACATAATCATTTCTAATAACCGTCGGAGATTTAATTGAAAACCAGAAAGGCATTACCTCTTTCATTAAATCTCTATTTCTAAAAAGGTATGAAGATTCGATTGCTTGATTTTCGGCCGGACCATATTGGGATTCATCACAAACTGCAGGCTTACCAGCAACAGTTGGTTGTGCCGTGGGTAGCTTTCGCACTAGTGGCATGATTGTTCGAACTGAATAATATGGAAGCCAACCAGTTACAACTTTGCGCGGTGGTTTATCTTCACCAGCTGCTGTTTGTGCGGTCGTGATATGAGTTGTAAGCGTGGCAACTGTTATTAATGTAAGTGCGAAGGCAGTAAAGCGCTTCATCGTTACTTTTCTTCAGGATCTGGTTTCAACCCAGCGTGAATCTCTTTGCAGGTTGGACAGATTGGATACTTCTGGGGATCGCGAGAAGGCATCCACTTCTTTCCACATAGAGCTTTCACTGCTTTTCCTGTTACTGCAGATTCAACAATTTTCTCTTTTTTCACATAGTGAGCAAAACGATCGTGGCCACCATCATCTTCTTGCAGATTTTCATCCAGGGATGGGCGGGTTAAGAGATCGGTATCAGACTCCGATCCAATTCCTATTTTCCGAAAGATGCCCATGAGGTGGATAAGAATACCTATGTGAAGCCCAAAACTACGGGTAGAATTCACAAATGAAGGACTTGCTGCGAACCGAGCATTTAAGCCGTGCCGATGTCGAACTATTGCTATCAACTGCCGCTGAATTTGCTGAGAATCCGCTACGTTCAAACACAGCTTTAGCTAATAAAACTGTGGCCATCTACATGACAAAGCCTTCAACCCGCACCCGACTTTCCTCAGAAACTGCTGTTGCCCATTTAGGTGGCACGCCAATTTTTATTCGTGGCGATGAATTGCAATTAGGTCGCGGTGAAACTATCGAAGACACAGCAAAGATCATCAGTGGATATTGCAGTGCCTTAATTATTCGCACCTTTGCACAATCTGATGTTGATCAACTGGGTGCTTATTCAACTATTCCAGTTATTAACGCCTTAACAGATGTCGACCATCCAACGCAGTTGTTGGCCGATTGGTTAACAATTCGTGAGAACTTTGGAACAGATATTTCAGGGCGCAAATTTGTTTACTTAGGCGATGGAAACAATATGTCCCATGCTTGGCTAATTATGGGCGCAATCATGGGCGCACATGTTGTTGCAGCGACTCCAAGCGGTAAGTGGTCACCAGATCCAGTTGTTGTTGCAGTTGCGAAAAACATCGCAGCACAAAGTGGTGGAAAAGTTGAAGTTACACATGATCCCGAAGCTGCAGCAAAAGATGCATCAGTTCTTTACACAGATGTGTGGATGTCGATGGGTGATTCAGAAAGTGATCGGAAAGACAAGTTAATTGCACTGACTCCATTTGCAGTCACCGAGAATCTAATGAAATTGGCAAGTAAAGATTCTTTGTTCATGCACTGTTTACCCGCACATCGAGGCGAAGAGGTTGAGGCATCAGTAATTGATGGGCCACGTTCGGTCATCTGGCGCGAGGCTTATCACCGCAGAACAACGATTCAATCCATCCTGTATCACCTAATTCGTGGTGACTTAAAGGGCTATACGCACTAACATTTCGGGTATGCGCGTCGTCGTCCCACGGGAAATCAAAGAGGGAGAAAAGCGCGTTGCGCTTGTCCCAGATGTAATCAGCAAGTTAACTCGCTTAGGCCTAGAAGTGATCATCGAAGCCGGTGCCGGAGTTCACTCTCAAGCAACAGATGCTGACTTCAGCGCTGCTGGTGCCACAATTAAGCAAGGTGATGCTTTAGCTGATGCAGATGTTGTCTTGTCGGTACAGCCATTAACGCCTAAGCAAATGTCCACCTTGAAAAAAGGTGCAATCACAATTTCTTTCTTATCCCCAGTTACTGCAGTTGATTCCATTGATGCTGCAGCTGCAGCCGGAGTAACTGCTTTCTCACTGGAATTAGTTCCACGTATTTCTCGCGCACAATCTATGGACGCGCTAACTTCGCAAGCATTGTGTGCCGGCTACCGCGCAGCTGTTGTTGGTGCAGAACTTTCTCCACGCTTTTTCCCAATGCTCATGACAGCTGCAGGAACAGTTACACCTGCACAGGTGTTGGTACTTGGCGCAGGTGTTGCAGGTTTGCAAGCAATCGCAACTGCTAGACGTTTAGGCGCAGTTGTTTCTGCATACGATGTTCGACCAGCTTCTGCAGATGAAGTTCGTTCAATGGGTGCAACATTTATTGAACTTGAACTTGAAGCGTTAGAAGGAGCCGGTGGTTACGCGCGCGAAATGACTGAAGATCGTGCCGCAAAGCAACGCGAGCTTTTGACGCCGTACATCGCAAAATCTCATGTTGTTATTACAACTGCTGCAGTGCCTGGGCGACAAGCTCCACGTTTAATGACGCAGCAAATGGTTGATGCAATGGCGCCAGGAACAATCATCGTTGACCTAGCTGCAGAAACTGGCGGCAATGTTGAAGGATCAAAGCCGGGCGAAATTGTTGAAACATCAGGTGGAGTTCGCATTTGGGGCGGAAAAGATGTGCCAAGTCAGCTGCCATTCCACGCATCATTCTTGTATTCACGAAATGTCGTCAATCTCTTGTCTTTGTTTACAACACCGGCCAAGGATGATCAAAAGGTGGCATTTAACTTAGATTTCGAGGATGAAATCATCAATGGTGCTGCGGTAACGCACGCTGGTGCGCGAAGAGGAGCAAAGTAATGGAACCAATGGCAATTGTTTCGATCTTCGTGCTGTCAGTCTTTGTTGGTTTCGAAGTTGTATCTAAGGTGTCTTCAACTTTGCACACACCTTTGATGTCTGGCGCAAACGCAATCCACGGAGTTATCCTGGTCGGTGCGATCATTGTTGCTGATCACAGTGAAACTAATTTAGAACTTGGTCTTTCGGTTGCCGCGATTGTTCTGGCAACAATCAATATGGTTGGCGGTTTTGTTGTTACCGACCGAATGCTTGAAATGTTCAAGGGAAACAAAAAATGAGCCGCACCGTTTATGACCTGATTGGTCTTGCAGCAGGTATCGCGTTCATTCTTGCGTTGAAAGGCCTTTCACATCCAAAGACTGCGCGCCGCGGAAATCTAATCGGTGCCTTTGGCGCCGGTCTTGCAACTTTAGTTGTCTTCTTTTATGCCAACGAAGGTTCATCACTTCCACTAAATAACCTTGGATGGATTCTTGGTGCAATTGCTGTTGGTCTAATCATCGGAGTTCCTGCAGCACGCAAGGTTCAGATGACACAGATGCCGCAACTTGTTGCACTTTTTAATGGTGTGGGTGGTGGCGCAGCAGCACTTGTTGCCATTGTTGAATACTTAAATTTGGGCGATAAGGCCACAACTGCAGTTGTTATCTTTACAGTCTTTACCGTAATTGTTGGATGTGTTTCCTTCAGCGGATCGATTATTACCTTCATGAAGCTGCAAGAGTTGATGACCACTCGTCCCGTAATTTTCCCAGCGGGCCGCTTTGTCATCGCTGCAACCCTGGTTTCAGTCCTAGGCGTTGGTGGCTGGGTTGTTACCTCACTAGGCACAACTCCACTGCTGATTCTTGCTGGTTTGTCTTTGCTATTTGGTGTTCTATTCGTGCTTCCAGTTGGTGGCGCGGATGTTCCAATTGTTATCTCATTGCTTAACGCATTTACTGGTTTAACTGTTGCCGCAAGTGGTTATGTACTTGATTCAACACTATTGATCATTGCCGGAACACTTGTTGGTGCATCAGGAACAATCTTGACGCGCTTAATGGCAGAGGCAATGGGTCGTTCATTGTTTGGAACTTTGTTCGGTGCCTTTACCGCAAAACCTCAAGATGTAGCTGCAGCTGGTGAAGAACGCCCAGTTCGTTCTGGTTCTCCAGATGATGTTGCTATCTTGCTTAACTACGCTCGACGCGTTGTTATTGTTCCTGGATTTGGTTTAGCTGTTGCACAAGCACAGCACACTGTTCGCGAACTAGCTGACTTAATGATTTCAAAGGGCATCGATGTTGCTTACGGAATCCACCCAGTTGCAGGTCGTATGCCAGGACACATGAACGTTTTATTGGCCGAAGCAAATGTTCCTTATGATCAACTGGCTGAAATGGATGAAGTTAATCCAACCTTTGGCCAAACAGATGTGGCAATTGTTATTGGTGCAAACGATGTTGTTAATCCAGCAGCACAGACCACACCAGGTTGCCCAATTTATGGAATGCCAATTCTTGAAGTTAACAATGCCGCCAACATCATCTTCTTGAAGCGTTCTATGCGCCCAGGTTTTGCTGGTATTGAAAATGAGCTTTTGTACGATCCAAAGACAATGTTGCTATTTGGCGATGCCAAAGCTTCCTTAACCAAAGTCGTTTCTGCGCTCAAAGCCCTGTAATTTCCAGGTTGCAGGTAGTTGAAAGTTCAATTACTCTTGGGCTCTGAACTAAGGAGAGACCAATGCCAGCTGTAACCGTCAGCGACATCACCGTATTGCCTCGCGTAAGCGAACTTCCTGGTGCACGTGCACGCAAGGTAAAGAGCATTACGACTGCGCCGCAAGGTTTTGAAGGTGAAGGCTTCCCAGTTCGTCGCGCATTTGCTGGTGTTGATTTAGCAGAGCTTGATCCATTCATTCACTTAGATGAAATGGGTGAAGTTGAATATGCACCAGGTGAACCAAAGGGAACTCCTTGGCATCCACACCGCGGTTTTGAAACCGTTACTTACATTATTGATGGAATCTTTGATCACCAAGATAACAACGGTGGCGGCGGAACAATTTCAAATGGCGACACACAATGGATGACAGCAGGTGCTGGAATTCTGCACATTGAAACTCCCCCAGAGAGTTTGGTTATGTCCGGTGGTTTGTTCCATGGTTTCCAGTTGTGGGTTAACTTGCCTGCGGCAAAGAAGTGGTCGGCTCCTGCATACCAAGATGTTCGTGCAAAGGATGTTGCGCTGTTAACAACTGCCGATGGTGGAACTTTGTTGCGCGTTATTGCTGGTGAAGTTGATGGTCACTTTGGTCCAGGATCAACACAAACTCCAATTACTTTGTTGCACGCAACTGTTGCACCGGGCGCCGAATTACGTTTGCCATGGCGCAAGGATTACAACGCACTTGTATATGCAATGAGCGGATTTGGATTTGTTGGCGATGAAGCACGCCCGGTTCAAGCAGGACAGTTAGCAGTCTTTGCAGATGGCGACACCATTGTTGTTCGCGCTGCAAATCAGCAGGAAGCACGTTCTCCAGAGCTAGAACTATTTATTCTTGGTGGAGCACCAATTAAAGAGCCTGTTGCTTGGATGGGGCCCTTTGTTATGAATACCAAGCGCGAAGTTTTGCAAGCATTTGAAGATTTCCAAAAGGGCTTACTGGGATCAATTCCAGCAATTTACAAGGAAGATGCCAAGCCAAAGACACCACTCAACCGAAGTGGCGAAGGATCGAAGTTAGGTGGGGATGGCAAGCCTGCTGGGCAGCAAATTCTTGATGTACACGGCGCACCTACTGACTTACAAGAGGGTTAAACGCTCAATCTTGTAAAGCAGTTCCTCGAATTCGGGGTTGTGAATAACTTTTTAATTTGTCGGTAGCGCACTCGATAGTGCGATCCATGACAACCGCACTTCGTATTCCTCGAGAGATTCTCGATATTGAGGTTGCCGAATTACTCAAGGCAAAGCCTGGATACAAAGTTCTGGGGGAATTAATTCAGATCCATCCACGTTCCTTGAGTGCTTCTGGACGAATTGATTATTTATCCGCCCTTGATCGCCAAGAGTCTTGGATCTGCGCGCTGAAGCAAGAGGCATTAGTTGCCATTGCCGGCGAATATGCAGATGAAGATGGTGGAACTTTCGGCTGCGTTGATGATGAAGAACGCGAAGATGTTGCAACCGCATTACGGTTATCACCAACAACTGCGCAAAGTCGAATTGATGTAGCACGTGTATTAGTAGGACATCTGCCCAACACTATTTCCGCGCTTTCTACTGGTGAGATCTCGGTCGCTCATGCAACTGTGATTGCACGAGAAACCGCTACCGCCATTAAAAATGGTTTAAGCCCAGAGTCCGTTTTCCGTGTAGAACAGACTGCACTTGCACATGCAGAGTTTCATACCCCAGGACAAGTTGCATCAAAGGTCAAGACAACAATTGCAAAGCTTGCACCTGAGGATTTCGAGGAGTTAGTTGATCGTGCGCGAGATTCACGACGCGTAACCTGCTATCCAGAAGTTGATGGAATGGCAACAGTAATCGCAATTTTGCCAGCAGAAGATGCTCAAACCGTCATGAAATCTATTGAGGCCTACATTCTCAAGCAAGATGCGCAGGACGCGGCTGATTGGTCTTTACTTTCTGCTGACATGAAGCGGGCAGATGCATTAACTGCTATCGCCTCACAAGCATTAGCTTCAATGGCACATGATGTTCAGCCGCATCGACGTCCAATCACAATTAGCGTTGCAATTGATCTTCCGACTTTGATGGGACTGGCAGAAAATCCTGGACAACTTGCTGGATATGGTGCGATTCCCGCCTCCGTTGCCCGACGTTTAGCGGCAGATGGAAATTGGCAACGATTTGTTAGCGATCCAACTACTGGAAATCTCCTCGATTTTGGAAGAGAGAAATACACACCGCCCCAAGAACTAGTTGACTATCTACTTGCGCGTGATCGAATTTGCAGATTCCCTGGATGTAGACGAACTGGTCAGAGTTCAGATATTGATCATGCGCAGAGTTGGGAAACAGGGGGCGAAACAAATCCTGCAAATCTTGGATTGCTGTGCCGACGTCACCACAGAATGAAAACACATGGTGGTTGGAGCCTTGAAAGTAATCCTGATGGCTCTTGCCTATGGAAATCACCCACTGGTAAAACCTTTTTCGTTCCTTCTCGTCCATTCCTTGAAGCTGTGTGAGATTTCCTGACCACTACTCCCCGTGGGCACTGCTGAAATCCATTACCTGCGATACTTCACCAATGATCTGGTGGCCAACTGAAGTTCCAACTCTGCAGTATGGGTTGATCACACTTCGCAAGCCTGAAGAGCTAGACATTGTTCCGTTGTATGAGGGTGTCCAAGATCCATTGATTCCGAAGTTCACCCGGATACCGGCAAACTACCAAATGGCTAACGCCGAACACTATGTTCGTGAACGCTCACCTAATGGATTCACTATGAGAACTGAGCTGCAATTAGTTCTTGAATACGATGGAAAGTTTGCCGGTGCACTGTCATTTCATACCCTTGATCTGGATTCTGGAAAAGCTGAAATTGGCTATTGGTTAACTGCAGATATGCGAGGCAAAGGTGTAGCAACTGCTGCCACACGCTTACTTACTGAATACGGTTTTGAGAGTATTGGTTTCCACCGTATTGAAGCTTTAGTTGTTGCATCCAATGTTCCTTCATTAAAGGTTCTGAAAAATGCTGGTTACATGCAAGAAGGAATATTGAGAGATGCATGTTGCCAAGATGATGGAACGCGAGAAGATATGGTTCTATTTGCAGCTATTAGAACTGATTGGGGTAGATAAATGGAGTCATTGGCACTTGTTGTCACAATTCTCTTCCTGATCGCAGTTCTTGCTGGTCCCCTATCGATTGCTTTGTCTTCACAATTTGTCAAGTCTCGCGTAGAGACGAAGGCTTCACTAGCTATCGTCCTACTGAATCTACTTAGAAAATTCATTCACTTACTTCTTATAGCTTGTGGAAATTTGGTAGGTGTTCAATTCTTACTCATCACAGGATTTCCGCTTATTCCACGTTTAATTGGACTCTTCGCGGTCGTCACCTGTTACATCGGATTGCGACGTGAGTATTTTCCGGAGTTCTTCATGATGAGTAACCTGTTCAGTAAATTTGGTATATCTCGAAAAAATGGTCGCTCATCGGGTAATGATGGTCATGGCCCAGAAGGCCAGCACTAAACAAACAAGTGGAGGTGCCGGGAATCGAACCCGGGTCCTTCGGTATTAAAACAGGGCTTCTACGGGCGTAGTGTGATTAACGCTTTCTCAGTCCCGAAGTTTTTACACACCTATCTTCGACGAACTCAGTTGCAAAACTGTTCTCCATCATTGTTTGCAACACCAATGAAGTGAAAAGCCCCCTAGTCGACGCTAGATTCCAGGTCGAGAGCGGCACCTGGGCTAACGGATTTGAACTGCTTATGCAGCTAGTTCGAAATCAGACTTTTTAAGGTCTGCAGTTATTTTTTGCACGGATTATTGGTTTACGAGATCATTCCGGCTTCCTCGGCCCGCTTCCCCTGGCTCAACATCCAAAGTCGAGACCGTTCACCCCCAAGATTTAAAGTGCTTTCACACTTACTACTTGGAGAAAAAGAAACGTATTTCTTTTCCCTATTTAATTGTCAATTTTCTGCGCCGTCGCGACTGTGCCTCAAAAATTGAGGTATCGAAGCGGCGGTAGGTAAAGTGTAAATCAGAGAAGCAGGAAAGCGTTAATCCTCGTATTTGGATGCTGCCCGTGAAGCTTTACCGCTTAGGGAGCGGGAAACAACGCGTGAAACTTCACGGTCTGCCTCGCGCTCTTTAATCGCTTCACGCTTGTCATGCGCCTTTTTACCCTTGGCGACAGCGATTTCAACCTTGGCTTTTCCATCCTTGAAATACAGTTGAAGCGGAACCAACGTTGTGCCTGAATCCTTGAGTTTTCCCATTAGCTTGCGCAATTCTTGTTTGTGAACAAGTAGTTTTCTATCCCGACGTGGCGTGTGATTGGTCCATGTTCCTTCGGTGTATTCAGGAATATGTACACCCATCAACCACAATTCGCCATCATTGATCATGGCAAAACCATCAATGAGGGATGCACGTCCTGCGCGAAGTGATTTAACTTCAGTGCCGGTCAGCACTAATCCGCACTCAAGAACATCAGAAATTGCGTAGTCGTGACGGGCCTTCTTGTTTTGAGCAATGACCTTGCGGCCTATCTCTTTAACCATGCCGCATCACCACCCCTCAATAAGTTAATTAAACCTTAAGGTAGCGGCGAAGCGTAATCACAGAGGCCAGAATTGAAACGACCAAGCCTGTTGCAAGTAAATACGCCGATGAAACCCAGACTTCGCGCCATCCAAAGAAGTTAGTGAAGGACAGAAGAGGTGCAATATTGGAATCAACAACAGTCTTTAATCCTGCCAGCAATCCAGTTGCTAATCCCCAACCGATCACGGCGGAGATAACACCTTCGAGCAAGAATGGAAGTTGGATTGACCACGATGATGCACCAACAAGTTTCATTACACCGGTTTCGCGGCGACGGTTAAAGGCTGCGATACGTAAAGTGTTAGAAATCAATAGTGCTGCAGTAAGAACTGAAGCAAAACCAACTGCTAATGCGCCATTTCGAAGAACGGCCAATAACTGGAAGAACTTCTCAAGAATTGCCCGTTGATCTTGCACAACATCAACACCCGGGCGACCGCTAAATGCGCTGACAATCACCGCAAATTGTTCTGGATCCTTCAGCTTGACGCGGAATGATTCCGGAAGTTGATCTGCAGTCACATTTTGTGCAATCGCTGAATCCTTGAAACGCTCCTGGAAGCGAACAAATGCTTGTGATTGTGATTCATAGAAGACGCTATCTACAACGCTCATCTCTTGCAGATCCTGCTGAATTGCTAAACGTTGATCGGCACTTACCGCACCTGCCGCACAAGAAGAGGAATCAGAAAGATTTCCGCAAAGAAATACTGAAACTTCGATCTTGTCATACCAATAATCCTTCATCGCACCGACCTGGGCATTTGAAAGAAGACCAATACCAAGCAATGACAACGAGATCGCTGTCGTCACAACAACAGCAAAGGTCATAGTTAAGTTACGTCGAAGTCCAATTCGGACCTCACTTAGAAGAAACCGTGCGCGCATGTTCTCTCTCCCTGCCCTTAACCCGTATACCCGTAAACACCACGAACCTGATCGCGGATTACATGTCCACCATCTAGTTCGATAACGCGCTTGCGCATCTGATCCACGATGCCAGCATCGTGTGTAGCCATCAAAACTGTTGTGCCTTCGCGATTAATGCGGTCAAGTAACTTCATGATTCCCACAGAAGTTGCTGGGTCAAGGTTTCCTGTTGGCTCATCGGCAATAAGAATTGGTGGGCGGCTCACATATGCGCGCGCAATTGCCACACGCTGTTGCTCTCCACCTGAAATCTCTGAAGGCAAGCGATCGCCCTTATCTTCCAAGCCAACTAGTTCCAAAACCTCTGGAACTTCGCGGTTTATCTCTTTTTGTGAATATCCAAGAACGTGCAAAGTAAATGCAACGTTTTCTGAAATTGTCTTATTTGGCAGTAAGCGGAAATCTTGGAAAACAGTTCCTACCGAACGACGAAGCTCTGGGACTTTGTGCTTGGACAATGTGCCCAAATCTTTGCCGGCAACATGGATTGCACCAGATGTTGGGCGCTCTTCGCGAAGTACTAAACGCAAGAAAGTTGACTTACCTGAACCTGAAAGACCCACAAGGAAAACAAACTCGCCCTTAACAATTTCAAGATTTACAGAATCAAGAGCTGGGCGCTCCTGACCTGGATAAATCTTGGTGACATTCTCAAAGCGAATCATTGAATCTCCCATTGCATCTGCGGGGTGGAGTTAGGGGAACCACCTTCGACCTGCGCTTAGTTTAAGGAAGAGGGGCTGAAATCCTTGGATGTCGCGGGTCTTTAAGCGTGAGAAAAGTGTGAGATTGCTCGAAAATCACGCCTCACGATAATTTTTGAAGGTAAGAATTGCAAGAAATCGTATCTTTGTCTCAACTGTTCGATTCCTTAAAGTTACATGACAATGGTCAGACCCAGGATTTCGAGCAATTGCTTATCGAGAAAATAGTTTACGAACTACGGCGCCAGCGAATTCCAGCTTCGATGAACTCATCGATTTCACCATTTAATACTGCCGATGTGTTTCCTGTTTCATAATCGGTGCGCAGGTCCTTGACCATTTGATACGGGGCCAAAACATATGAACGCATCTGATTTCCCCAAGAACCCGAATTATCGCCCTTTAGCGCATTGATCTTTGCTTGCTCTTCTTGGCGACGACGTTCTAGAAGCTTTGATTGCAACACAGCCATAGCTGTTGCTTTGTTTTGAATCTGAGAGCGTTCATTTTGGCAAGAGACCACAATCCCCGTTGGAATATGCGTTAAGCGGACCGCGGAATCAGTTGTATTCACACCTTGTCCACCTGGGCCAGATGAACGATACACATCAACCCGAATCTCTTTTTCATCAATTTCAATATGATCACTTTGTTCAACAACTGGAACTACTTCAACACCAGCAAATGAAGTGTGGCGGCGGCTTTGGCTATCAAATGGTGAAATACGAACTAATCGATGTGTTCCCTGCTCCACAGACAAAGTTCCATATGCATACGGTGCTGAAACTTTAAATGTTGTTGATTTGATTCCTGCCTCTTCTGCATAAGAAGTTTCAAGAACATCCACCTTGAATGAGTGGCGCTCGCAGTAACGCAAATACATTCGCATGATCATTTCAGCCCAGTCCGCAGCTTCAACACCACCGGCTTCTGAACGAATGGTTATCAATGCGTCGCGATCATCGTATTCACCGTTTAGCAAGGTTTGAACTTCAAGTTCGCTGACAGATTTCTTAACGGCATCCAACTCTTTCTCAGCATCTTGAATCCCGCCAGGTTCACCGGCGGCTAATTCAAAAAGGATTGGCAAGTCTTCAACGCGTTGGCGCAGCCCCGATAACTTTGCGATCTCTGATTGCACGCGAGATAAGCGACTAGTGATCTTTTGTGCAGCCTCTGGGTCGTCCCAAAGATTAGGAACACCCGCTTCTACCTCAAGTTCTTCTGCCTGCTTGCGCAACTTGGGTAGGTCCAAAACCTTTTCAATTGAAATAAGGGTCGCATCAACCGCATCGATCTCTAATTGATATTCGCGTGCGGCCATGGGTTAAGGATAGCCAAACGCTGATGTGCATGCGAATGCCGCAATTTCATGGGAGAAAACTAAGCAATCTGAGATTCATCCATCGCAGTTGGTGTGCAAACCTTTTGTCAGTTCGGCTAACTTCCAAACAAGTAGCAACTTCTATCAGCCAAGCCTAAATCCAAATAAGTAGAACCCCTCTTGAACTTTGTTTGTTGCACCCGCCGAGGCGGTCAAAAACACTGAATTTGTTCTAGAGAGTGGAACTTGGAAAGGAAGTTTCATCTCAGATCGTGTACTAATTTCTAAAGAAGAGCCATCACAATCAAAATTTGTTAACTCAATTCCTTTCAATTGGTGCCACTTCATATCGCTCTCGTCATTGCTCCATGAGTTAAGTTCAAGTAGAACTTCGATCCCTCCTCTGGTGCAATCAATTGGAATAACTGGATGTGCTCTTTGTGTTGCAATAGCCATAGGCACAGTGAATACATTTCCTTTGCCTTGGTAATACTTACTCTTATCGAGAGCATGAACTCCTCTTTGCGCAGCAGCCTCTGTTGCCTGCACCAAGGATCTTTTTGCAACAATTATTGATGAGACATCCGTCATTACCATTAGGGAAGCAACTGTGATCATGAATAAGCCGATCACAATCACCGATATTGATCCGGTTTCGGACTTAAGTATCTGTAACAGATTAAAGCCACGGGCTGAGGTGCTCTTGCGCACTTGCTGATACCTCTCGTTGGGTTTGATCATCGATGAATGAAATTGTTAACTTGATTCGGCCATTTGCGGTTAGGCATGGAAAGTGCGAGCAATCCATTTGAGTGCGCAAACTAGCCATTTCGCTCGGACTTAGATTCCACTGTTGCGCCAAAAGATGAGTAGCTTTACTGGATAGATTTCGCGCGGCACCATCGTTTGCACTAAGTACATACACTCTGAGAACTTCACGAGCCATGGACCGAGCAATCACCTCATTGGCACTTATGGATGAAAAACTATTTAGATAAATGAATATTGGAATAAACAGTGGAATCGCTAATACGACAAACTCAACAATTGCTCCCCCATCTTCACGGCGTGCATGCCTTGCTAATTTTTGCCACACAGAGGGCATCTGACGCGTTGGATGGCTTGATCCATCACTCATTGATTCGCTCGATTACGGAGATGCCCACAACTTGCGTCTTGGGAGCTCCACCAAATATTTCAATCAGCCCTGGAACCAATTGCAAAACACTGTGCGAACGATGGGTGATTAGGACACGGATTTTTTCAATCCCACCACCGATCTCTAGAACTTCATCATCGGCATGAAATTGTTGGGATATTGCCCGCTCTGCCGCATCGCCTTGGGCCATCGCTAAATCTGCATTGCGCAAATTTGTTGCGGCAATTATTTGAGCTCCGATAAGGAAAAGAAAGAGCACGGGTATTAGAACTAAGGCACTTTCAACATTTCCATCCTCGCGTAGCCAGTGGCCTCGAAGGCGCGAAAACACTTAACGAATGCCATTCATAGAATCAAGTGAATTCTTCAGAATTGCTGTTAGGCGTGGAGCTGCAATAGTCCAAATTGCTGTGACAAGTCCAGTTGTCATCAAAACGACTAGCACCCATCCAGGAACATCTCCACGATCATCTTTAAGGCGTGCAAAAAAGTTATGCTGGATTGATGTAAGTTTTAGACGAAAGTTTAATTCGGCCACAAATGCTCGTTCTAAGAGTTTGCTCATTTTTTCCTCTTTCAGTGTAGTTGCAGGATTGTTGATTTACTTGACTCCAGATTTGATTGATATTTTCTTTCCTAAAAAAATTGCACTTCGAGAAACCGACTAACCTGTGGATACTTCACATTCACTTCCACTGGCAAGGACACTTTGGATGACGAGCAAAACGTGTAAGCGCTCCAGGGGCTGGTGATAAGTAATCGAAAGTCAACTGCGACCCTATGAACTCGCTAAATCCTGTATCGATCAATTGAAGAACCGCTTGCGTAGCAACACCAGCAACTTGATACCCAACTGAGACCGGAAGCTCATCACAATGAGAAATCAAAGGTTCTAGTTCATCTATTCCGTACCGCTCGCTAACGCCAATTTCAATGCAGTTTTTGCATGGAGTTTTTGCTGGTAGAACTAGTGGGCCACATAAGGCTGCACCACCAACAATCTGGCCAACAAAGAAATGATCCATGTCATCGCGCATGAGCTGTTCAATTAATTCAGTAGGATATTGTCCAATTACGATGCGAAGATTTCTCTCCGGAATCAGAACATCTATGCTCCCCTTTACATTTTTTGATGGTGTTGGGAATAGGGACCATTCGCGAGCCAACTCTTCCATCCGCGCCACATAATTCAATCCATAATCAGTAGTTCTAAGAATTCCTGTTCCTAAATCTAAATCACCAATTGAAGCCTGAGCACGTCTTGAAGTGATTGAAAATCGGGTGTTTGTGACTCCACTTGCCAGCAAACCGTTGTAGATAAGTGTTGCAATTCGATTGCTGCCATAAATTTCTACACCGAAACTTTGTCGCGCAGACAAGAGCTCTACACCTCCGTCGATCACGCCTTTGACCCATGTGGTCTGACTTAGTTCAGAAACCATTCGTTGTTGAAGTTGTCGATAGGAGGCATCATTACTTTGATCTTCAGTATGTAATGCTCTTTGTGCAATATGAGATTGAAAACGGTTATGCAACTTAACTTTAGATTTACTAATGTCAACTAACTGGGCATCTAGCAATTCAACAATTACATGCTCAACTACTTCGATAGGAGCATTTACTTCATCACTGATTTGATGAGCACTATGTTCTCCATCAAATTTTGCGATGATCGCACGAGCACCAGGATGGTGAATCGTAATTGCTCGATGAGCGGTAGCAATTATCAAAGACTTTTCCACCTCAGCCATCGGGACACTTATCTGTACTCCTGTTTTTAGCCGCGGTTTAGGATCGGTTGTAATCTCAGAATTGAATTGCTCAATTGAAATCTTGGTCACTCGCGCAGGCCGTGATCCACGGATGTACTTCCGGCGAGTTTTCACTGGTTGCACTGGCTGGACCTGGTCGCCCTCTTGATCCAGCGTCAGTAGTCCCTTTGTATGCAAATGTTTTTCATTGAATGTGGTCATGGGCAAACCATGGTGATTGCGAGCGCACTAGGGATCAGAGGGCTTCAAATCTGTGGAGGGCCTCACGCTTTAATTACTAAGAGAAGTCTTGGAGATACTCAGATACGAGAAAAATGAAGTTAGAGAAATAGAGAAAAACGAAGTTAGGGAAATAGATGGGTGGTAAGCAAAAGACCCCCGCACCGAAATAGTGGGGGGTCTTTCGTAACGCTAGACGTTCGTAAGTGAAATCGAGCTCACTTACTCGAAACGAAATTTAATTACTGTGCTTTGCCAAGGATGCGATTGACCTTGGTGCCACACACTGGGCAGATGCCTTGTGCCATGCGACGACCAGAGTCTGAGACCTTTACGGTTCCCTCGAATTCACGCTTCTCTTTGCACTTAACGCAGTAAGCGTCACCTTTGTATGTCTCTGCTGTCATTCTTTTCCTCCTATCGACGCGTGCGATCCCATTGGGATGCTCCCCGTATGGGGCAGGCGTTGTGTACGAGATTACTCGCCAACACGCTCAAACGCGCCTAACTAACCCTCTTTATTCAGGAGTTTTTTTAGAGCTTCTGGGGCGGTCAGAGCGTTCTCGGCCGCCTCATACCCGCTCAAATACGCCTCAGCCTGGGCCTCGAGCGGGAATCTGGCCAACAGCGCCTTGAATTCGGGTCCATGGTCGAAGTACTGCAGGTGGATTGCTTCATGGAAGAGGACATAGTCGACCACATACTCGGGAGCACCCTTGAGCCGGTCTGAGATCCTGATTGTTCGGTCCGTGCCGGTGCATGAACCCCAGCGCTCGCGCATCCCGCGCCAGGTGATGGCCGATGGGCGCAAGGTGATCTCCGGAGCCAGCTCGGTCAGCAGCTCATCGACTCGAATGTGCAAGGTTTCCTCGCTCATGGTCGCCGCGGCCTCTTGAGCGCGGATCTTGGCAACCATGTGAGGAACCATCTCTCGCTCATCAGCTTTGCTCATACGGGCCGGAATCGAAACCACGATGCGACCACCTTGGCGATAAGCCGAGATATTTTTCTTTCGACGAGTTGATCTGATGACAACAATCTCGCCCTCTGAGATACCTGGCAAAGTTTCGCCATCCAAGGTCTGTTCCACAAAGGCGTGCGAATTTTCGCTCCCGTCCCCTTGCACTGGATCTTGGTAAATGGTCACCGAAAAATAGTAAGTCATCTCTCAACTAAACCTTGAGAGATTGGGTAATGGATGCCGCGATTTCTTTTCCAAATGATGCGTCCGGAAATCTTCACTATCGGAGAAAATTGCCCTTTGTCAACGTGGTTCTCATTTGATAAACCGCTAAGAAAGACTTACTTTACGACTACGAACTCCTCGGATAACAGTTCTACATCAGCAAGGGGAAGGCTGATTTAGAGCAAGTGACCGGGGAGTTCGCTTTTCTATTTGTGGGCAAAGTTTGATGAGGTTGATTCATTAGCTCACCTTGATTAAGCCAAAAAACTTAACCTGTGAAGCTCATCGACCATAAATAGATGCCACTAGCCGTAAATCGAAAACCTGTCTTTTAATCAAGAAATCTAGAGCAACCCCGATAGATCATCTGGAACTTCTAAACTCTTCAGAAAGCTCTCAGGTGTTAACAAATCATCGGCGGTTGGAAGAATTCCGCTCCAAATTCGATCTCGCGCTTCAACATCTTTGATTTCACGAACTTGTTTCCAGAATGCAGATGCTTCACGTGCAAGTCGTGGTGAAACTTGCAAACCAAAAAGTGATGAAAAGAGTTGTTGTGCTGGTGCAGATGTTGCTCGACCTCTGCGTAGCGTTTCTTGCAGCGCACCAATATTTGGAAGTCGATCCCCGGCAGCAAGTGCAACAACTTCTTCGCTCCAGCCATCAATTAATGCAAGAACGGTTTCTAGTTTTGTAAGTGCTGCGCGCTGCGCCGGAGTTTCTTGTGGTGTGAAAATTCCATTGTTGAGCGCGATATTCAAACTCTCTGGGTTTGTGGGATCAAAACCGTTACCTGATTCAAGTGCTTGCTGTGCTTGCTCCTGAATCGCATCCATATCAATGTTGATCCCCTTGCCGTAATCGGTGATTGCGGTGCGGATGTATGACACTAGCCATGGATTGTGGGCAAACAACCGTGCAATTGCAGCTTCACGCAATGCATGAAATATGCGGACTTCATCCATAGGAATATCAAGATCTGTTGCCCATTGCCTAATGTTTTGCGGGACAAGGGTTGGATAAGCCCCGTCAATCAACGGTAAGCCAACATCATGAGCGCCGGTGACCTTGCCAGATAATCCACCGATAGCTTGACCGAGCTGTGTAGCAACTAGTGAGCCAATAAAAGAGTTGAGTAACGCTGAAATCATTCCGATTGGGATCTGCATATTGCCTTGGCCAAAAGGATTCTCGGATGAATCACTTTCACCCTGTGCTTGATTGAGTAATTCACCGATTGCAGATGACAAACCGATTGCAAGTGGCTCAACAGTTGTTTGCCAACCAGTCAACGTTGTATCGACCCAATCAGTTCGAGCTAAGGCAACACTTCCCGAGTTTGGGGTTTGCGGGAAAAAAGTTGCATCGTTAAGCCACAACTCTGCGATAGAAATTGCTTGCTCGACTTCGGAAACATCGTTTGCGCCAATTGGTGCTGAGCCCTGAGCGGTAGCAAACTTCTTGGCGGTATCGCGAACAAGGTTTTTTGGTAAAGCTTCAGTCGAGCCGCCAAAACCCGAAGCGTTGATTCCAAGCTTTGAGAACTGTTCTTGAATCTGTTGTTGCATCTGTTGCATCATCGCAGCAAAATCAACTGGCTCGTTTGAGTCATCTGAATTTCCTGGTGTGAAGCCAAAAGGTGTCATGGATCAATCCTCCCAGTGTTAGAACAACTTCGCACCCTTTTCTATTCCAACACGTTTTACGGTCAGCGCTGGGCAGTTGCAACCAGTAGGCTGGGCTCATGTCCAACGCTTTCGCAGCATTAATCTGGTGGGTAGTTCCCGCGGCTGGACTTATCGGTGCGCTCGGATATGTACTGTGGGTTACAAAGTTTGAAGGAAAATTTCAGCAAGAAACGCAACGTTCAGTGGGGCAATTTCAGCGTTTTCAGGATTCTCTCCGCGATTCCCAAGCACGTGATGCTGAAAATGATTCCGGGTCTTCAAAATAGGTCACGCTTTAGCTAGTGCGAAATAAATTGACCCAAAGATGATGCGATTCTCAAAACTGCCACGTTTGGCTAAGGCAACTTTAGGAATCTTTTTTGCTCTTGCAACTCTTGCCCCATTGCCTTTTGCAATTGTCTTGCCGGGTGAAGCACAAAACATTTTTAAAGGTGTCATCACAATCAAAGATTTAACAAATTACCCTGCATCAGGTCGCGTTGATCTGATGTCGATCAGAGTTACAAATCCAGATGCGTGGATTTTTGGACCAGAACTTGTGTACTCATGGATCAGTGGCAATCGCGCTGTGTATCCAAAATCTGCAATTTATCCACCTGGGACTTCGACCGAAGAAGAGAGCAAGCAAGCCAAGGCTGACATGGTGAAGTCGCAAGACACGGCGATAATTGCTGCGGTTAATTACTTGCAATCACATCCACAAATTATGGCTGACACAAAATCACAAGGTGTTGACCGCGCTAATCAACTTGATGCAAAGAAGATTTCCTTTAAGACTGGCGAAACCGGTGGACCAAGTGGAGGACTAGTTTTTTCAATTGGTCTAGTTGAGTTGTTAACCGAAAAAGACTTGCTACAAAAGCGTCATATTGCAGGCACTGGAACAATCACGGCCCGCGGCATCGTTGGTCCAATTGGTGGTATCAATGAAAAAATCATGTCAGCCCGCAAAGTCGGAGCTACTATTTTCTTTGCACCAGTTGATAACGCCGAAGAGATCAGTAATATCCCTAAAGGCATCAAGGTTGTAACCGTAGCCACGCTGGCCCAAGCAATTAACTACTTAGCGCGCTCAGCGGGTTGATTCTCAGCAAGTATTAACCTTGGAAACCGCCCAATGGTGGCTTCGAATTGGTGGGGTAATTCGCGTTGCGATAACTTTGGCCCATGACGAATAACCCTCAGTTTCAACGCCCAGCCTTCCAATTCAAAGGCGGCAAGAGTCCACTAGCAATAACAATTGGAATTCTTGTAGCCATCGGTGTCCTCTTCACAGCACTAAGCGGCTTCTACGCAGATTGGTTGTGGTTTAAATCAGTTAACTTCACAAATACATGGTCAACAATTCTGACAACTAAGGCAACACTCTTTGTTGTTTCAGGTTTATTGACTTCTGCCATTGTTATTTTCAATGTGCTGTTGGCTTACAAGCGTCGCCCGCTGTATGTGCCGGTGACAGTAGAGGCAGACAACTTGGAACGTTACCGTTCACAAGTTGAACCGATTCGTCGCCCAATCATTATTGGTTTAAGCATTGCTTTGTTCTACTTCGCAGGAACTGCTGGATCACAAATGTGGAGTACTTGGTTGCTCTTTAGAAACTCAACTCCATTTGGTGTCAAAGATCCTCAGTTCAACATGGACATTTCATTCTTTGCATTCCGTCTACCTTTCTGGCAGACCTTGATTTCATGGGGAATCTCAACTGCAATTCTTGCAATCCTCGCATCAGTGGCCGTGCACTATCTTTACGGCGGAATTCGTTTACAAGTTCCAGAAGATCGCACAACAGTTGCAGCTCGCGTTCAGCTTTCAGTACTACTTGGACTGGTTGTTCTGCTCAAGGCGGTTGCTTACTGGTTTGATCGCTACGCATTGGCGCTAAAAGAAAGCCGCTTGATCACTGGACTTACATATACTGATGTAAACGCAGTTTTGCCGGCTAAGGCAATTCTTGCTGGAATTGCAATTGTTTGTTCGCTTCTATTCTTTGCAAACATTGTTCGTCGCTCATGGGTACTACCTGCTGCAGGAACAGCGTTGTTGGTTGTTTCTTCAGTTCTGATCGCAGGGCTATATCCAGGTGCGATTCAGCAGTTCCAGGTAAAGCCAAGTGAGTCTTCTAAGGAAGCTCCATTTATCCAACGCAACATTGATGCAACCCGTGCTGCATATGGTTTAGACAATGTGACGATGAAGGATTATCAAGCAACTGATTCAACAAACACTGGTCAGCTTGCAGATGATGCGGCAACTATTGCCAATATTCGTTTGATGGATCCAAATGTTTTATCAGCAACATTTAGACAACTTCAGCAGATTCGTCCGTACTACAGCTTTCCAGAGTCATTAGATATCGATCGTTACACCGTCAATGGAGTAAAGCGCGATGTGGTTGTTGCAGTTCGTGAACTAAACATTGCAGGAAACCCATCTCGTAACTGGATCAACGACCACCTTGTATACACACATGGTTTCGGTTTCGTTGCAGCTTATGGAAATGAACGAGATGCTGATGGAAAGCCTTCCTTTACAGTTGGAAATCTTCCACCAACAGGTGCGCTAGGAAAGTTTGAGCCACGTGTTTACTTTGGTGAGAATGTTCCTGATTACTCAATCATCGGTGGAGTAAAGACTGACAATCCAGTCGAGTTTGACTATCCAGATGACACATCACCAAATGGACAACGTAACTACACCTACACAGGTTCAGGTGGCGTTCCAGTTGGATCTCTACTTAACAAGGCAGTTTTTGCTCTGAAGTATCAGGAGCAGAGAATTCTTCTTTCAAACTTGATCAACAAGGATTCAAAGATTCTCTTTGAACGTAATCCTCGTGATCGTGTTGCAAAGGTTGCACCATGGTTAACTCTTGATGGAGATCCATATCCAGCTTTGGTTGATGGAAAGATCATTTGGATTATCGATGGCTACACAACAAGTGCTGGCTACCCATATGCACGCCAGACTGTGTTGTCTAACGCAACTGCAGATGCGCTAACAACTAACTCTGCAGCGGTAGCGGTACAGCGTAATCAGAGTGTGAATTACATCCGTAACTCAGTAAAGGCAACAGTCGATGCCTACAACGGAACAGTTACTTTGTACCAATGGGATGAAAAGGATCCAGTTCTAAAGACCTGGACTAAGGCATTCCCAAATTCTGTTAAGCCAAAGAGTGAAATCTCTGCGCAGTTGCTAGAGCACATCCGCTACCCAGAAGACCTCTTCAGAGTTCAACGTGACATCCTTAGCTCGTATCA
Organism: Candidatus Planktophila sp.; assembly: GCA_044348405.1. Lineage (GTDB taxonomy): Bacteria > Actinomycetota > Actinomycetes > Nanopelagicales > Nanopelagicaceae > Planktophila. The sequence continues at coordinate 26,445 of JBIKSX010000006.1, forward strand.
CGTAAAGACTGCAGAAGCTTTCTATGGTGGTCAGGATTTCTGGCGCGTACCGCGTGACCCATCAACATTTGGAGCCAACGCATCTGCGCAACCTCCTTACTACTTAACACTGCAAATGCCAGGTTCCAAAAAGCCTACATTCTCATTGACTACTCCATTCGTTCCACGTGGTGGTCGTGAAAACCTTTCAGCATTTGCTGTTGTCAACTCTGACCCAGGTCCTGATTACGGAAAGATGACTGTTCTGCAGTTACCACGTAATACAAATATCGCAGGTCCGTCGCAGGTAGCTTCTAACTTCGAAGCAAAACCTGAAGTTGCAAACTCTTTGTCACTACTTCGTCGTGGTGGTTCTGATGTTGTACTTGGAAATCTGTTGACACTTCCAGTTGGTGGAGGTCTGCTGTACGTACAACCTGTATATGTAAAGGCGACTTCAAACACCGCTGCATATCCATTGCTACAGAAGGTGCTTGTTTCCTTCGGAGATCAAATTGGATATGACGACACATTAAAGGGCGCACTTGATCAGGTATTCGGTGGAAACTCCGGAACAGCTGCAGGTGGTACTACTGGTGGAACAACAACTGGTGGAACAACAACAAACTCTTCACTTGCAAATTCACTTGCTAGTGCAAAGCAGGCATATGCAGATGGTCTTGCCGCACTTGCAAAGGGAGATTTTGCAGCATATGACAGAGCACAAAAGCGATTGAAGTCTGCACTTGATGCAGCGATCAATGCGCAAAACAAAAAGTAAATAACTAGAAAGATAAAGGCCAAGTTCATGCGGGCAATCGCATGGATTTGGTCTTTATCTATTGGTGCGCATAAGATTGCACTACCGACGCGGGGTGGAGCAGCTCGGTAGCTCGCTGGGCTCATAACCCAGAGGTCGTAGGTTCAAATCCTGCCCCCGCTACTAGAAACAAAAGTAAAAAAGGGTCCTCATAGAGGGCCCTTTTTGCTTGTCACCGTGCTTAAAAATTACAGGGGCATCGGATTACACAGCGCTTGAGAATTACTTGATACGAAGTGAGTTAGTAACAACCAGCACGCTACTTGCGGCCATGGCAGCTGCGGCGTACAACGGCGTTAGCAGGCCAGTTGCTGCGATCGGCAAGCCAATAATGTTGTAGACAAAGGCCCACCCCATATTCAGGCGAATGATTTTTAAAGTCTTTGTGGACAGTTTCAATGCTGAGACAACGCTTCCTAAGCCAGTATTCATCAAAGTTATGTCAGCACTATTGATTGCTGTGTCTGTTCCGGTACCCATGGCCATTGAAAGGTTTGCAGCCGTCAGTGCAGCCGCATCATTAATGCCATCGCCAATCATCAATACGGTGTGACCTTCACTCTTTAACCGCTCTACGATTTCTAGTTTGGTTTCAGGCAAAGCATGTGAAACTACGTGTGCTGCATCGATTCCAACGGTTGATGAAACTGTTGCTGCAACCTCAGAACTATCACCCGTTACAAGCCAAGGTGTGATTCCCATATTTTTAAGATCAGAGACAGTTTGTGCAGCATCACTTTTTAGTTGATCACCGACTGCAAAAACAGCAACTGCAACGCCATCCCAAGCAAGTACAGCAACAGTTAAACCGGCGGCTTGTCCGCGCTCGACTGCAGCTTTTATCTCTGGATGAAATTCAGTCGAACTATGTGCCACCGCTGCAGGAGAACCGATAAGTACAACTGGTGACTGCGACAAAATTGATACACGTCCTGCAGCACCTGCTCCAGGTGTGACAGAAAAATCTGAAACCGCATACGTTGGTCTAGCGCTATTTGGAATTGCAGACTTTGCTGCGCTCTGACCAAGTGCGTATCTAGTAATTGAAAGAGCTACTGGGTGATTGTTTAAGGATTCAATCGCTTGCGCTGAAGCAATTATGTGTTCAGGGGTAACAATGTCAGCAAAGGAGCGACCTAAAACCGCACCAGCTGCAGTTGAAATAGTTGCTTCCTGAACAAGCATGACGCCTTCGGTAAGCGTGCCGGTCTTATCAAAAACAACGACGTCAACTTTGCGTGCAACTTCTAGGACTCGGGGTTCACGTAAAACAATTCCACGCGCTGCGCCCCGTCCAGATGCCACCAATAATGCAACAGGTGTAGCTAAACCAAGTGCGCATGGGCAAGCGATCACCAGAACAGTAATGGCAATAGAAATTGATTCGGTAAGTGTTGCACCCGTGTAGTACCAACCGGCAAAGGTTGCAATTGCAAGAACTGTAACGATTGGAACAAAAACTGCGCTGATACGATCTGCAAGACGTTGAATTGGTGCTTTAGTCCCTTGCGCGCTGATGACCATTGCAGTGATTCGTGCAAGTTCGGTATCGCTTCCAACGCGCGTTGCGCGAACAATCAAACGTCCATTGTGATTTACGGATGCGCCAATGACAGAAGATCCCGGGCCGACATCTACTGGCTTGGTCTCACCGGTAAGCATTGAATTATCAACTGCGCTTTCACCCTTAACAACAATTCCGTCTGTTGCAACGCGATCACCTGGGCGTACTTCAAATTCATCACCAATTTGTAGTTGCTCAATAGGAACAATTAGCGGGAATCCCCCGCGAACAATCGTAACTTCTTTACTGCCTAAAGCAAGCAGAGAAGATAGCGCGCTACTTGCCTTAGCCTTTGCGCGAGTTTCTAAGTAGCGACCAAGGATTACAAAGAAGATAACGCCCGCGGCAACTTCGGTGTAAACATCGCCAGCACCAGTTGAGTTAGCATAAATCGACCAACCAAAGGCAGCTAACGATCCCATTGAAATCAAGTTATCCATAGTTGGATGCTTCAGATTTCTTAGTGCGGCCCGATGAATTGGGTAAGCAACAATTAGAACTACGGGTGCGCTGAGTGCAATGACTAACCATGCAGTTGGTGAATACAAAGGATGTGGCAAACCGGCGGTATCTAATTGATCATGAATCCACATATCTACCTGGTGGTGCCAACTCATGACCATAGAAAGTGCAACTGCTGGAATTGCAAAAATTGCTGCAAAGAAGAAAGCGCGGGCAGATTTCTTGCTGTGTAAAGCTACTGATTGAGCATCAACTAACAGTGATGCTGAATAGCCAGCCTTTTCTACAATCTTGATTAAATCTTTCGCAGTGATTTCAGCAGGTGCCAAAATATGTGCAGTTTCGGTGGCAAAGTTGATTGTTGCGCTAACGCCTTCAACACTATTAAGCGCTTTTTCAACAGAGTTCACGCACGAAGAACAAGTCATTCCTTGCACCGACAAAGTTGTTGGTTCAAGCGGTGTCTTGCTGACCTGTGTCTTGCCTGCCTCTGTACTCATCGTCGCTCTCTTCTTCTGTGTCTACTACGGATTCAAGCCATTGATTACTGCGTTATGCAGGACGCCATTTGTTGAAACACCACTTCCACCAAAAGGTCCGTTCTGACCTGCAGTGTTTGTAAATGTTCCACCCGCTTCACGAACAATAATGTCTAGGGCAGCCATATCCCACAATGCCAGAGATGGCTCGATAGCCACATCAACTGCCCCTTCTGCCACCAACATATGTGACCAGAAATCACCAATACCCCGTGTGCGCCAGGCACCTGCAAGCATCTTTTGGAAAGGTTCTAAACGATCTCCCCAGCCAACAAAATCAGAATATGAAATCGATGCATCGCTTAAAGATGAGACCTTGGAAACTGAAATCTTCTTTTCATTTGCAGTATTTTCAAAATCTTCAGAGTGATCATTGCTTGCGCCATTGAAGCGCACAGTTGCGCCATGTCCCTTGGCTGCCGCCCACCGTCTGGCAAGTGCTGGTGCACTTGCAATTCCGACAATAACTTCTTCATTACCGGCTGTATCAATGTGAACAAGTGCGATTAATGTTGCCCAGGTTGGTACGCCGCGCATAAAGTTTTTAGTTCCATCGATTGGATCAATAACCCAATAACGTCCAGAACTTCCTTTATCGCTTCCAAACTCTTCTCCGACTAAACCATCACCTGCACGATGTGTACCCAGTGCTTCTCGTATTGCAGTTTCAACTGCGCGATCTGCATCGGTTACAGGAGTGTTATCGGGTTTAGTTGTAACAATTAAATCTTGTGATTGATATCGATCCAAAGAGATTGCATCTGCAAGATCAGCTAAGGCATGAGCAAGGGCCAGATCATCCAAAATCTGTGCTGAATTATTACTTGCGCTCATAATGATATGAGTCTATTCCACAGGCGTTATAGGTGCGTCCTTGACGGCAAGAAGCGAGCGAAGACTTGCCAGACGCGCAACTCTGTGGGGGTTTGGAACCCCATCTGGTGTTGCCCAAGCATCTAATTTGCATGAGCTTTCAGCATGAGAACAGTTAGATAAGCAGTTAGCAGCTACTTCAGAAAGGTCGCTAAAGGCATCAACAATTCGCTGATTATCGATGTGAGATAAACCAAATGCGCGAATACCTGGAGTATCAATGATCCAGCCATCGCTATCTACTAGTGGCAGCGCAATCGCACTTGAAGATGTGTGTCGGCCGCGGCCAGTCGCTTCATTTACATCACCAGTTGCACGGTTACTTTCAGGAACCAAAGCATTAATCAAAGTTGATTTACCAACTCCAGAATGTCCTACAAGAACTGAAATCTTGCCTTCTAGCACCTGGTGAAGTTTTTCTAAATCTTTTTCTCGTGAATCACTCTTAATAGCGGTATGAATAATTTCGACATCCAAATCGGCATACTCTGCAAGAAATGCTGGAACTTGGCTAATGTCGGTTTTGGTGACAACAATCTTTGGAATAATTCCTTCGGTAAAAGCTGAAACCAAGAAGCGATCAATTAATCCTCGACGTGGCTCGGGATTAGCTGCGGCAACAACAATTACTAATTGGTCGATGTTGGCAACAATTGTTCGCTCAACCTGCGCTGCATCATCAACTGTCCGACTTAAAGAATTGCGACGTTCCTGAACTGCAACAATTCGCGCAAGAGATCCTTCGGTACCAGACACATCTCCGACTAAGGAAACGTTGTCACCTGTTACAACAGATTTTGGACCTAATTCGCGGGCACGCATAGCGGTAACGATGGTTCCATCCTCTGTAATACAAGTTTGGCGACCACGATCAACGGTCGTTACTAAAGCTGAAATTGCATCATTGTGTGAAGGACGATCTTTGCTTCGCGGGCGGGTGCTACGAGATGGGCGAACGCGCGCATCTGATTCATCGTATTGGCGAGGACTCATACTAAAAGAGAGCTCCATAGTCCTGGAAAATCAGGAAGGGTCTTTCGAGTTGTCGCAATATTTTCAACTTCGATGCCTGGAACAACTAGTCCAAGAACTGCGCCAGCTGTTGCTAGACGGTGATCTTCATAGGTATGAAAAACACCAGCATGTAATGGTGCTGGATTGATGTGCAGCGCAGTTTCTTCTTCCACCACATTTCCACCTAAAGCATTAATTTCGCGAGTTAACGCGGCAAGGCGATCAGTTTCATGCAGGCGAAGGTGCCCAATGCCTCGTAAATAAGACGGTGAATCAGCAAGTGCTGCCAAAGCAGCAATAGATGGGGTTAATTCGCCAACATCATGTAGATCAATATCTATGCCATGAATTGTCCCAGAGCCTGTAAGAGTTAAACCGGCATCACTGAATGAAACAGTTGCACCCATTGCAGTAAGAATTGATCGCAGCTGATCACCAGGTTGAGTTGTTGCCTTAGGCCAATCTGCGATTGTTACGCTGCCGCCGCAAACCATTGCAAGTGAAAGAAATGGTGCAGCATTTGATAGATCTGGTTCTATCACTAAATCTTTTCCGTGCAACATACCTGGCAAAACTTTCCAGCTTTGGCTTGCAGAATCAACTTCAACCGTTGCTCCAAAGTCGCGCAACATTTCGACAGTCATTTCAATGTGTGGCATCGATGGCAATAGTCCACCTTGATGCTTTGCAATAATTCCTTGATCAAAACTTGGCGCAACTAAAAGCAAGGCAGATAAGAACTGGCTGGATGCGCTGGCATCAATAGTTAACGCACCTCCCGGAATTGATCCGGTGCCATGCAAAGTTAACGGCAAGCTATAGCGATTATCGTGTTCAATCGAAATGCCTAGCTCTTCTAAAGCCTTGATCACAGGACCTAATGGTCTTTCATATGAACGTGGGTCACCATCAAAGGCAACTTCACCAGTTGCTAATGCAGCTAGCGGTGGCAAGAAGCGCATCACTGTTCCGGCATTACCAACATCAATTTTTACTCCACCGCGCAAATCACTTGGGGTAACAACCCATTGCAACTCTGTAAGACCATTTACTGCAACGGACTTTTCTTCAATCCCAACGCCTAGAGCTTTTAGCCCGGCCACCATCAATTCGCTGTCACGAGAAACCAACGGACGTCGCAAGGTTGATGCAGAGCTTGCTTGAGCTGCCAAAATCAGTGCTCGGTTAGTAACAGATTTAGATCCAGGAATGACAACGCTGATATCAACTGGTGTTGCGCCGCGGTAAATCGCGGGCCAGTGGGCGTTGTTTGTCATCGCCTAAGTCTAACCTCTGAGCGCACCTGCGATACCCTTGAATTATGTGTGGACGTTATGCGCAAACGGCGGATATGCGCGAGCTTATGGAGCAGTTTTCAGTTACCGGAACCGCTCCCGAAAGTTCTTTGCCACTTAACTGGAACATTGCACCAACTAATCCCATTTACATCGTTCGAGCCAATGACAAATCCGGTTCTGATGCCGGTGAACAAAAAGAGTTAGCAATAGTTTCGTGGGGATTAATTGGGCCGTGGCTGACTGACTTTCAAGAAGCTCGTGCTTCTCAATCTCGTGCAATCAATGCACGTAGCGAATCCATACATGAAAAACCCACCTTTAGAAATGCTTTTCGTGCCACCCGTTGCTTGATTCCGGCAACTGGTTATTACGAGTGGGCAACTGCGTTAGGTAAGTACTCCCCTAAGCAACCTTTTTATATTTCCGCGCGAGACGATAAGCAACTTCCAATTGCCGGAATCTGGAGCAGTTGGCGCGCACCCAATGGTGAAGTAATCGAAACTGCATCGATTATTACCCAGGAAGCTCAGGGCGAACTAGAAAGTATTCACAGCCGCATGCCTGTCTTTATGCCGCATGATCGCTGGGACACCTGGCTCAATCCCCGAAACACCGATGTGAATGAATTGAAATCCTTAATGGTGGTTGAGAATCCTGAGTCAATCGTAAAGGCCCATCCGGTATCACATGCGGTCAACAGTGTGGCAAATAATGGAAAAGGTTTAATCGCCGAAGTGCCTTTGGGAGAGCCAGAAACCCTCTTTTAGCGATAGTGTTTTAGGCGATGTCAACGGATCTAGTTAAAGAGAGCTCAGCGGATCGTGCTGTCCGCTTCGAGCGTGATGCTCTTGCATTTACAGATCAGTTATACGCAGCTGCTTTGAGATACACAAAGAATCCACATGATGCAAAGGATTTAGTACAAGACACATATCTAAAGGCGTTTGCTTCTTTTCATCAATTTGAACCTGGAACAAATTTACGTGCCTGGTTGTATCGAGTTTTAACCACAACATTTATCAATACGTACCGCAAAGATCAGCGCCGACCACAGCTTAGTTCAGGTGAAATTGAAGATTGGCAGCTCGCTGATGCAGCTTCGCATACAAGTGATCAAGGTAAGTCTGCAGAAGTTGAGGCGTTAGAGAATTTGCCTGACAGCGATATCAAGCGCGCCTTGCAGGAAATTCCTGAAGAGTTTCGAATTGCCGTTTATTTGGCCG
>JBIKSX010000073.1:0-3189 GCA_044348405.1 Candidatus Planktophila sp.
TCCGAATTTATTGGAACCATTATGGAACTTTGCCAAGATCGACGCGGAATCTTGCTCGGAATGGATTACATCTCTGAAGACCGCGTAGAGATTCGCTATGACCTGCCATTGGCTGAAATTGTTTTTGACTTCTTTGATCAGTTAAAGAGTCGTACCAAGGGTTATGCATCTTTGGATTATGAAGAAAAGGGCGACGCCGAAGGCAACCTGGTCAAGGTTGATATCTTGTTACAAGGTGAAGCTGTTGACGCATTTAGCGCAATTGTTCACCGCGACAAGGCGTACGCATATGGCGTGATGATGACCGGAAAATTGCGCGAACTGATTCCTCGTCAACAGTTCGAAGTACCTATTCAGGCGGCAATCGGTGCGCGCATCATTGCCCGCGAAAGCATTCGCGCGATCCGTAAAGATGTTTTGGCTAAATGTTACGGTGGCGATATTTCACGTAAGCGTAAGCTTCTAGAAAAGCAAAAAGAGGGTAAGAAGCGCATGAAGATGGTGGGACGCGTAGAAGTTCCGCAAGAAGCTTTCGTTGCAGCTCTTGCAACAGATGCCGATATCGAAAAGGTAAAGGCTGCTCGCAAAGCAGGGCAATGACGCTTTCCTTTTATGTCCACATCCCGTACTGCATCAAGCGGTGCGGTTACTGCGACTTCAATACCTACACTCCATCAGAGCTACAAGATGGTGCAACGTTAGAAATTGTTAGCAATGATTACATTGATGCGGTTTTGCGTGAACTAGATGCTGCTCCCACAGATGTTGTCCCAACAATATTTTTTGGCGGGGGTACGCCATCCTTGCTGCCAGCCGATGATTTGGGCCGGGTGATTGCAGCGGTTAAAGCACGCAATGGTTTAGCCGCTGATTGTGAAATCACCCTTGAAGCAAACCCAGATTCAGTCACGCAAGAGAAGTTGGCCAGATACCTTGAAGTTGGATTTAATCGAATTTCTTTTGGAATGCAATCCGCCAAGCCACATGTACTAGCTGCTCTTGATCGAACCCACAATCCAGCCAATGTTGAAAAAGCAATCACGATGGCTCGTGCTGCAGGTTTTCAATCAATTAGCGTGGATCTGATTTACGGAACACCAGGTGAAAGCCTAGAAGATTGGCGCGAAACCGTTCAGGCTGCGCTGTCATTGGATATCGATCACATCAGCGCTTATGCATTAATTGTTGAAACCGGAACCAAGTTAGCCGCACAAATCAAGCGCGGGGATCTAACTATGCCTAACGATGACTTGATGGCTGATATGTACTTATTGGTTGATCAAATGTGTGAGGCCAAGGGATTGACTTGGTATGAACTTTCAAATTGGTCAAAACCAGGACATCAATGTCGACACAACATCGCCTACTGGCAGAACAAAAATTGGTGGGGACTTGGGCCAGGTGCGCATTCCCACGTTGACGCCCGACGTTTCTGGAACGTTAAACATCCAACTACCTATAAGCAAAAAGTTTTCGCTGGACAGTCACCAGTGTTAGACAGTGAACAGCTCACTAAAGAACAAATCAAAGATGAATCAATCTTGCTCGGAATCCGAATGCGCGAAGGTCTTGCATTAGAGCTGCTAGAACCCATGCAAATGGAGGTACTAGCGGTGTATCGGGAAAACGGCTTTGTCGAACTGCGTGATGATCGCGTTGTCTTGAGCCCTGCGGGGCGCTTGATCGCAGATCGAATCGTGCGAGAAATAACTATCTAGTACGCTTAGCGCAAATGTCATCACGTCGTCTTGAAATCCTCCGCGCAATTGTCGATGAGTACGTTGCGACCCAAGAACCTGTCGGCTCAAAATCAATTGCCGAACGCCACGGTTTGGGGATTTCACCTGCCACGATTCGCAATGAGATGGCGGTACTTGAAGACGAAGGTTTGATTATTCAGCCTCATACAAGTGCTGGCCGTATTCCAACTGATCTTGGTTACCGGGTTTTTGTGGACAAATTAGCAACTGTTAAACCGCTGTCTGCGGCAGAGCGTCGTGCGATTGAAACTTTTCTTGAAGGCTCTAATGACCTAGAAGAATTGCTAAAGAAGTCGGCTAAGTTATTGGCAGATATTACAAAGCAGGTTGCTGTTGTTACTTACCCAATTATTGGCGAGCAGCCAAGCCGCGACAAGTTGGCAATCTCTGGCACTGCCCACTTAGCACGATCAGGGGACAATATTGGCTTAACACTTTCACCAATCCTGGAAGCTCTCGAAGAACAAGTTGTTTTGCTCAGTTTGCTTAACGAGGTTCACCCAACTGTGCACGTTCGAATCGGTAGCGAGCAGACTGAAGCAAACCTGCAAGCAACTTCCTTAGTAACTGTTGGTTATGGCATGGAGTCAGCACAAATAGGCGCAGTTGGTGTTTTAGGACCTACCCGCATGGATTACGCAGGTTCAATCGCAGCAGTTGATGCAGTTGCTCGTTACGTTGGTCGCTTTATTAATGAAGGTGCATAAGTGACTGATCATTACCAAACTTTAGGAGTTACCAAAGGTGCAACCGCTGATGAGATTAAAAAGGCGTATCGCAAACTTGCCCGCGAACTGCACCCTGACGTAAATCCTGATCCTGCGACCCAAGAAAAGTTTAAGGAAGTCACCGAGGCTTATGATGTTTTGAGCGATCCACAAAAGCGTCAGAGCTATGACATGGGTGGTAGTGGATTTGGTGGTGCCAACTTTGGTGGCGGATTCAGCGACATCATGGATGCATTCTTTGGTGGTGGTGGGTCTCGTGGTCCACGACCACGTACACGTGCAGGTCAGGATTCACTTATTCGCATTCAAGTTGATCTCAACGAAGCATGCTTTGGAACAGAACGCGAAATTACCGTTGATTCTGCAGTTGTTTGTCCCAAGTGCACCGGCACGGGTTGCCAAGACGGCGATCATCCAGAAATGTGTTTAGTGTGCAAGGGACGCGGTGAAACACAACAAGTAGTGCGTTCAGTTATTGGCCAAGTAATGACTTCGCGCCCATGTAATACATGTAATGGATACGGAAGCGTGATCAAGAGTCCTTGCCGTGAATGTGCTGGCGAAGGTCGCGTGCGTAGTCGCCAAACAATTGATGTAAAGATTCCTGCCGGTGTAGAAACTGGAAACAGAATTCAAATGTCTGGCCGCGGAGAAGTTGGTGCTGGCGGTGGACCTGCCGGAGATCTCTACGTAGAAATCGT
>JBIKSX010000007.1:0-33471 GCA_044348405.1 Candidatus Planktophila sp.
TTCTCTCATTTACCGAGGATATGAAGCGACGTGGCATGAGGCCATCATCCGAGCTGATATCAGCCAAAAAAGAGATTGCGACACCAACAGATCTAAAGATGTTGAATTTGAAAGATCCTTCATCTGTGATTGTTATTAAGAGATTACGGTTAGCTGATGAAACGCCGTTGGCTATAGAAAGAGTTGCGTTAATTACAAAGTGTCAGAATGTTTTAGAAGAGGATTTAGTTACTGGCTCACTTCACAACGCGTTGAGAAAAAATGGAATTGAACCAACCTTGGCTATTGGTTGGCTAAAGGCCAGATTGGCTACAACGCAGGAAGCCAATCGCTTGGATTTGCCGACCAAATCCCCTTTGCTTGTTGAAACCCGCGTTATCGAGGACCAGTTTGGGACTCCGATTGAACATACAGAAACTGCGTATGCAGCAAACCGTTATGTTGTCGATATCAAACTTAACTGCGCTCCTGCTGTAATCGCACCATATAGCCCAGCACCAATAGAACCTGCATAAAATCCTAAAGTTGCAGGAACAATATTTATCTCACTTACGTCATATAGATGGGCTCGCTCGTGCATTGCAGCGCGAATTTCATTAAGTAAAATGTCACCAGATTGAGCAACACCGCCGCCAATAATTATTGTGTCTGGGGCAAGCACCACCATGATGTTTGTAAGCGTGATCGCTATCCAATATGCGACTTCTTTAAAGGCGGCTAAGGCTTTTTCATCACCGGCTACAGCATTTTGGTAAGCCTCTTCTGCTGTTTTTGTTCCCGCAAGTTTTGCTATTGCAGCCGAGTTAGTCAGTGGTTCAGCACAACCTTGAGCGCCACAACCACACATTGGGCCATCAAATTTAATGATCTGATGGGCTATCTCACCAGCTGCGCCATTTGCCCCCAACTGAATCTTGCCATCAATAACAACGCCGCCACCGACTCCTGTTCCAATCACAAGACAAGCAACAACCTTTTTCCCTAATGCCGCGCCCATAATCGCTTCGCCCAAAGTGAAGGCTCTTGCATCATTAATAATTGCTGTTGGTAAATTTGTCGCACTTCTTATCGGCTCTAGCGCCTGAAATCCACGCCAAGCGCCAGGTAAATTGGGAAATAGTTCAATAGTTCCATCTGCATTGAAAAGTCCAGGTACTGCAACACCAACGCCGCTTAGATCAGAAAATTCCTGCTGCTTTTTTGCGGCGATCTCTGCCAATCTTGAGACAACATGAGCAGGACCTTTTTCTGCTTGGGTTGGAACATCTTCTTCATTTATAACAGTCCAGGCGTTGCTAGTTTTTTCAATTACAGCAACCTTTATGTTTGTGCCCCCTAGATCTAAGCCTAAGAATTTACTCACGCCCAAATCTTTCTATGAATTCATCAATCATCACAGCCGTAGTGGTTGCGCCGCTTCTTGAAATTCCAGCGTCTAGATATTCCATGAGCGAGTCCAAGGTGCGTACTCCGCCCGCGCTCTTGATTTTAATATGGGGACTAACGCTTGCCTTCATAAGTTTTATATCTGCAATCGATGCACCACTTGGTGCATATCCTGTAGAAGTTTTTACATAATGTGCACCGGCTGCTTCGCTCAATTTACAAGCAGTGACTTTTTCTTCATCAGTCAGATATGCATTTTCAAGAATTACTTTCACGGTGTGCGGCGCAGAAGCATCAACTACCGCCTTAATGTCAGCTTGTACTTCGGCATGTAAACCTGACTTTAGATGGCCAATATTGATAACCATGTCGATCTCGGTTGCTCCGTCGGCCACCGCCTGCTTGGTTTCGAAGACCTTTACTTCAGTTGTACTTGAGCCATGGGGAAAGCCCACAACTGTTCCCACTAAAACATCTGTGCCCTTGAGTAAATCGGCACAAAACTTCACATCAGAAGGCTTACAGCAAACCGATGCCACATCGTACTTTTTGGCAACTTCACATCCAGACTTCACTTCTTCACGAGTCATTTCTGGCTTTAGCAATGAATGATCGATCGTTTTAGCAATTATCTTCGCTGTGTACTTTGGATGTGACATTTTTATCCTATTCTTAGTTTGTCGAATTTTTATCAAACGCCTGAGTTGACTGACCATCCCCCATCAATTTCAATGACTTGACCAGTAACTCCTTGATTTTCAATCAAATACACGTATGCCGCAGCTACCTGATCTGCTGAAAGCTGTTGTGGTGCAAATGGTTGTTTTCTCTTTGTGAATTCTGCGATTGCAGGGTTTTGTGCAGCTCGAGCGGCCATTGGTGTTGCGACAAGGCTTGGTGCAACTGCGTTGACTCTTATTGAGTTGGCCATATAAGCCGCAGACAGGACTTTAACTAGGGTATTAATTCCACCCTTTGCAACTGCATAGGCATGAGTAGTAAAAAATTCAGGAGACGGCGAAGTTGCAAGCACGGATGATGTCAGTGTTAATGAACCACCACCATGATCTTTAAAGTATTTAATGGCTTCTCTGGCAGTCATAAAAGCTGTCGTTAAATTAAGTTCTAAGGTCTGATCCCACGCTGATTTTGAAATATCTTCGATTGCCCCATCACCAAAACTGCGACCAGAGCCACCCACAATTGACACTGCATGATCCAGTCCACCGAGTTGGTGAATCGCCTGATCAAATGCATCTTGCAATTGCTTTTCATCTCTAATGTCTATCGCTGAATAACCCACCACTTGCGGAAACTGCGTGGATAAGGATTTACAGTCTTGTTCTTCTCCCCCAACAAGATAAATTGAATAAGACTTAGTTGAAAGTTGCGCCACTAACGCAGCAGCGATTCCTCGACTGCCAGTAACGAGAACTTTCTTACCCATATTTTTAGTATAACTGAGGCTATACGAGTTGTCTATACAACTGAAAAGTGCTGCCTATCAACTGTTTCTGGCCGCCAGGATCGCCCTCTGAAAATCTTTCACTCGGTCTGCAATCTCACTTACGCCACCAGAGGTAAGTGGTCCGCCTAAACCAAATCCAGAAATTCCTGCTTTAACCCAAGCGTCAACATCTGCCAAAGCTATTCCCCCGGTTGCAATCCAAGTATTGCCAGGGAAAGGATCACGAACTGACTTCAGATAACTTACGCCAAGACTTGATGCCGGGAAGAACTTAAGGACATCTGCCCCAAATCGCAGCGCATCTGCAATCTCAGTTGGCGTTGCAACTCCTGGAACTGAAATCAAGCCAGCATTCTTGGTAGCTCTAATCACTTCTTCTGAAGTATGCGGAGAAACAACAATCTTTGCACCAGCTTTTTTGCCGTTTTCAACATCTTCTTTACTCATAGCAGTTCCAAGTGCGATCTTTACATCAGCTAAACCAGAAAACTCTTCAATTAAATCAAAGACCCCCGGAGTGGTGGTTGTGAATTCGATTAAATCAACACCAGCGGCTACAAGTGCATGGGCAAACTTTCGACCTTCATCAGTTGAATTGCTGCGAATAATCGCAATTAAACTTGCTGAAAAATCAATGCCATTAATGACTTCTTTGCTCATCATTTGCCTGATGTTATTTCTGTAGTTTGCATGTCTAATGTTAACGCCTTGGCCGGGTTATCAATAAAAATCTGATCTAGTTGCGTTTGCGTGAATCCAATTGCAAGCAATTTTTTGCTCCAACCGCTATACAGCCACGCCAAGCCTGGAGTACCACCCAGCGAACTCCATAAGCTGCGCCTTGCTCCATCGGTACCTAACATGATTTGGTCAATGAAACCCTCATCAATCATGGCCTTCATTAGTAATGCACTGGGCGGTTCAGCAAGATCGCTTTGTCTGAGCGATTGATCGTATTCAACATTTATTCCACTAGCCAGGATTTCCTTGTGATATCCAAAATCTGCTTCTTTATCGGTATGGGACAAAGTCACTCTGTGAATTGGGATGCGCAATTCGTGGAATAACTCAATCTGTTCAAGAGCGCCTTTTCCATGCTCACAATGCGAGAGAATTGGGGCTCCTGTTGCCTGGTGAGCAATTGCCACGGCTTCAAACAATCTTCTATCCCGATCATTGATGACATGCCCGGATGTGACAACTTTTAACTGCCCAGCTTTGTATTGCGTGCCTTCCATTCCTACCTGAATGTCACTGATAAAAACTTCTGCGAGATCTTCGGCATCCATGGTTTCTAGATCATCGGTTGGTTGGTAATAGCGACCGGTGTGTAATCCAGCTGTTGCAACAATGTTCAATCCTGTGGCTTTTGAAATTTCGGCAAGCTTGGTTGCTGAACGTCCTGATCCGGTTGGCATGCAATCGACCATGGTTTGCACGCCTTGACTCTTGCACAACATCACTTCGGCAATTGCTTCTGCTTGGGATGGAAGATGAATATGTGGAAAGTCTCGAGAAACGATTGGAGAATCGATGATCAGATGTTCGTGCATATAAGTAACACCTAATTGATCAGCTGGAATATCACCTAAAACGGTTCGAACAATATTTGGCATTTAGATCTCCAAAACTGCGCCAGTTTTAGACAATCCATCACGAATCTTTGAAAAGTTAATCGATCTAACTTCTTGTTTATCTTTGATTGCAAGGGAGGCAGTAACACCTGCAGCCACACCCATCGCCATACATTGGGCCATTGAGCGAATGCTGGCATGAGCATCATGTGTTGCTGAAAAGCACCGCCCAATCACCATGGTGTTGATTGAGTCCTTAACAATGAGTGAACGAAGCGGAATTCCTACAGCAGAGCCTTCTGGCAGATAAACCCAATTTGTGCCGTCACCACTGTGATGATCTTCAATTGGTGCACCGCACAACGCAACTTGATCATCAAATTGTCGGGCCTGCAAAACATCCTCTTTCTCTACTCGGTAATCACCAAAGACTCTTCGAGTTTCTCGAACGCCAATCAAAGTTGAAAAGCCATATAGGGAAGAGTTTTCATACCCTGGGACTTTGTCCACTAAAAAGCGTGCGTATTCAGTCGCTTGTGCTCGCCCTGCAATTTCGGATTCTGTGAGGAAAAACGGGTCATCTAAGACTGATTCCAGCTGACCTTGTGAATTTTTGCGCACCGAATCCAACCTGGTCATTACGGTGGCGGTTGTATTTGCTACCGGTGTGATGTGGTCAGATCCTTCACGCCTAGGAAGTGCATACCCAGCTTCGGTGGCCTCTTGCATTAATTCATGTAATCGATTCTTATCGATTTTCTTTCGCTCAGCAGCATTTACATTAACCATTTTAAAAGTAGTTGTTAAAGTCTGGGCAGGTGCAATATCGCCCGCTTTTTCATAACTAAATCCAGCAAAATGTGAAAGGTCAGCATCACCGGTTGCATCGATAAAGAAATCTGCTGTGACGCTACAGCTGCCTGCTCTAGTTGCTAAAACTAACTCTCTGACTTGGCCATCCTTAACGGTGACTTCTTGCAAAAGTGCATGGAGCAGAATTTTGGCCCCGGATTTTTGAAGCAGGGATTCCCACACAACTTTTAAGTGCTCTGGGTTGTATGTAACACCCGTTCCAGCACCATACGTATTGGGACGTTCGATCATGGATCCATAACCAGATAGTCCAGAGACGACATCATCTGGAATTCCACCAACTATTTTTTTAGCATTTTCACCTGGGGTGTAAAACCCATAAAAAGTATCAAGGACAGCAGTGCTAGTTCCGCCGGCAAAAGGTAGGCGGTCAATGACAAGAACGTTAGATCCTGCGCGGGCGGCAGCTATTGCAGCGGTTGCTCCCGCCGAACCTGCGCCCATGACTACGACATCAAAATGACCCAGCTGGCGAAAAGTCATCGCTACCTCCTTTTTTTATAATAACACATATGTCTATACTTATCGCCAGACCTAACACTCAGGAGGAATCGTGCAATCACGACGGATCACAATGCTTGGTACTGGCTTAATCGCAGATTTTTACACAATGACTTTGCATGGCCAGCGAAATCGAGATTTTGTTTCAGTTGTTTACTCAAGATCGCAGGAACGTGGTGATGCTTTTGCAAAGCGTTGGAATATTGCAAACGTTACGACAAGTCTTGAGGCCGCGATCAACCATCCTGATACCGATGTTGTAATTGTTGCGCTTCCAAATCATATGCATGAAGAAGCAATTACCTTAGCTGCAAAAGCTGGCAAAGCAATTTTGTGTACAAAACCTTTGGCGCGAAATGCCGAAGAAGCAAAGCGCATTTTAGATACAGTAGAAAAAGCTGGAGTATTCGCCGGGTATCTAGAAGATCTTTGCTACACGCCAAAAACGTTGAAGGCAGTTAAGAGCGTTCAAAGTGGTGCTGTTGGCGATGTTTTGTGGGTTCGTTCACGAGAGACTCACCCTGGCCCACACAGTGCGTGGTTCTGGGATGACAAACAAGCAGGTGGTGGTTGCATCATTGACTTAGGTTGCCACTGCATTGAAATCATTCGTAACTTTGTTGGCAAAGGCAATCGCCCAGTTGAAGTTTTGTGTTGGAAAGACACATTGGTGCATCCAATTAATGCCGAAGATAACGCAATTGCGCTTATTAAGTTTGAATCAGGTGCCATAGGCCAATTTGAAGTCTCATGGACTTTCCGTGGAGGCATGGATCTTCGTGATGAAGTTGCCGGAACTCATGGAACGATTTGGATGAACCACTTCCTACGTACCGGTTTTGAAATGTTCACAGCGGCTGAGGGCAATTCTTATGTTGCTGAAAAATCTGAAACTTCGACTGGCTGGCTATTTCCGGTTGGTGATGAAGTGGCTGAACTTGGTTATGTTGACATGTTCACCGACATGTTTAATGCCATGGAATCAAACACAAAGCCGATGGAAAGCTTCTATGACGGGTACGTTGTGAATGCAATTATGGATGCGTGTTTCAAGTCTGTTGAAATGCATGGTTGGGCACCTGTGGAATTGGATTGGAGAGGTGGAACAACGCCTCGAATTTCTAACACACCAACAATGTTTGAGGGACTTGTAGTTATCAAACAGGAAACTTTGCCTGATGGTCGCGTCAAGATGATTCTGAAGGACCCAAAGACAAACGAATTTAGCGATCGCGTAGTCGCAACCGTTAACTCTTAGTCAACGACAAGGATCACAATTAAGGCTTCTTCGTTGTGTCCTCACATGGCAGATTTCCTGAGTTGAAGAGAGTCTGAGAATTCAAACAGGCGTGCATAATGTTTGGCCAGTACTCTCTGATTTATAGCTGGCAGGGGATTAAATTATGCACAAGCCATCACGTTGTATGCGGTGGTTAATCCTTGCTCTTGTCTCCGTTCTTGCACTGACTTTAATTCCGCATAATGCGTCGGCCAAAAGTTTGGCGATTTGGGATTCGTTGCAGGGAACAAATCCAAAGGGTTATGTCTTATTGATGCGTCATGCCTTGGCACCTGGCGTGGGTGAGCCCGCTAATTTCCGTGTTGGTGATTGTTCGATGCAACGCAATCTGAATGATCAAGGTCGGCAGGATGCGTGCCAATTCGCAGGGGCAGATCAAGGTGATGGGGTATTCGCCAACTCCTTAAGGTAATTAGAGGTTAAGGATCTTGACTTGCATGGGCACGTTTCATGCCTAATTGAGCCGCGATCTACTACCCTTTAATTATGAACAAACTCCTGGCTAAGGCTCGTTACGCAGTCTTCATTCCTGCTCTTGCATCAATCTTAGGTGCGCTGTTACTTATGTTCCAAGGTTCAGTTGCCATGATTGTGGCGATCATGGATGTGGTTACCGAGGGCACTAAGTTGAAGTTAACGATTGTGGATGTTTTGACCGCAGTTGATGCAATTTTGCTGGGAACCGTTCTTTTGGTTATTGGTTATGGCCTATATGAATTGTTTATTGATGAAGATCTTCAAGTGCCACTGTGGTTGCAGGTTCAAGATTTAGATGATTTGAAGTCAAAGTTAATCGGTGTTGTTGTTGCAATTATCTCGGTGATCTTTGTCGGTATATTTGTAGATTCCGACCGTGCGGCAGATGTTATTTCTTACGGCGTTGGCGCAGGTGCGATTCTGACTGGCCTTGCATTCTTTGCCTTTGCTACACGTAAGGATCCATCAGAGCGCAACAAGCGCGTAAGAGGCGGAACACCCGCCCCTTAAACAGGGTTACTTTTGCTTTAAGTGTTCTGCTGCATCAGCAAAGCCTTCGGCTTCTAGCTTTGCAATCAAATCAGCCTTTACGGCCTTAACAACATTGTGCGTGCCATTACAGTTTTTCTCAGGATCGGTTGTGTATCCGCAGCTGCAAGCGCCCATTGTGTTTCTCCTCTTTCGTTGACTACTTCACTGGAATAGAGTTTACGTGTGATCAGTCGGTTTGTCCTTGCCAGTGCGTTGGCCCTTTCAGTGATGCCACCGGTTAATGCTTATCAATTTGAAGACGGCAGTGTGGAAGTTGCCTTTAAGTCTCGCTCTATAGCCGCAGCGGTTACCGAAGGCGGAAATACTCGTGGGCCAGCGCTTGCTGTATTAAAGGATGACACGGTGTTGCTCGGTGGTGGGCGCGCAGGTGGCGAGATCTTTACCTTTAATAAAGATGGAAAGACGCTTCGTAGGTTAGGCAGTTTTATTGCAGCTAATCGTCGGGTTGTTGATTCGCGATTTGCGATTAACGATATTGCGGTGCTTTCAGAGAGTGCTACCGCGGCCAGACTTTTGATCTCTTATCCCCGATTAGGTACTGGGCGCTCTTGTGTTGAAATCGCAGTTGATGAGCTTGCATATGATCGCAAGCGACAGCGCATTAAGTTTGTTTCTAACTGGTTTGTATCAAAGCCATGTGTTCCGATCTCTGCTGTTCAGCACACAGCGGGACGTTTTGAAGTCATCGATAAGAACAGTGTCTATGTGACTATTGGCGATCTGGGATATTCATTAATTGATGATCGCAGTAAACGCGGTGACCTAGGTTCGATATTTAAGTTAACCGCCAAGTCTGCAGTGCGAGTTTCTGAAGGTCATCGCAATCCGCAGGGAATTGTTATGTATGACAAGGTGCACCTGTTGGCTGCAGAGCATGGGCCACGCGGCGGGGATGAATTGAATTTGATTAAGCAAGGAAATGATTACGGGTGGCCTTTTGTTTCTTATGGTCAGCCATATGGTGGCGGGGATTATGTTCGTCCCGGAAAGACTGGAACACATGCGGGATATCCAGAACCACTTACTTATTGGGTTCCATCGATTGCACCAACTGAATTAGTTCAACTGCCAAAGCAGGGCTGGGGTAATTGGAATGGTGCGGTTGTACTGGGCACATTGCGTGAAGAGGTGCTTGTGTTTATTAAGTTAAATCAGAATCTGCAGGTAGTTGAAAAGATTCAGGTTGATGTGGGTCATCGCGTACGAGATTTAGAAATGCTCAGTAATGGATCAATGGTGATGAGTACAGATTCTGGACAGTTAATTACTGTCACAAACATTCGTTAAAGGGTGTTGAGAATTCCGATCAAAGCTGTTGTTCCTGCTGCGATGAAGAAGATTGCCAGTGGGACCCAACCAAAGATTCGGTAAGCGGTGATCTTGTCGTCCTTTAGGCCTGTTTCGTTTTCTCTGCTCATAGTGTGAAGGTTACCAATTCTGTTAGTTGATTTCTATGTGAAGAACTAGGGCATGACCAATCCGCCATCGACCGGCACAGTGATTCCGGTGACATAGCTCGATGCATCGCTGACTAACCAGATTAATGTTGCAGCCAATTCTTCTGGATCACCTAAGCGGCCAGCGGGAGTAAACATCTTGATCATATTGACCATGTCTTTTGGAAGTTCATCACTCATTTCAGATGGGAAAAATCCTGGGGCAAGAGCGTTAACGCGAATATTTTTGCGACCTGTCCACTGTGCGGCTAAGTCGCGAGTTAAACCAATTACGCCAGCCTTGCTTGATGCATAGGCAGCTTGTGGCAAACCTTGCGGTTTCAGACCAAGAACACTGGAGATATTTACGATCGCTCCCCCGCCTTTGTTTGCTTTGGCAAACTCTTGTGCCATCCAATACGAACCCATCAAATTTGTTTCAATCACTGATCGGTATTGATCAGGAGTTTCATGTGTTGCAGGAACAGCGGTTCCAACACCTGCGTTGTTAACGAGAATGTCGACTCGACCATACTTTTCGATTGCAAGTGCGATTAATGCTGCGCAATCTTCTGGTTTAGTGACATCGGTTTTACGTCCCGCCCATGTGCGACCTGCAGCAGTTACTAATGCGCCGGTATCTGCAAGGCGCTCTTCGCGACGAGCACCCAAAACTAGATCAGCACCGGCTTCGGCCAATGCTTTTGAAAAGGCCACACCTAATCCTGATGATGCGCCGGTAACAACAGCTACTTTTCCATCAAGTTTGAAGCGGTCCAGAATGCTCATCAGTTTTCTCCTCTTTTTGATGCACTACGGGTAGATTACAGACATGGAGTTCAAACTCAGCCCAAAGGCTGCCGAATACAGTGCGCGCCTTCAGAAATTTATGGATGAAAAGGTAATTCCGGCCGAACCTGTTTATCACCAACAACGTCACGCACTTGTTGCAGCGGGTAAGCCACATGATTTGCCCGCAATTGTTGAAACCCTAAAAGCCGACGCCAAGGCGCAAGGTTTGTGGAATTTATTCTTGCCACATAGCCAGGATCCGCATCATGGTTTAACCGTTACCGATTATGCAACGCTTGCTGAAATCACGGGGCGTTCTGTTGAAATTGCTCCAGAGGCGCTTAATTGTTCCGCACCTGATACGGGCAACATGGAAGTTCTGGATATGTTCGGTACCGATGCGCAAAAAGCGCAGTGGTTAGCACCTTTGTTGGCCGGCACAATTCGTTCAGGCTTTGCCATGACTGAACCTGATGTGGCATCTAGTGACGCGCGAAATATTGAAACATCGATTGTTCGAGATGGTGATTTTTATGTGATCAATGGTCGCAAGTGGTGGACTACCGGTGCGATGGATCCGCGCTGTCAGATTTTGATTGTTATGGGAAAGACAAACCCAGCTGCTGATTCTTATAACCAGCAGTCCATGGTGCTTGTGCCGATCAATACGCCGGGTGTTACGGTTGAACGTAACTTGCTTGTTTTTGGTTACGTCGATCAGCATGGTCACGCCGAAGTTACCTTTAAGGATGTTCGAGTCCCAGTTGCTAATTTGATTGGCGAAGAAGGCGCGGGCTTTGCAATTGCGCAAGCACGACTTGGGCCAGGACGCGTGCACCACTGCATGCGTGCAATAGGAATGGCAGAGCGGGCTTTGTCATTAATGATCCAGCGCGCCAATTCTCGTGTGGCATTTGGCAAGGAGCTTTCACATCAGGGAACGATTCAAAACTGGATCGCAGAATCTAGAATTGAAATCG
Source organism: Candidatus Planktophila sp. (assembly GCA_044348405.1). Taxonomy (GTDB): domain Bacteria; phylum Actinomycetota; class Actinomycetes; order Nanopelagicales; family Nanopelagicaceae; genus Planktophila. The sequence goes on from JBIKSX010000007.1 coordinate 11,340, forward strand.
AACAAGCGCGTTTATTGGTCTTAAAGTGCGCGTGGATGATTGATACGCACGGAGCAAAGGCTGCGCGTAAAGAGATTGCTTTGATCAAGGTTGCGATTCCCCGTATGGCACAACAAGTTGTTGATCGTGCGATTCAGGTTCATGGTGGTGCTGGCGTAAGTCAGGACACGGTGTTGGCAAGCATGTATGCGGGCATTCGCACCTTGCGCATCGTTGATGGGCCAGATGAAGTTCATATTCGCGATATTGCTCGCATGGAAATCAAACCTTATTTGGCATGAAGGATTTAACCCCGGTCCGTGAAGAGGATCGCTTTGATGTTGAGCGAATGCACCAATGGTTGCGACCATTTATCAATGTGGATGCGTTGCCCGAAGTTCTACAGTTTCGAAGCGGTGCATCCAATCTGACGTATTTACTGCAGTATCCAGATCGCGAACTAGTACTGCGCAAGCCTCCGGTGGGAACAAAGGCCGCATCTGCCCACGATATGAAGCGTGAGTTTTTGATTCAGTCACGTTTGCAGCCGGTCTATCCCCTAGTGCCATCAATGGTTGCCTTGTGTGATGATCAATCGGTAATGGGTTCTGATTTTTATGTGATGGAAAGAGTTGTTGGAGATATCTTCCGGCGCGATGTTCCAGAAGGTGTAAAGCCATCCGATGTTTCGGTGATGGCAGATTCTTTGATTAGTGGTTTAGTTCAACTGCATGCAGTTGATGCAAGTATTTTGGCCGAACTCAATAAAGGCCCTGGGTATGTGCAACGACAAGTAGAAGGTTGGTCCAAGCGATATCGCAATGCTTTAACCGATGATGTTCCAAATGGCGAAAACGTGATGGCGTGGCTGGATGCAAACCGTCCAGCCGATGTTGCATCCTGTGTGATTCACGGTGATTGGCGCATCGACAATGTTGTTTTTAATCTAGAGCAAGCTCGCATTGTTGGTGTTTTGGATTGGGAACTAGCAACTGTCGGAGATCCGCTGATGGATTTGGGATCATCTCTTGCTTATTGGGTTGATCGAGATGATGAGCCAGCCTTTGCTGCCTTGCGCAGACAACCAAGTCATTTGCCAGGAATGCCGACCCGCGAAGAATTTGTGCAGCGATACCTGCAGTTAAGTGGTCGCCGCTGTGATGATTTTACTTTTTACGAAGTCTTTGGGCTATTTCGTTTAGCGGTGATTATTCAACAGATTTGGGCTAGATATCGCGCAGGGCAAACAACTAATCCAGCCTTTGCTGGCTTTGGCGATGCGTGCAATACCTTGATTAACCGCGCGGAATCACGGCTTTTGTAAAACTGATTCACCTTTTTTATACACATCATAGATTTTGATTTTTGCTACATCATGTGGCGGCGCAGTTAATGGATTGGTTTCAAGAACAATCAAATCTGCTTGCCTGCCAACAGCAATTGTTCCAAAACGATCCTCATTAAAGTTTTGATGTGCCACACCTTGGGTGTAGAAAGCCAGACTTTGCTCAATTGTGATGCGTTGCTCTGGGCTCCAGCCATTAGCTGGTTGCTGGTCAGCTGTTTGGCGATGTACCGGAACAGCTAGTGCTTCTAACGGGACTTCCGAAGTAACAGGCCAGTCACTGCCAAATGCAATTTGAGCACCCGATGCGATCATTGAAGCTAGTTGATACTGCATATTGTTTCGATCATTACCGATGCGTGGTGCGATTAACTTTGAATTCATGGGATCTAGATACATCCATAGTGGTTGGTAATTTGCGATTACTCCTAACTGGGCAAAACGTGGCATATCTGCCGAATGCACCAACTGGGCATGCGCGATTACCGCTCTGCGATCTGACTTTGGATTGACTTTATGTAGCTTTTCTATGACATCTAAAGCTTGTCGCACGGCGGCATCACCGATTGCGTGCAGGTGTAGTTGAAAACCTTGGTTATCAAAATAGGTTGCTGCTTGTAGCAAAAGTTCATCTGACCAAATCAACAAACCGCTGGTGCTTGGATCATCTAGATATGGATCCAAAAGTGCCGCAGTTCCGCTAGATAGTGCGCCATCTAAAATAATTTTGATTGTGTTAGCTCGCAACAACGAAGTCGGACCTAGCTCTTGTATCTGCTTGCGCAAGCGGCTAAAACTGTCGGCGCGCTCTTGCCACGAATCAGGTTGAGCAAGAAAGAAAAGGTTCATATCAATCTGCAGCGCACCTGTTGCATCAGCTGCAATGTAGGCCTCGGCCATTCCGGGTTCGATCCAGGCATCCGTTGCTGCGGTGACTCCACACTGCACATACTGTTCTGAAGCCCACGCGATCGCTTGGACATCTTTTTCAATAGTTGCGGCAGGGCTTTGGTCCATGACTAGATCCATGGCAGATGGTTCACGCAAAGTTCCACGAGCAGATCCATCAGGATTACGCGCAATGGTTCCACCATCTGGATCTGGTGTCGCAGCAGTTATTCCAGCTAATTCAATCGCCTTGGTGTTTACCCAAATAGTGTGATGATCAACTGCGCGCAGAACAACCGGACGGTCAGGTACAACTTCATCAAGCCACGTCGCTAGAAAATCTCCGCGTTCGATGATGGCGGCTTCGTATGCTCCGCCAATAATCCAAGGCTGATCTGGGTGAGCGTCGGCAAATCTTTTTACTTCGGCACAAATTTCTTTAACAGTTTGTAGGCCGTTTACAAGCGGTCCTTGTGCTTGGCGACCTGCAAACAATGGGTGTGCATGCCCATCCATAAAGGCTGGTGCAAGAAAGCGGCCTTGTAAATCAATTACTTCATCACCGGGATGTGGTTGTTCATCAATGGCAACGATCAAGCCTTTATCAATGCGCAGCGAAGTAGCGAGAACACCTTCTGCACACCAGATTGTTCCACCAGTAAAAAACTTTGCCACTTTAACTATTTAATGTGCGTCCGCTGGCAACAACCATGATCGCATTGGATCAAATGAGAACTCTGCGTACTCGCCAACTTTAACAATCTCTTCGAAGATTGGATCTGAAGCGACTGCAATTATTACGCCGACCTCGGTCTCGATGCGATATTCCACATGCTCGCCGTAGAAGACGACCTGCTTTACGCGACCCTGTGTTCCAGAGATTGTTTGATTAGCGGCTGGCGCCTTCTTGACTCGAATTGATTCTGGACGAACCAAAAGAATGCTCTTCTTATTCAACGCATCAGCATGAGCAGGAACTTCAATTTCTTTACCAAGAACGGCAACCTTGGCCATTCCTGAAGTTGAGCTCTTAACAGAGGCAACTTCCAAGAAGTTTGAGATACCGATGAAATCCGCAACAAAGACCGATGCTGGGCGAAGGTAAACCTCTGCCGGCAAACCAACTTGTTCGATCTTTGAATTACGCATCACAACAATGCGGTCAGAGATACTCATGGCTTCATCTTGGTCGTGGGTTACGAAAATACTTGTAATGCCAAGACGTTGTTGTACTTCACGAATTTCAATACGCATCTGTGCGCGAAGTTTTGCATCCAGGTTACTGAGTGGCTCATCAAAGAGAAGAACGCGCGGACGCATCACCATTGCGCGGGCAAGTGCTACACGCTGTTGCTGACCACCAGATAATTGATTAGGTGAACGGTTAGCCATGCTTGTTAAGCTCATAGAATCCAGTACTGCTTCAACCTCAGTTTTGATTTGCGCAGCTGGCATCTTCTTGGTCTTAGGACCGTATGCAACGTTTTCGTAAACGCTCATGTGTGGGAACAATGCATAAGACTGGAACACCATGCCCATTGGGCGCTTATCAGGTGTTAGCGCAGACATGTCCTGGCCATCCAAAAGAATTGATCCTTCGGTTGGGGTTTCAAAGCCAGCAATCATGCGAAGCGTGGTTGTCTTTCCACAACCAGATGGTCCAAGAAAGGTGATGAACTCACCTGGGTGGATATCTAGATTGATTGAATCAACTGCGATGACTTTTTCTTTTCCCTGGCCAAAAACCTTAGTCAGATTTCTAAGCTGCAAGTTACTTGAACTCGATGATGCTTTCACGGTCTGGTCCATTTCTTAAGCCCTCACAATCGGAGTATTTGCAGTGTTTGTTGACTTGCCACGAACTAACAGGTTAATCAGAGCCATAATTCCCAAAACAATGAAGATCAACAAGGTACAGAAAGCGAAGGCATTACCAAATCGTCCCGAGTCTACTTCGGCCAAAATCTTGTGGGTCATGATCGGTGTTTCAGGAGTTGTAATAAAGATGATCGGAGAAAGCGTTGTCATTGAGTGAGCAAAAGCGAACATCAGCCCCGTGAGCAACGCCGGCTTGATCAATGGCAAGGTGATCTTGCGGAAGGTTCTAAAGCCGGTTGCACCAAGTGATGATGAGGCTTCATCAATAGCAGGATTAATCTGCTGCAGCGCCGCAATAGCCGAGCGCTGTCCTGCTGGGCTAGATCTAATGGTGTAGACCATCACAATTGCAACAGCGCCTCCAAAGATCGCGCCACCGCCTGCGAGCTGAGGCAATATTGTTGTATCGCCAATCTTTACGACATTATTGAAAGTGATAGCAAAACCAATACCAAGAACTGTTCCAGGAACAGCAAGTCCTAACATTCCAAGGAAGTCGATGAACTCGCGTCCACGACGTACTTTTCGCACGATAAGCCAAGCGAGGACCATTCCTAGAAGGCCTGCGATAGGTGTTGCGATTAAGGCCATAGTTGTGGTTTTGATGATGGCGTCGTAGCCCACACCACTAAAGATGTATCGGTAATTGTCCAGAGTCAATGAGTTATCAACGCCCAAGAACTTTGCAAAACTACCAAAAATTACTGTGGCATAAATCAAAACAATAAATGAAGTAACCAGAACTGGAATAACAAGTAGGAAAAATTTTGCGACTTTGTTCTCAACAAATGTTGGAGTTCCTGATGGCTTACCTGTAACACTGACAACGCTCTTTCGCTCTCCCCAATAACGCTGGACGATAAAGACGATCAAGCCTGGGATAAGCAGGATAAGTGAGTATGCAGAACCTGCAGGAACATCGTATTCACCGTTAATTGCAATGTATGCGCGGGACGATAGAACCGTAAAGTCACCACCGATTACAAGTGGGTTTGCAAGGTCTGCTGATGCTTCAACAAACAGCAGCAAGAAAGAGCTAGCAAAGCCTGGGATAAGCATTGGGAATGTCACCTTGAAGAAGGTACGTAATTTAGATGCACCCATTGATGCTGAAGCTTCATCTAGTGCTGGATCTAGGTTTCGCATCATTCCTAGAATGCTCATGTAGGCAACGGGGAAGAATGAACAGCTAAGAACAATTGTTAGACCAGGTAGGCCATAAAGGGTGGGAGTCAGACCCAAAAGATCACGTGTGATGATTCCGCTGCGGCCAAAGAGGCTGATAACTGCCGTTGCAAAGGCAAATGGCGGAGTAATAAGTGGAACAAGTGCTATTACATGCAGAAGCTTCTTGCCACGGAAATTTAACTTAACTTGTGCATAAGCCAAGAAGAAACCAATAATCGTTCCGATTGTTGCAACGACTGTTCCTAAAATAATTGTGTTAAGGATGATCTTGCGCGTTACCGCGGATTCAAAGATATTTGCAAAAACTTCGCGGCCCGTTCCTTCAGAGGCTCTGGTCAAGATATTGAGAAGTGGGAACACCACCATTAATAGAAGTAAGGCGACAGAGATGATTAGGGCTGTCTTTGTACCGATATCTAATTTGATCTTCCTCGGTTTTTTGAGCGTGACTGCTTTCTCTTTGTCGAGTACCGCAGTGCTCACAGAGATTCCCCCTAAATAAAGTTCAGTTCCAAATTGTTGTGTTGATTTGCATAACTAGAGGATGTGGCACATGACCACATCCTCTAGTTATTAATTACTGCAGTTACTACTTTTTACTTTGGTGCGATTGCAATGGTTGCATCGAACTTTGCTGTCAAAGCCTTCTTTGCAGCAGCAGCTTTTTCAAAATCGTAGTTAACGATTGAAATGCCACCAAGCTTGACCATACGTGGGTCAATCTTTGTCTTAGGGTTGGTGAGAACTTGGAATGAAGCAACAGTTGGTCCAAGGTTTTGAGCCTCACGAGAAAGCGCGAAGTCAATGTAAGACTTTGCAGCTTCTGGATTCTTTGCACCCTTGATCAGAGCAACGCCACCGATTTCATACCCAGTGCCTTCACTTGGGAATGTGACCTTTAGTGGCAGACCCTGAAGTCTTCCTGCAACGCAGTCGTGTGAGAACACAAGTCCAACAGCTGCTTCACCGCGACCAACGATGGCAACTGGGCCAACGCCACTCTTTGTGTACTGAAGAACGTTCTTGTGCATCTTTGACATGTAATCAAGCCCAGCAGCTTCATTGCCTAGACGAGTTACCTGTGTCCACAATGTTGTGAAAGCAGTTCCTGAAGTTGATGGGTGAGCAGTTGAAATATTCTTGCTCAACTTTGGATTTAGAAGATCTGCCCAAGATGTTGGAGGATTCAAACCTAAGCGGCGAATTTCCTTAGTGTTTGTGCAGAAACCAAGTGCACCAACATAAACACCAGTCCAGTATCCATCATTATCCTGATACTTCTTAGGAATAAAGCTTCGAGATGGTGATTCGTACTTATCGATTAAGTTACCGATACGTGCAACACCGAAACCATCGGCTGGTCCTCCGTGCCACACATCGAACTCTGGGTTGTTCTTGGCGGCATCAAGACGTGCAACAGTTTCACCTGATGAGAGGCGAACAAACTTTGTTGTGACGCCTGTCTTTTTGGTGAATGCGGTTGTCATCGCGTTACACCATGCTTCAGTTGCACCACAAACAACAGTGAGTGAACCTGTTAGTTTGCGTGCCTTTGTGTACTTTCCGCCTGCACATGTAACAGTAAGTCCGCCGGAGCTAAAAACTTGGCCCTCGTCATAGCAAACCTTGCCTGAGCGATCTGCTGCAGCATTTGCTGGTGCAGATGCAAAACTCATGATGGAAAGGCAGAGCAGGACAGAGGTTGCCACTGATGCAATCTTTATTTTCTTCATTCAACTTCCTTACATATCAAGGGGGAAGGAACCAATGTCCCTCAACTAGATTAGTGAGAAATTCAGGATATTTTCAAGATTTTGAGGGCTCAACGGGCGAAATTTAAGTGTCCAATGTTACGAAACTTTATAAAAGCCGACTCTTAACGCTGTAAATCTGCTAGTTTTTCGACAACTTGCTTAGCAGATGGGTTCGTCATCGCAGTTCCATCAGAGAAAACAAGTGTTGGAACTGTGCGGTTTCCGCCATTTACCTTTTCAACGATTTCAGCTGTACCCGCAACCTCTTCGATGTTGATTTCTTCGAAGGTCACGCCTTGTTCTGCTAACTGGGACTTTAGGCGCTTGCAGTAACCACACCAACTGGTTGAGTACATAACAAAGGACATTGGGTTCACTTTCCGTTGAGGTAAGTCAGAAGTCTAGTTGCTAATTTTACTGGGATGGAATTTCGGTGGGATGCGATCCAGCGGTAACCAGCACGGCCAAACGGTCCTGAGATTTTGATCTTTAACCACAGCAATCTGTTGCCACGTTGCTTTAGTAAGTATGCAATCCCGGCTGCTCCCCCATATGTATGTCCTGCTGAAATCACATAGACCTGCTTGGCACATTGTTCGGGCGTCAGATCAAACGGTGTCAGATCAGTTGTTTGAAAAGGCAGCGCAGTCACTGAAAGTTTGCGTTGAATCCAGGTGACCGATTGCTTGCAGAATTCACATTCGCCATCAAAGATAACTGTTATCTGATTCATTGAAGCGACAGCTTAATCTCTTGACCATCATGTAACTGCTGATCAGGTAAGCCCTTAAGTACGTGAACCTTTGCATCGCCAACAACTATCCAACTGTCACTTCCCGTGCGTTTTACGATCGCCGTCATTTCATCAACACCGATCAGGATTGAATCATCAGGCACATGCAACAACACCTTGGCCGCACTTTCTGGGATCCACTTAAAGAACTTATTGAAGTGTGGAATCACGCGAATTTCGGGAAGCAGATTTAAGCCTTGACTAGGCGAACGCTTGAGCATTCGAAAGTTTGGAATCTGAGCAGATAAGACCATCGCACCAGCGCTGCAGCCAGCAAGAGATGCACCGCTTTGCCAATTATCAACAATTGCAGCCCATACAGGTGTATCGATTAATACTTCGGCAAGATGATGCGGGTCCCCGCCTGACATGTACATCAGCGCACTGTTCTTTATTGCATCAACATGTTCTTGCTTAAATGCATCATCACGGGTGTAGATGGGCAAAAAGATTGGTTGCACACCGATGCGTTCTGCTTGTTGCTGACCAAGGTTTTTCCAGTAGTTAAGGCTGTCCTGACTTTCGCGTCCGGCCGCGGTTGGAATCTGGATGAAGGCAGGTTGCTTGCCGTTGGCGACACCGTCATTTAGCAATGACTTTTCGAAAGCCGCCATGGCAGGCAGGTATTCACCTGATCCAACTAACGCCAATGACCCGTTCATGCAGTCAGTGTACGTGGTTGCTTACTCAAACAAAGTGCCGACAAAGACCTGCCAAGCAAGAGCTGATTTAGCAATAAGTGAAAGAGTTATATAAGTCTTTTCTCCAAGCAAATAATCAGACCACTTTCCAACCTTCTTGTATTGCAAGTATTGGACGATGGCGAAAATGTTGAAGAAGACGAAGATTGAGAAAACAATGGCGTAAACAAAAGCTGGTGCCTTCGCATTTGATGGGCCGCCAATAGCCAGCACGTAGAAAACAAGGCCCAACCAAGGAACTATGCCTGCGATGCAGCCAAAGATAAACGGAATCCAGCCACCGTTTCCGGGAGTCTCGTACTTTTCTTGAAGCCAACCAAAAAGAATCATTGAAGCATTAACGCCAAAGATTGAAATCAGCGCGACAACATCGGTTACTCCGGTGATCTGAGCGATGATTACTAGCATCACAGAAGAGCTAATTGAGTATTCAACCCAGCGGAAGTAATTGCGACTCTGAGTTAGGCCCGCGCTATAGCGTGGGAAGAACTTTGGCGATGCTACTAAGAAATGGAAGAAAGCAGAAAGACCCAAGAATGTAGCAACACCAATTCCAACAGGGGTGTTAAACAAAGTTACGGGTTCAGCAAAAGTGCTTCCTGGAGGGCCAGACATGTAGCGACCCACAATTGGAAGAGTGAAGTCATTAGCAAGTGCCAACACCGCAATCATCTGAACTAGGTGGAATACGCCAGCAATAATGTTGTAACGGCGTAGCTTTGAAGTGTTCATCTCTTTAGTCATGGCTTAAGAGTAAGCCAAGAAACCACTTTGTCAGCGAAGCCACGGTCCAGAATCGGGTTATGGGAGCCGCCATTGATCTTCCACAACTCGAGCGAACCATTTGCACAAGTAAACGGAAAGACAGTTGTCTCGGCACCAGACATAGCAGCGATGAGATCCAACTGATTCTCAGAACCTGCTGAGCATTGATTGTTGTTGCTCCATCGCTTCATTACTTCATCAACAGAAGGATAATTTTGAGCAAAGAGCGTTCCACCTTGGTATGAAATAGTTGTATCGGCGTCGCCATGAATATGCAGCACATTGCCGGTCTTGCCTGCGCACTGTGCGGGATCAAGATCCATAGAACCCGCTAGCCCTGCAATTGCCGCAACTTTATTCTTACTGTTGCATAAGAATTGATAGCTCATGAAATGGCCGTTGGAGTGACCAAACAAATAGATACGTGATTTATCAAGGTCAAATGACCTAGAAATTTCATCAATCAAGCCATCGATGTATTGAACGTCATTGACGCCACTCTTGGCAAAATCGCAACAAGCATTGGATGCGTTCCAGAAGTTATTACCCGAACGATCCGTCTTGCCATCTGGTGCAATATAAGCAAGCCCAGCTGCTAATGCTGATTCCTTTAAGTATGTGTAATTAGTCTGCGAACTCGAATTACCCGAATATCCATGCAAATTAATCAAAATTCCTGCTGATTCATTTGATTGATTAGGCACTGGAAGAAACAATTCAGCTGGACGATCTGCCCCGATTATGACGCTGGTCTTGTCGGCAAACTCTTGATTGCCTATTTCAGAATCTAGCGCAGATAGCAACAGCGCAAGATTTGCTAACGCAACAATCATGATCGCTTTAAACAAAATCTTTCGCGGGGCTTTAATCGTTAACAGTGCACCGATAATTCCAACAATCAAAAGCGCCGGTTGGGGGCTTACTGAATTCAGCAGCACCGTGTTTACCAAGAGAATGAGAGCAATTAACAATCGTGAGGCTTTTTCACCAATGATGCGCGGGAATGAGCGGATTCCGGATTGTCCGTCTTCTTCAAAATCCTTCAGCACATTTGCAATGTGTGCGGCAACGCCCAGCAACGAACCAGCCGCCATCATCCACAGTGGTGGAACTTCATCGACGGCTAGGACAACTGATGCAGGCAGTGCTGCAAAGGCAATCACATAAGGCAGGGGTGAAAACGGTGTGTACTTAAAGTAAAAGTTATAGGCAAGGCCAAAACCAATGCCGAGCAAATAAACGGCACCGCCTTGTAAGCCCAAAGGACCAAACAAATTCACCAATACCGCAAGTGGCGTAACCACAAATATTGCTGTGCGAAGTTGTTTTGTAGTGATCAATCCAGAAACCAACGGCTTTGCAATACGGTTATGTTTTAAATCATCGTCATAGTCATGTAAATCATTTGTCCAGCCAACGATTAATTGTCCCAACAGAACGCCAATAGCAATGACGTAAGCGGGCCCTTCCCACCACAGCGCTTGGGCAATCAGAAAGGCGACGGTTGTAACCAGCAAAGATGGGCCAAAGTGACAAGCCTGAATTAACCCGCGCAGCCTTTTCATGGTTTTCAGTCTAACCAACCCAAGCGTTAGAATGCGGTTATGGATCTGGACAAAGTAATTCTGTATTACGGCTTTGCGCCGATTGCAGATACTGATGCCGTAAAGCTGTGGCAGAAGACTTTATGTGAATCCCTAGGAATCAAAGGTCGCATCATTGTTTCGCCCCACGGAATCAACGGAACATTGGGCGGCAAGATGGAAGATCTTAAGAAATACGTAAAGGCGACAAAGGCTTATCCCGGTTTCAAGAAGATCGATTTCAAGTGGTCTGATGGAACTGGACAAGATTTCCCTAAGTTAAAGATCAAGATTCGTCCAGAACTTGTTGCCTTTGGAAACCCAGATGAGATTAAAGTTGATGCCAATGGTGTCATAGGTGGTGGCGTTCATCTGCGTCCAGAAGAAGTTAACAAGCTGGTAGAAGAACGCGGCGATGATGTAGTTTTCTTCGACGGGCGTAACGCTTTTGAAGCAAAGGTTGGAAAGTTCAAGGACGCGGTTGTTCCAAATGTCGAAACTTCTCATGACTTTGTTGCCGAAATTGAAAGTGGTAAGTACGACCACATGAAGGACAAGCCGATCGTTACTTATTGCACCGGCGGAATTCGCTGTGAAATCCTGTCGGTTGTAATGAAGAACCGTGGCTTTAAAGAGGTTTATCAGATCAAGGGCGGAATCGTTCGCTATGGAAACAAGTTTGGCGATGATGGTCTTTGGGAAGGCTCCCTATACACATTTGATGATCGCTTAACAATTGATTTCAGTGATCACACCAAGCTAATCGGTGAATGCGCAAAATGTAGCGGTGCCACAAAGCAGTTTAGAAATTGCCAAAAGCCGGAATGTCACCAGTTGGTTTTGCTGTGCGATCCATGCTACGACACCCATACTGAGCGTCCTTGCAATCACGAGCGCGAAGTTAAACGCAACCGCGAACTAATCGGATAACTAGGCAGACTTTTTAGTCTGGCGCCAGTGGTACAGGTACAACGGCGCAGCTATTGCAATTGTTGTAAATGAAGTAAAGATGTTCTTAATCGCCTGAATCTGGTTGTTCTCTTCTTGCTGGGCCAATAACGCTGCAGATGGCGCGTTCTCTGGCTTTGCATACACATCAATATAAGCAGGATCTGGAAACACTGCATTCATGATCGAATTAATCAGGGATACGGTTGAGAACAAAACAACCAGCAAGGTAATCAGGCAAACCGCGTAGAGATACAAGGAGCGCCAATCAACACCTACTTGGCGAGTCTCAACTTGAACTTTTTGAACAGCCTTCTTTGGAGCCGTAGCTTTCTTAACTGCTACTTTCTTAGCTGTTGCCATTTTTCCTCCACTTGGTTTGAATCCAGTCTAATTCTCTCATACCCCGTATTTATTCATGAATAGCGCGATAAACTTACCTCGTGATTATTCAAGCTACTCAAGCAGTTGTAGATGGCTCCTTAGTAGCAGATCTTTGGCTTGAAACTTCAAATGGGGTTATCACCTCTGTTAACTCTGGCAAGCATGACAATCCAGATTCTTTGGTAGATGGTGTATTAATCCCAGGATTTATTGACATTCATTGCCATGGCGGCGGAGGTCATTACTTTTCGGCAGCATCACCTGATGCGATAAACACAGCAATTGCTGCCCATAAGAGAACCGGAACTACCTCATTAGTAGCTTCACTTGTTACTGAAAACATCTCTGATTTAAAGACGCAGATTCAACGACTTGTCCCTTTTTATGATCGTGGAGAAATTATTGGAATTCACCTAGAAGGACCATTCCTTTCACATGCTCGCTGCGGTGCACACGAACCTGCTCTATTGATTGATCCGACGGTACCGCTGCTTCAAGAGCTAATCGAAGTAGGCCAAGGAGCAATCAAGATGGTCACAATTGCACCTGAACTTAAGGGCGCTCAGGATGCGATTAAGTATTTAGCATCCGTTGGTGTTTTTGCAGCAATTGGTCACACTGAAGGCGCTTATCACGATGCTGCTGTGGCAACTGACAATGGCGCTTCAATAGTCACGCACTTCCTTAATGCTATGAACAAAGAGGATGCAGCCGAAACGATTGCTAATTTCATCATGAATGATTCACGACTTGGAGTCGAATTAATTGTTGATGGTCACCATCTGCCATATAGCAAGGTGCAAGAGGTGTTTGCAGCGATCGGTGAGCGAATTTTATTGGTTTCTGATGCAATGGCGGCAGCAGGAAATGGCGATGGCACTTACACAATTGGCGCCCTGCCCGTTGAAGTTGTTAATGGAGTTGCGCGACTTACTTCAAATCAAAAACTGGCAGGAAGTACGCTCACAATTTCCCAAGCATTTACGAATCTAATCAACCACTGTGGTTTGTCATTGTTACAAGCGGTGCATGCAACTTCGACTCAGCCAGCAAAGGTTTTTGGGCTGGAAGATCGGGGAAATATTGCCGTAGGAAAGCGTGCTGATTTGCTCAGCTACAACAGCGCGACGCAGTCAGTAACAGTAATTAGTTAGTCAAAGTTACTTTAGAAAGCCCAACGGGAGCATCTGGGTCAAAGCCCGATGCAACAGCAAATTCCAAAGCAAAACGTTGCAGGACAATTGCATCAACGATGGTTGAGGCAATCTCATCGTCACAATTTGATCCCCCAAGAACAATATCGGTGTCTTCTGAATCTCCTCCGTTACCTATCCAAAAAATACGTGAACTTGTCTTACGTATCTTCGCGGTGGCTTCGGTGATTGAATTAGCTGGCATATGCGCAGGTGCGACAATAAAAACTTGTGTTTGAGGTGTCAGCGCTGATATCGGACCATGCAAGTAATCAGCACTCGAAAGTCCCTGAACTGAAATTTTGCAGGTCTCTTGAATTTTTAATGCAGCTTCACGAGCGTTGGGATATGCAAATCCTCTGCCCAAAATTACGATTTCCTTATCTCTAGAAGCAGCTTGAACAGCTTGAGTTACTAGCTCTGAAGAATTAACCAATCGGGTAGCTTCAGCAATAATTTGCGCGCCATCTACGTTCTTGCCTGTCCAGGCAGCAACCAATAAGTATGAAACCAATAACTGTGCGTTGTACGACTTTGTCGCAGCAACTGCTAATTCGGGTCCTGCCAGCAGTGAAAAGTGGTTGTGAGCAATAGTTGCTAATGGTGAATTAGCATCATTTGTCATTGCGATGACGTATGCACTGGCTTGACGGGCTGCAGTTGCGAACTTAACTAAATCAGGTGATTGACCACTCTGGCTAATGGCAACAATTAAAGTGTTTGCGTATTTGAGTTCTGCGTTATAAACAGTTACCGATGAAGGTGACGTTAATCCAACCGGTAAACCAATCTGAGTCTCAATCAGGTATTTCAAATAATGGGCTGCGTTATCTGAAGTGCCTCTGGCCAAAATGAGCACGGATTGAATCTTCTCTTCGACTAAAACATCTTTGACGGCGTTAAATGCAGCTTTGTTGTCAAAGATTGCTTTAAAGACCTTAGGGGTCTCGGCAATCTCTGAGGCCATAATCGCGCCTAAAGAACTCATGTCCATATCTTCCCACACCCATTCAAGTATCCTTCACTTCATGCCTACAGCGGATGTACTAGTGGTAGACCTTGGCCAATCTGGTTGTCGAATTAAACAAGGTGACCGGCTGATTGCAACAGATCGTGGAAAATTGGCTGGAGAATCGCCGGAAGAATCTTTGAGAAGTATCTTCGCTGAACTTTCTACCATGCAGGCAGATGTAGTGGCACTTTCTCTCACTGGTCTAAATGGCGCAGTAACTGACACTGGTGGGTATCCACAATTATGCAAGGAATTTTTCGGAGCAACCTCTGTTGCACTTATCGATGATGGTTTTGCCAGCTACATGGGCGCGTTAAAGGGACGAGATGGCGTCGCTTTAACAATTGGTGGCGGAGTAGTTTCTATTGGCGGCCTTAACCAAAAGTTCGCTCACCGTGATGGCTTGGGAAGCACCTTCGGTGATGAGGGTGGTGGCTTTTGGCTTGGTAAAAATGCAATAACAAAAGCATTAGCGGTCAATCAAGGCCGTGGTGATGATTCTGAAATGGCGGCTTACTTCAAGGAAGAAATTGATTACTACTATCAATTGAACATGGTTGATGGAGCTCAGGCACAAACTTTTGCAATTCGTACTGCTAAAAAGGTGTTGGATGCTGCCGATGCTGGTATCTCGACTGCAACTGCAATTGTTGATGAAGGTGCATTCTTGCTTGCTCAAACTGTTGTTGCTACTTGGTATGGCTGCGGTGGAACAAAAACAGATTCACCAGAGATTGTTATTCAAGGCGGGCCAGCCCGCAACGCTTCATATTCAACCAAAATTGCTTTAGAAATAAATGCAAAATTACCTAA
Source organism: Candidatus Planktophila sp. (assembly GCA_044348405.1). Classification (GTDB taxonomy): domain Bacteria; phylum Actinomycetota; class Actinomycetes; order Nanopelagicales; family Nanopelagicaceae; genus Planktophila. The sequence goes on from JBIKSX010000007.1 coordinate 26,564, forward strand.
TGCAGTAATTGTTCAATCTGCTGGAGACAATTTAGTTGGTGCGACGTGGATTGCGCAGAACATGCATGAAGATGCGCCTCCCCTAATGCTTTGGGCTAGATAAAAACAATAATCTCTCTTCTCGCACATTTGCTGTGTGAGAAGAGAGATATCAGTGGTAGCCCCGAAGGGATTCGAACCCTCGTAGCTGGCTTGAGAAGCCAGAGTCCTAGGCCGCTAGACGACGGGGCCCTAGTTTTTCTAAATTACTGCTGTACTGCGCTGGGGTACCAGGACTCGAACCTAGACTTACTGAACCAGAATCAGCAGGGCTGCCAATTACCCCATACCCCAAGGTCTGCACCTTGCAATGGCAAAGAATACCAGCGGTTTTAGAGCGCCAATCCCGCGTTAATACGCAGTAAACAGGCCTCTTTACCCAGTAATTCCATTGATTCAAATAGCGGTGGCGAAATTGTGCTGCCAGTGGTCGCAATACGCAGTGCGGTAAATGCGATACGAGGTTTCAATGCCATTTCTTCAATCAATGATGCACGAAGCACGGCTTCAATGTTTGTGTGGGTCCAATCAGAAACTGTTTCTAGCTCCTTAACCGAACGCTTCAAGATTGCCTTCGATGCATCATCTGTAATCTTTGAAACAGATTCGGCTTCTACGGCAAAGTTTTTTGTAAATAGAAACTTGAGCATCTTTGGAACTTCATTGAGCATGATGATTCGCTCTTGAATAATCGGAAGCGCTTTCTTTACTAGCTGGATCTCAGCATCAGTACCCGTGATGACTTCTGCCTTGGTTAAAAATGGTAAAGACCACTTCAGGAATTCATCCAAAGTCAGCGCACGGATCTTGTCTCCGTTGATTGCTTCTAGCTTTTTCATGTCAAAGCGGGCAGGTGAACTGTGAACCTTTTCAACGGTAAACATTTCTGTTAGCTGCTTCATGGTGATGTTCTCTAGATCATCTCCGGGAGACCAACCAAGTAGTGCTAAGTAATTACAGATTGCTTCGGGTAAGAAGCCCATTTCGCGATACCACGCGATCGAAACCTCGCCATTGCGCTTAGAAAGCTTTGCGTTGTCCTGACCCATCACAAATGGAAGGTGGGCAAAGACTGGATAGTCTTCAGGCTTTACACCCATCGCTTGATATACACGAATCTGGCGTGGCGTTGATGAGAGCAAATCTTCACCGCGCAGAACATGTGTCACTTTCATTAGAACATCATCAACTGCAACAGCCAAAGTGTACAAAGGTGAACCATCAGCACGAACTAACACAAAATCAGGAACAAAGTTGTGATCGAAGGTGACATCGCCACGGATTAAGTCAGTAAAAGTTGTACTGCCATCGGGCATACGCATACGGACAACTGCCCCACGACCTTCTGCTTTATACGCTGCAATCTGCGCATCAGTTAGGTCGCGGCAATGTCCGTTATAACCAGGTGCGACATTTGATTTGCGCTGTGCTTCACGAACTGCTTCTAATTCATCAGGTGAGCAGTAGCAATGGTAAGCATCCTTTTGCTCTAGAAACTTTTGTGCCCAATGTGCATAGATATCTAAACGTTGCGACTGAAGGTAAGGACCGTTATCTCCACCAACTTCTGGGCCCTCATCCCAATCAAGGCCGAGCCACTTTAAAGTATCAATTGCAGCGTTGATGTACTCATCTGTAACGCGGGTTGTGTCGGTATCTTCGATACGAAATAAGAATGTTCCGCCGGTGTGTCTGGCATAAGCCCAATCAAACAAAGCGGTGCGGATGTTTCCGACATGCAGATCACCGGTCGGAGATGGTGCGAAGCGAACTTTTACTTTCTTAGTCATTACTTTGCACTCACCTTGTTAGTTAGTTCGCCAAGACCTTCGATAGCCATGGTTGCTTTTTCGCCAGCGACCATTGGGCCAATGCCAGCAGGAGTTCCAGTCAAAATAATGTCACCTGGCAACAGCGTCATTACACGGGAAACAAAGTTGATAATTGTTGGAACATCAAAAATCATGTCGCTGATCTGAGCAGATTGCTTTAGCTCGCCGGCAATTGTTGCAGTGATCTTTTGGGTGCCAGGAATGAAATCGGTATCAATCCAAGGACCAATTGGGCAAAAGGTGTCAAAGCCCTTTGCGCGGGTCCATTGACCATCCTTCTTTTGGATATCGCGCGCAGTTACATCATTTGCGATCGTGTAACCAAAGATCACATCGTTAACACGTTCGATTGGTACATCTTTACAAATTCGACCGATAACGATTGCAAGCTCGGCTTCATGATCAATGCGCTCTGACATATCTGGCCACACGATTGTGTCGTTAGGGCCGATCACAGATGTGTTTGGCTTTAAGAAAATAATTGGCTCTTCCGGAACTACCCCGCCCATTTCAGCTGCGTGATCGGCGTAATTCTTGCCAACGCAAACAACCTTTGATCTAGGAATGATGGGCGCTAATAGGCGAACTTTGTTTAATTCAATCTTGGCAGCGGTCTTTTGGATGCCTGAATAAATTGGATCTCCGCTGATGATGCTGATGGTGGCATCGTCTTCTAGGACGCCAAAGAGTGGATCTTGACCTAAGCCAGCATCAGGACCAGGGGTGAATCGAACAATGCGCATTCGATAATTCTATCGTTACTCGGCGTCTTCAATCTCTTCATCAAGGCGCTCAACCAAAACAGATGAAATTCTGCGTCGACGCCCCTGTGGGCGCTCTGAAGTGATTGCCCAACCTTCCCAAGAAATAGTCGATCCAGCGATTGGAACTCGACCTAATTTTTGCGCCATTAATCCACCAACGCTGTCAATATCTTCATAATCACTTTTTTCAATTTCAATTTTTAGCTCATCAGCTAAATCTTCAATGTGCAGCGATGCTCGGGCGCGGGCCTTATCTTCTGAAAGCCAGACAAACTCTTCGTCAGCATCATCAAATTCGTCTTCAATTTCACCCACAATTTCTTCGATGATGTCTTCAATTGTGATGATTCCAGCGGTGCCGCCGTATTCATCGACAACGATTGCAAGGTGAATCTGGTTCTTCTGCATCTCCTTTAGCAAATCATCTGCCATCTTGATTTCAGGTACAAAGCTGGCAGGGCGCATGTGCATTTCAATTGTTTCACTCTGCTCGGCTTCGTGATGATCCAGGGCTCGCTTTGCTAGATCTTTCACATACACAATTCCAACAATGTTATCGATGCTGTCACCAATAACTGGGATACGTGAATATCCACTTCGCAGCGCTAGCGATAAACCTTGACGCAAGCTCTTATCTTTTTCGACCCACACCATGTCGGTGCGTGGAACCATAAGTTCTCGAACCAGAGTGTCACCTAGTTCAAATACTGAGTGAATCATCTCGTGCTCATCAGATTCCACTAAGCCACGTTCATGTGCCTGATCTACCAGGTCACGAAGTTCGGCTTCCGAAGTAAATGGACCTGAACGAAAACCCTTACCTGGCGTCATGGCGTTTCCAACTGAAATAAGAATCTTTGTAACTGGGCCCAATAAGAAAGCCATTCCGTAGGCCACGATGATTCCGTAGCGCGCGTATTTGTGTGGTTGCTGCTTGCCTAGAGTTCGAGGCCCAACACCTACGACAACGTATGAAAGAACAACCATGATTGCAACAGTCAGCGCCATTGCTTGGGCTGACGAATAATTGCGCAGCAAGATAACCGCCAGCAATACCGTTGCAGTGAATTCACAGAGCTTGCGAACAAGCAGAATTACGTTTAGATAGCGAGCCGGTTGGGCGCTGTATTTACGCAGCAATGCTCCCCCGCGCTTGCCTTCTAGTTCATCAATCACCACACGTGAAATTGAAGTAAGTGCTGATTCGCTCGCGGCAAGAAACCCTGCAAATACAAGCAGAAGAATGATGCTAACTATTGCTATCGGACTCATGATCTCTTTTCCCAGTCGGTGACTATTTTTTCCTGTAGTTCAAACATTACTTTTTCTTCGATTTTATCAGCATGGTCGTAACCAATAATGTGAAGCAAGCCATGTGTAGCCAAGATATAAATCTCGTGTTCAGTTGAATGTCCTTGAGTTAAAGCCTGAGCTGCGGCAACAACTGGGCTAATCACAATGTCCCCAAGAGTTACCGCTTCACCTGGTTCTTCAGGCATATCCATGGGAAATGACAAAACATCGGTTGTTCCCGGCTCATCCATCCATTTGATGTGAAGCTCGGTCATGTAATCATCTTCCACAAAAGCGATGTTTAAATCGCAGTCAGGATTTAGATCCAACGCAGTCATTGCATGTGTCATCAGGGAGGTCATTTCAGCGGTTGGAACTAGCTGGCCTGAAGTATTAGTAACTTCAATTGTCATTTATTTCCGAATCGGACGCAATGCTTGTCGTTGTTCATCAAATTTGTCATAAGCCCTAACGATGTCGCCAATCAAGCGGTGGCGTACAACATCTTCGGCGGTTAATTCCAGGAATGCGATGTCATCAATATCTTTCAAGATATCTCGAATCACGCGCAGACCGGAATTTTGACCATTAGGTAGATCGATCTGAGTTACATCTCCTGTAACAACCATCTTTGAACCAAAGCCAAGACGGGTTAAGAACATCTTCATCTGTTCGGGTGTGGTGTTTTGGGCTTCATCTAAAATTACAAAAGCATCGTTCAGCGTACGACCGCGCATATAAGCAAGAGGCGCAACTTCGATAACACCTGACTGCATAAGACGTGGAATTGAATCGATATCGATCATGTCATGCAGCGCATCAAACAATGGGCGCAGGTATGGATCAATCTTTTCGCTAAGAGTTCCTGGCAAGAAACCAAGGTGCTCCCCTGCTTCAACTGCAGGACGGGTCAAGATAATTCTGTTGATCTTCTTCGCATTTAGTGCAGCAACTGCCATCGCCATCGCAAGGTATGTCTTACCGGTACCAGCTGGGCCAATTCCAAAAGTAATTGTGTGATCTTCAATTGCATCAACGTAGCGCTTTTGGTTTGCAGTCTTTGGGCGAATTGTTCGTCCACGGTTGCTAACAATATTAAGAGACATAACTTCTGCTGGGTGATCAATTGGTTCATGTTCTAGCATTTCGATGGCGCGGGTAACGGCGTCTACATTTAAAATGTTGCCGCTGCGAATAACAACCATTAGCTCATTGAAAAGATTTTCTAACTTGGCGCAATCGGCATGTGGGCCACGTAAAGTAATTTCATTTCCACGAACGGTGATATTGACCGAAGGGAAAGCCGCTTCGATTGTTCGTAGATTGTCATCATGCGGACCAACAACAGCAACCATTGGAATGGCGGTAGGTACGGTGATTAGCGTTCGCTCCATATAAGGATAAATCTATCTTTAACCGGGTGGCCATGCCATCGGACGCCCGCCCAAAAGGTGCAGGTGAGCGTGGAAAACCGTTTGGCCAGCGTCTTCGCCGGTGTTAAAGACAGTTCGGTAGCCGTTTAGTCCCCGCTCTTTGGCGATCTGATCTGCGGCCAAGAAAAGGTCTGCGGTTATAGTCGCGCTATTGCGCGCAACCCCTGCAGCGTTTTCAGTGTGAAGTGTTGGAATCAACAGAACATGGGTTGGTGCTTGCGGATTTATGTCATTAAATCCAACAACGTTTTCATTGCGCAGAACGATGTCTGCCGGGATTTCACCTTCAATAATTTTACAGAAGATGCAGTTGGGATCTAAAGCCACGTAATTACCATACCTTCAAAAGCGCAGAAACCGCTGAAACCGCTGCGATACCAGCGTGCGCCGAACGCAAAATAGGCCGACCCATCAAAGCAACTTTTGCACCAGCTGCTTCAAAGGCAGCAAGTTCTTCATCAGTGATTCCACCTTCGGGTCCAATAATGATCAAAAGGGTTTGCACGTTATGCGAAGAAACTTGATCCGACAGTTTTTGGGTTGCACTTTCGTGGAAAACAATTGCTAAATCGCTTAACTTAATTGCTTCACAAATTTGTGATGTTGTTGCAATTTCTGTGACTTCTGGGATTCTAAAGCGGCGAGATTGTTTACTGGCTTCACGTGCTGTGATTGCAAACTTATCGGTGCCTTTTCCAATACTGCGGCTGGCTACCCACGGAACAATTCGATCAACACCGGATTCAGTTAAAAGCTCAATTGCCTCTTTCGCGCGATCACCCTTAGGAAGAGCCTGCACAACTGTGATCGTTGTTGCTAATGCTTCTTGGTACCCAGAATCAAGCACTTGTACCTGCATAGATTTCTTGGAAACTTCGATGGCCTTTACTTGAGACCACGTGCCTTCACCATCGCTAAGCATGAATTCGGCACCAGGTTGCATTCGCAAAACACGAATTGCATGGTTGGCATCCTCATTAGCAAATTCATAATGTGCGCCCACTGTCGTAGGTAGATCCTCTACGAAAAAGAGTGTGAACATTACTTGTTAAACACTCCCTTGATCTTGCCAAAGATCGAACCATCTTGTCCCTTGACGTGAGCATCACTTGATTTTTCACCACGAATTTCAGCGAATTTACGAAGCAGTGATTCTTCTTCTTTGCTCAATTTTGTTGGTGTGTTAACTTCGATGTGTACGATCAAATCTCCACGATCACCGCGACGCAAACGGGTCATTCCTTTACCCTTGATAACAACAGGTGTTCCGCTTTGTGTTCCCGCCTTAACATTTACATCAATTGGGCCATCAAGTGATTCAACGGTGACTGTAGTGCCAAGTGATGCTGCCACCATGCTGATATCTAGCTGCATGTGCAAAGTGTCACCTTCACGAACAAAGTACTGGTGAGGTTCTTCAACGATTTCTACGTAGAGATCTCCGGCAGGTCCACCGCCAGCACCAACTTCTCCGCGGCCAGACATTTGAATTCTGTTTCCAGTTTCTACACCGGCAGGAATCTTTACATCAATTGTTTGGCGACTAC
>JBIKSX010000074.1:0-3151 GCA_044348405.1 Candidatus Planktophila sp.
ACAATTACAGCCCAAGCTGAGCGCGCTTTATCTTTTTGGCCAAATAAAGGTGAGAAAGATCTTCGCCCATTGCAAGGGGCACAGTATGAAAAACTTCGACCAATCGCACCTCATTCACCATTTGTACCTAAAGGTGCAATAGGCGAACTTACTGTTTCATAGGAGAACAAATGAACTCATGGGCGCTAGTCACAGGTGCAACAGCTGGCATTGGCGAAAGTTTCTCGCGTTTACTGGCAGCTAAGAATTACAATCTCGTATTAGTAGCTCGTGATCTGCCAAGACTTCATGAACGCGCAGCGGCACTTGAAGCAAAGTTTGGAATCAAGACCCATGTGATTCAGGCAGATCTTGCAACAGATGAAGGTTGTCTTCGGATTGAAAAATACATTCTTGAAAATCAGATTGATGTCTTGATTAATAATGCAGGTTTTGGAACCAATAAAGCTTTCACAATGTCGACTCTAGAAGTGGAACAGCAATTACTCGATGTCTTGGTTCGAACTCCCATGCGATTGATGCATGTGGCATTACCGCTTATGAAGGCGCGCAATAATGGAATCATCATCAATGTTTCATCTGTGGCCGGGTACATCGCAGGTGGTACCTACAGCGCATCCAAGTCATATCTGACCGTTCTTTCTGAGTCGCTGAACACAGAATTGTCTGCAACTAATGTAAAGGTCAGCGCTTTGTGCCCTGGTTTTACCCGCACCGAATTTCATCAGCGTGGAAAGATGTCCATGAAGGGGTTACCTAACTTTTTGTGGCTCAACCCAGATCGATTAGTTGAACAATCATGGCGCGATGCGCTCAAAGGTGAAGCGGTCAGCATTCCGGGGTGGCAATACAAGCTACTGGTCTTGATCGTTCAGACCGTCCCGCGTTTCATTGTTAGAAAAGTTGGTATGAACATGAGGGCTAAACAACGTAAGTAACGGACATACTTATTGGACTCACGGCGGGTTTTCAGCCTTCTTTAAGTGCCCACTCGATAGTATTGCCCCATTACTAGGGAAGGCACATACATGTTCCGCAAGATCGCATCACTTTCTGTAGCGCTCGTGGTCGCCGGTGGCGTCATGATCGCAGTACCTGCAGATGCAGCAGCCAAGATTTCAAATGGTGTTGCATGTAAGAAGTCGGGTCAGACAACAAAGACAAGTGGCGGAACCTACCGTTGCGCAAAAAATCCATTGGTTTCAAGTACCAAATTGACTTGGTTATCAATTGATTGCTTAACCGCAGCAAATGATGCGGTTAAGGCACAAAAGGCATCAGTTACTACAGCTGCAAACTTTAAAGCACAGCTTCCTGTTATCGATTTAGGTATTACAACTGAGACGGCTAACAAAGCAGAACTCCAAGCAAAGCTGGATGAAGCAACAAAACGTCAAGTCGCAGCGCAGGCAAAGTTAGCAGCAGCGACAACTGATGCGGACAAAAAGATTTTAACAACTGCAGTTGCTTCATGGACATCTGCTACCCGTGCCTATGCAAGCAAGATTCGTAACATTGACCTAACGATCAAAAAATTAGAAGCTGCAAAGCTTGCGGCCACAAATAAGCCAGCAGAGCTTGCAGCCAACGTGGCTGATGCTCGTGCGAGTGCAAGACTCATCTGTACTCGCGGTTTCTAACCAATAATTCTAAACAAAACCCCGCTGCCATACAGGTAGCGGGGTTTTTGCATCTAAGGGAACCCCTATCCCATTACCCGCATAATGTTCCTACGCTAAATACATGCGCGGATTGCGTTTTCTGCCCCCGGTCTTGTTTGGGATCGCCTTAGCTGTGCACCAAAGTTTTCAGGGTATGTGGTCTGACTTGTTTCTGTTCAATGCGGTTCCTCTTGCATGCTTGATTTCCATACTCATAGCACCGAGGTTCAACAGCACTTGGGCTCAGCCGCTAACCGCCTTAGCAATCCTTAGTTGGAGCTTAGGTTCAATAGCTGCAACCACCAGTTCCTACCTAGAACTATCAGCCTTTTTGACAAATATTTCTGATGCCTTCTATTTGCTTTTCTATCCACTTGCACTCCTTGGAATGCAATTACTAGTTTCAATCCAACAAAGGCTGACGGTTCTTGAACTAGTTGACGCAGCCATTGTTGGTTTGGGCTTAAGTACTTTAGGTGCTGCCTTTGCGCTACAACCCGTGCTTCCCCACTTTGATGGCAATTTGAATCAATCTTTTCTTGCCATCATCTATCCGGTTGCAGATTTAGTGTTACTGTGTTTCATCATCGCTACCGTGGTGATGCAGGGTTTTTCTATTCGCGGTTTGCTTTTAACTATCGGTGTTTGCATTTACGCTGCAGCAGATTTTCTTTTCTTATGGCAAAACCTAAACCTGAATTACGTTTTTGGATCTTTAGTTGACTACGGATGGTTGCTTGGGTTCATTGTTATCTCTGAAAGTGTGTGGCATTCGGGCACTGATAACTCAGCTAAAAATGGTGTAAGCCCAATTTTAATTACAATCTCCGTTTTCTTAAGCGCCACCCTGCTGGCTCTACTTGCTATTGCACCAGAGAAATTTCCACATTTCATTTTGATTCCTGCAATTGGAACTTTGGCACTTGCTTTTATAAGAATGAGCATTGCATTAAATCAAGCACGAAGTATCGGTCATGAAAGAGTTCTTGCAAGAACAGATGATTTAACTACGCTTCCCAATAGGCGGCGTTTGATTTCAGAAATCCAAAGTTTTGCTACACGCAAGGGGTCGCTGCTATTGCTTGATCTGGATGGATTTAAGCCGGTAAACGATAGCTATGGCCATCAAGTTGGAGACAAAGTCTTGCAGCAAGTAGCTCAACGTTTTACTCGGGCGTTGCCAAGTAGTGCGCTGCTCGCACGATTAGGTGGTGATGAATTTGGAATCCTGGTTGATGGATCAAATGAATCAGTAATGGAGATTGCTTTGGCTTTGCGCGGCACGCTTTCTTATCCATTTGTCATCGATGGGCAAGAAATAACTATCGGGGTCAGCATTGGTATTGCAGATAATGATGGGGCAGCTGACTTATTACAACGCGCAGATAATGCAATGTATTCGGCTAAGCGCCAGGCATTGGGGGTTTGTCAGCTTTAATTTCCTGTAAACGCGCAAGGGCTTCATGGCGTTCAACTGCGTGATCAACAAT
>JBIKSX010000075.1:0-3089 GCA_044348405.1 Candidatus Planktophila sp.
GTTGCCAAGGTCCAGCGGCCATCTTCATGCCAAGCCGCTACAGCAAAATCCATTTCACTTGTGAGGTCGCGCACTTCATCGCGTATGTCATCGAAGGATTCAATCTCCTCGGTCTCATCGTTGAGGCCATCTTCGAATTCGGACATGGGGCCATACTTTCACTCATTTGCAGGGAATAAAACCCCTGTAAGGTATTACCTATGAAAGTACACGTCGCCAATCACCCGCTTATCAATCACAAACTGACGGTTTTGCGCGACGAACGCACCGATTCACCAACCTTCCGACGTCTAGTCGAAGAGCTCGTAACGCTTCTGGCATACGAAGCCACCCGCGATGTTCGAACACATGAAGTTGAGATTACAACTCCTGTCACAAAGACAAAGGGCCAGAAATTAGCTGAGCCGCGTCCGGTTGTGGTGCCAATTCTTCGGGCAGGTTTGGGAATGCTTGAAGGGATGAGCAAGTTAGTACCGACAGCAGAAGTTGGTTTCCTCGGAATGGTTCGAGATGAAAAAACTTTAGAAGCAAGCACATATGCGAATCGCCTACCTGATGATCTTTCAGGTCGCCAGGTTTTCGTATTGGATCCAATGCTTGCAACCGGTGGAACTTTAATCATGGCGTTTCATTATTTAATCGATCTTGGCGCAACCGACATCACAGCGGTTTGTATCTTGTCAGCCCCTGAAGGAATTGCGGCAGTTGAAAAAGAGTTTGCAAACAGCAAGGTACCAATCACAATTGTGACTGGCGCACTGGATGAAAAATTAAATGAGCACGGATACATCGTTCCTGGTTTAGGCGATGCTGGCGATCGTCTTTATGGTGTTGTGTAAATGGCGTCAACATCTCCTGGATACGGAATTACGATCCGTGTCGAAGGCTCACCTGATTCAAACCCCGTAGCACTAGCAACAACAGTTATTACTGGAGCCGGTGCAACAATTACTGCACTTGACGTTGTTGAATCTCTTCTTGAAAAAGTTGTCATCGATATAACATGCGACACTATTGATGCTGAACATGCAGAGCAAATTACTGCAGCCATCTCTCTCAATTCCGATTTAACTGTTCGCAAAGTAAGTGATCGAACATTCCTTTTGCACCTTGGTGGAAAGATTGAAATTGCCTCAAAGGTGCCACTAAAAACCCGTGATGATTTATCCCGCGCATACACACCAGGTGTTGCTCGTATTTGCCAAGCGATCGTTGCTGACCCATCAGATGCCCGTCGCCTTACTATTAAGCGCAATACCGTGGCCGTTGTAACCGATGGATCAGCTGTTTTAGGCCTTGGAAACATTGGCCCAGCAGCGGCACTACCTGTGATGGAAGGTAAGGCCGCCTTATTTAAGCGCTTTGCCGATGTTGATGCATGGCCTGTTTGTTTAGATACCCAAGATGTTGATGAAATCGTTCGCACCGTTCAGTTAATTGCACCCGTCTATGGTGGCATCAACCTTGAAGATATTTCTGCTCCCCGTTGTTTTGAAGTTGAAGCACGTCTGCGCGAGCTATTAGATATCCCGGTTTTCCACGACGACCAACACGGTACTGCGATTGTGGTTCTAGCTGCGCTTCGTAATGCCCTTAAATTGGTTAAAAAAGATTTGAAATCCGCAAAAATTGTTCTAAGTGGTGTTGGCGCAGCAGGCAATGCCATTGCGCGTTTGTTAACTTTAGATGGCGCAAGCAACATCATCGGTTTTAATCATCACGGAGTGATTCACAACGATATGAAATCTGATGATTCCATGCAGCAATGGTTTATCAACAACAGTAATCCAACTAATTTTACAGGCAAGATCTCTGAAGCCATGATCGGTGCAGATATATTCATTGGTGTAAGCGCTCCTAATGTATTAACTGAAGCTGATGTTGCATCGATGGCTAAGGGTTCAATTGTTTTCGCACTTGCAAACCCAGATCCTGAGATTGATCCCGTGATTGCAAGAAAGTATGCAACTGTTGTCGCAACTGGACGCAGCGATCAACCAAATCAAATTAACAACGTTTTGGCCTTCCCAGGAATCTTCCGTGGGTTGCTAGATGCAAATGCACATAAGATTTCAGATCAGATGCTTCTTGCAGCTGCTGCAGCGATTTCAGAGTGTGTTTCACCTGAACAGCTCAACACATCATTTATTGTGCCAAGTGTCTTTGATCCCAATGTTGTTAAGGCTGTGGCAGCGGCGGTTAAGAAGTCAGTGTGATCGAGCTCGCCGCAACATTTGAACAGCAGTTCGCCAGCATCGCACCTATTTTTGTTTATCTTCTTGCCGGTGGAATCATTTTTGCTCAAACCGCTTTTTTGCCGGCATTTTTCCTACCCGGAAGCTCGATTCCTTTCAGTGCAGGCTTAGTTGCTTCAACCGGTAAAGATGTAAGTATTTTCAACGTTGCATTGGTGATTTTCATGGCCGCTGCCAGTGGCAATCAGGTTGGCTTCGCACTTGGCCGAAAGATCGGGCGACCTTTGCTGGATAAGTACAAGGATCCAAGGATTCAAAAAGTAGTTGCTCGTTCTGAAGTTTTTTATAAGAGAAATGGTTGGTGGTCAGTTTTCGCCGCACGATTTATTCCATGGGTGCGAACTTTTGTTCCTACGATCGCTGGTGCTTCTAAGATGAATTACTACAGTTTCTCATCTGCAAATCTACTTGGCGCTTTGGTGTGGGGAGTTGGAATTACCTTAGCTGGCTATTACACAGCGACTTTGCCGTGGGTAGAAACCTGGACTTATTCGATTGCCGCATTCACCATTGTTGCCTCGATTACTTACGCACTCGTTGATTACTTACGCCACCGGCGACAACGCCGGCGTAAGTCATAACGATTCCTGTAACTAAGTAAGCGCTGACGCTTACGCCATCTGTCGGTGAGACAAGATCAATAATCAGTGAGCCAACAAGTTGTCCGCCTACGCTAAACAAAGTAAAAGTTAGTACACCTAGATGTTGAACAATTGTTGAAGTAAAGGCAATGTAGATAACGCCAATTACGCCACCGGTATATATCCACCAAGGACCGCTTGGTAATGGAGAAAGTTGATTCCTACCCAGAATCATCCCAATGATTATCAAAAT
>JBIKSX010000025.1:0-10293 GCA_044348405.1 Candidatus Planktophila sp.
TCGTGCAAGTTCGGTTGCGGCATCGACAATTTCTAAACGCCCACCATAGTTAACACACATATTTAAAGTTAAAACTTTGTTTTTCTTGGTCAACTCTTCGGCTTCTTCCAGCTCTTTAATTACCGTGCTCCACAAGCGTTTAGGACGACCGACCCACCGGATGCGCACACCCATTTCATTCATTTGGTCACGGCGCCTGCGAATAACTTCCCGGTTAAAGCCCATTAAGAACTTCACTTCATCTGGGGAGCGCCGCCAGTTTTCAGTTGAAAATGCATAGGCACTAATCTCTTTAACGCCGTATTCAATTGCGCCTTCAACAACATCAAACAACGCTGCTTCGCCGGCTTCGTGTCCCGCGGTACGCGGTAAGCCTCTTTGCTGTGCCCAACGACCATTGCCATCCATAACGATCGCAACATGATGAGGAATTTTTATTGTCATACCCGCTCCACCATTGGCAAGGAACGCAAACCGCGCTCTAGGTGCCATTGTAAATATGCAGCAATCAAACCACTAGCCTCTCGGCGAAACTTTGCTTCACTTGCGCTGGCGGTTTCCCAATCACTGCTCAATAGCGCGCCCATCAGTTCTAAAGTCTCAGGGGCTGGAGTTGCACATGCCGATGGGCGGCAATCTGCACATACTGATCCCCCGCCAACTAATGAAAAGTATCGGTGGGGTCCTGGCTTTTCACATTTGGAACAAATCGTCATCGATGGTGCATACCCAGCAACAGCCAAAGATCGCAATAAAAATGCATCCAGAATCAACAGTGGCTCGTAGCGATTTTCAGCTAAAGCTTTCATGCCGCCAACAACTAACTGAAACTCTTGCAGCGCCGGTTCATTTTCTTGACTGGTAAAACGTTCAGCCGCCTCCAGAATCGCCGCCGCAATTGTCCAGCGTTGGTAATCCTCTGTGAGCGCTTCTCCGTAATTCATGAGCGCTTCTACTTGAGTAACGGTGTCGAAGGTTTTGCCCGTGTACAACTGAATATCAACGTGGCTTCCCGGTTCAAGGCGTGCACCAAACTTTGATTTTGTGCGGCGAACACCTTTTGCAACTCCGCGGATACGACCATGGTCGCGGGTTAACATCGTGATGATTCGATCGGCTTCGCCTAATTTTTGGGTGCGCAGGACAATTGCCTCATCCCGGTACAAACTCATACGGGTAAAGGTAGTGCCAAAACAGGCATCAACTGATTAGCGAATTGCGCGGTTTATCGCAGACACGACAGCTTTTAATGCTGCCGTTGTGGTGTTTGGATCAATTCCGACACCCCAGAAGACATCGCCTTCGATAGCGCATTCAAGATAAGCCGCAGCAGATGCATCTCCACCTGCTGACAATGCATGCTCGAAGTAATCAAGTACTCGGACATCAACACCGTATGCCTGCAAGATGTTACAGAAAGCTGCGATTGGACCGTTGCCCTGTCCCTTAAGTTCATGTAATTGACCACGATCTGTCAAAGAAACAGTCAGGTAAACATCTTCACCAAGAACTGAGCTTTGTGACAAGCCCTTAAGACGGAAACGTCCCCACGGTGCGCCATCAGTTGGCAAGTACTCATCTTCAAAGATATTCCACAGATCTTCAGGACTTACTTCGCCACCTTCGGCATCAGTTTTTGCCTGAACATTTTTTGAAAATTCAATTTGTAAACGTCGCGGTAAATCAAGGTGGTGTTCGTTCTTCATCAAGTACGCAACGCCACCCTTACCTGATTGTGAATTAACGCGAATTACCGCTTCGTATGAACGACCAATATCTAGTGGGTCAATTGGCAAGTAAGGAATCGCCCAGGTGTGATCACGTACTTCCTTGCCAGCAGCTTTTGCATCACGGGCTAAGTGATCAAAACCTTTCTTGATGGCATCTTGGTGTGAACCTGAAAATGCAGTAAATACCAGGTCGCCGCCATAAGGATGACGCTCTGGAACACGTAATTGATTAGCGTATTCAACGGTACGTCGAACCTCATCAATGTTAGAAAAATCAATCTGTGGGTCAATGCCATGTGTAACCAAGTTGATGCCAAGGGTCACCAGACATACATTTCCGGTGCGCTCACCATTTCCAAACAAGGTTCCTTCAATGCGATCTGCGCCCGCTAAGTAGCCGAGTTCGGCCGCGGCAACACCTGTGCCACGGTCATTGTGAGGGTGAAGCGAGACAATCACGTTTTCGCGATTGTTTAAGTTGCGGCACATCCATTCGATTGAATCAGCATAAACATTTGGCATGGCTAATTCGACAGTTGCTGGAAGATTCATGATCGTCTTCCACTGCGGGGTTGGCTTCCAAACATCATTGACTGCATTACAAACTTCTACGGCGAATTCAAGCTCAGTTCCGGTGTAAGACTCGGGTGAGTACTCAAATGAAACCTTAGTTTCTGGAACAGTTGCCATTAAATCTAAACAAATCTGAGCTGCATCGGTTGCAATCTTTTTGATGCCATCTTTATCCAGGCCAAAAACTACTCGGCGCTGCAAAGTTGAGGTCGAATTGTATAAGTGAACAATTGCCTGCTTGGAACCCTTAATTGCTTCAAAAGTGCGGATGATTAGTGATTCGCGGGCCTGAGTTAAAACTTGAATAACGACATCATCAGGGATCAAGTTCTCATCAATAATCTTTCGAACAAAATCAAAATCTGTTTGGCTCGCACTTGGAAATCCAACTTCGATTTCTTTGTAACCCATCGCAACAAGAAGTTTGAACATCGCCAACTTGCGCGGGGTATCCATTGGATCGATAAGTGCTTGATTTCCGTCGCGAAGATCTACTGAGCACCACTTAGGGGCTTTAGTGATTTTCTTATTTGGCCAGGTGCGATCTGCAAGATCTACAGGGTGAAACGGCGCATAACGATGCACGGGCATCTTTGACGGCACTTGGTTAGGGAAGTTCACTTGTTAAGGGTAACGCGTGAGTTAAAGGACTGGCAAGTAACGATCTAGTTCGAAAGCGCTAACTTGTCGACTGTAATCAAGCCACTCTGCGCGCTTATTGCGCAATACATACTCAAAAACATGCTCACCCAAGGTCTCGCGAACTAACGCACTTTTTTCCATTTCAATAATGGCTTCATTGAGATTTGATGGAAGAGCTACAGGATTGCTTGAATCGCTTAAAACATACTTTTCTTCAACGCCCTTAAGACCTGCCGCAAGCATTACTGCATAAGCAAGATATGGGTTGCAGGCAGTATCTGGTGAGCGAAATTCAATTCGCGTTGAATTCTCTTTGCCTGGCTTATACATAGGCAGTCGAACAAGTGCGCCACGATTACTTGGGCCCCAATTAGCTAGGGCTGGTGCTTCTCCTCCACCATGTAAACGCTTGTAAGAATTAACCCACTGATTTGTAATCGCAGTAATTTCTGGGGCGTGTTTAATTAAACCTGCAACAAAACTACGCCCAACCGCTGAAAGGCTGAACTCTGCTTTTGCATCATAGAAAGCGTTTTCTTCGCCTTTGAACAATGAAACGTGGGTGTGCATTCCGCTACCCGGATGATCAGTGAACGGCTTTGGCATAAATGAAGCGTGGAAGCCTTGATCCATAGCAACTTCTTTAATCACATGACGGAAAGTCATGATGTTATCTGCAGTTGTTAAAGCATCTGCATCACGTAAGTCGATTTCTTGCTGGCCCGGGCCACCTTCATGGTGTGAAAATTCCACGCTAATTCCCATCGCTTCCAGCAAAGTAATTGCTTGGCGACGGAAGTCATGTCCAACTACGGCAGGTGTGTGATCGAAATATCCACCTTGATCAACAGGAACTGGTGAAACACCTGTCTCTGGAGGATTCTTAAACAAGAAAAATTCGATTTCAGGGTGGGTGTAACAGGTATATCCCATTGTTGCGGCTTTTTCTAATGTGCGACGCAAAACATTTCGTGGGTCGGCAGGGGATGCAGAACCATCAGGCATTGCAATATCGCAGAACATACGTGCTGCACCTGGTGCTTCTGTGCGCCATGGCAGAATCGAAAATGTTGCTGGATCTGGTTTGGCCAACATGTCAGATTCAGTTATTCGAGCAAAGCCTTCGATTGCTGAACCATCGAATCCAATACCTTCGGCAAATGCATTTTCAAGTTCAGCTGGTGCAATTGCTACAGACTTTAGGAAACCAAGTACATCTGTAAACCATAAACGCACAAAACGGATGTTGCGTTCTTCCAGCGTTCTAAGAACGAACTCCTGCTGCTTATTTGTATCTGCTGACATAAGAAGCATTCTTACAAATGCAGGTTACGGCTATGTTAAATCACCAATTAAGGCCTAAATAACGAAGAAATCAGCCTTATCCAACAGAGTCTTCGGGGCCAAACTAGTTGTGATGACCGCGTTTGCGCTGATGCGAGAGCCATCCCCGATAGTGACATTTCCCAGCACCCGTGCACCGGCGCCGATGATTACATCGTTACCGATGGTGGGATGGCGCTTTCCATTTTCAATTCCACGAGCACCTAGGGTGACATCGTGATACATCATCACATCGTCTCCAACAATTGCAGTCGCACCAATTACTACGCCCATGCCATGGTCAATAAAGAAGCGTCGCCCAATTGTTGCCGCTGGATGAATTTCAATTCCGGTTGTGGAACGTACAAGGTTGGAATGAATTCTTGCAATCAGCTTTAATCCACGTTTCCACAAAAAGTGAGAAATTCGGTGTCCCCAAATCGCGTGCACACCTGGGTATGCCAATGCGACCTCTAACCGATTACGCGCCGCCGGATCGTGGCTTAAGGCGTTGTCGAGGTCTTCAATGATGCGACTTAGGATTGGCATTAATTAGTCAACCAAATCCTCATACAGAACTGTTGAGAGATATCGCTCACCATTAGAGGCACAAATTACAACAATGTTTTTGCCTGCAAACTCTGGACGTTTTGCTATCTCTGTTGCGGCCCACAAAGTTGCACCAGATGAAATTCCGGCAAGGAAGCCTTCTTCTGCGCCCGCTCTGCGTGCATACTTAATTGCATCGGCTGCGGTTGCATCCAAGATCTCGTCATAAACAGTGCGATCTAAAATGTTAGGAATAAAGTTTGGACCAATTCCCTGAATAGGGTGTGGCCCTGGTTCTCCACCATTTAGAATTGGTGATGCCGCTGGCTCAACACCAAAAACCTTAATTGCAGGATTCTTTTCCTTTAAATATTGACCTGTTCCAGTAATTGTTCCGCCGGTTCCGATACCTGAAACAAATGCATCAACTTTGCCATCTAGATCGCGCCAGATTTCTGGACCAGTTGTTGTGCGGTGAATAAATGGACCTGCTTCGTTTTCAAACTGACGAACTAGAACCGCACCTGATTTGGCAAGTTTTTCGGCCGCAGCAACTGCGCCCTTCATTCCTTCACCAGCTGGAGTTAGCACTAATTCTGCTCCATATGCGCGGATTAACTTGCGGCGCTCTTTTGAAACAGATTCAGGCATTGTCATAATCGCCTTGTAACCGCGGGCTGCAGCAACCATTGCCACTGCAATTCCTGTATTTCCAGATGTTGCTTCAACAATTGTTCCACCAGGCTTTAGCTCGCCACTTGCTTCAGCAGCATCAATCATGGCAACTCCCAGGCGATCCTTAACCGATGATGTTGGGTTATAAAATTCAAGCTTGGCATAAACATTTCCTGCCGCACCATCTGTGATCTTATTGATGCGAAGCAATGGAGTATTTCCAAAAATTTCCGTGATGCTGTTGTAAACCTTCATGATTCTCCCTAGTTAGTAACTAAAAAAATTTATTGATGAAAATGCTGATTAATTAAGCGGCTGAGGTAAATCAAAAATCAGCAACTGCAAGATGTAGAAAGGCAGAAGTCAACAACACGGTTTCGTGTAAATAACCAGTTGATGATCGAACGCATGCCCAAATTCTACGCAAATGCATGAATTATGCGAGTTGCTAATCGTTTGCAACTAGCGCTCATTCCAGCGTGATGTCATTGGCAAGCGGCGGTCTTTTCCGAAGGCGCGTGCCGAAACCTTGGTGCCAGGTGGATATTGGCGGCGCTTGTATTCGGCCTTATCCACTAGCGAAATAACTTGGCGCACCAGTTTGGTATCAAAGCCTTGGGCTAGCAACGTTTCATATCCTTGATCTTCATCGACATATGCCCGCAGCACTTGATCTAACAATGGATAGTCCGGCAGCGAATCAGAATCTTTTTGGTCAGGGCGCAGTTCGGCGCTCGGCTCTTTGGTTATGGAGCGCTCAGGAATTGGCGCTACTTCCCCACGTTCCAGCGCTAGTGCATTTCGATATCGAGCCAAAGCCCACACATCGGTTTTGTAAATATCTTTAATCGGTGCAAAACCGCCGACCGCATCGCCATACAAAGTTGAATACCCAACAGCTAGTTCGCTCTTATTGCCAGTTGCCAACACCAAATGACCCTCTTGATTTGAGATACCCATCAAGGTTGTTCCGCGGACACGGGCCTGCAGATTTTCTTCGGCTAAACCCTTAAGCACAACGTTGCTCATGAAGGCATCAACCATGGGGGCAATTGGCGTGATTCTAAAATGAATACCTGTGGCATCTGCAAGGGCTTGGGCATCTTCTACAGAATGGGTCGATGAATATTTGCTGGGCAGCGCAACACCATTAACGCGCTTTGCTCCCAGTGCATCAATTGCAATTGCAGCAACTAATGCCGAATCGATTCCACCAGATAATCCAAGGACTACGGATCTAAAACCATTCTTACCCACATAATCGCGCAGCCCCATGACAAGTGCCTGCCACATTTCGGCTTCATTTGACAATCGTGTGGCAACTGCAGGAACTGCCGAATCACTATGAGAAGTTGGTTGCTCTGAAATAACAACATCAGGTCGAGAACTGCCTTCGGTGCAATCAATATCAACGACAATTAATTGATCATCGAACTGAGGTGTGCGCGCAAGTACCGCACCATCTTTGGAAACCACAATAGTGTCGCCATCAAAGACCAGATCATCCTGGCCACCTGTCATATTGACGTAAGCAACTGGTGCGCCGATTTCCTTGGCCCGCTTTTGGACAAGGGCCAAACGCACATCATCTTTGTTGCGTTCAAAAGGAGAACCATTAGGAACCACTAGCAATCCCGGAGTACGAGCTGCAATGGAATCCAGTGAGTGCCAAATATCTTCACAGATAGCTACTGCAACATCGACGCCGTGGATTCGCACGACAAGGCTTTGATCCCCCGGTACAAAGTTTCGGAACTCATCAAAGACGCCGTAATTAGGCAAGTGGCGTTTTACATAGACGGCTTTGATTTTTCCGTCATGAATCACTGCAACCGCGTTTTTTGGACCTTGGTCCAGATAGCCCACAACGGCAACGATGTCGCCGGTAATAGAGGCTGCTATCTCTTGAACTGCGCGGATGCTGGCGGCTTGAAAGGATGGACGAAGCGCTAAGTCTTCAACTGGATATCCAGTGACAATCATTTCGGGAAAGACAATCAAGTTGGCACCCTGTGCCTGCGCGCTTTTGACTGAATCTGCGATCAGCCCAGCATTGCCCGCAAGGTCACCAACCGTCGGGTTGATTTGGGCTAGCGCCACGCGCAACTTCATTTTTCAAGTGTAACGGGGGTAGCATTTGTTGCGTACCCGGGGACCACATAGGTGGCTTCGAGGAGAGGAAGCAATGGAATCTCTATACGGCGGCGCCCTGCACCGACGCGTGACAATTGTTGATTTAGCCGCGGCAAAAAAGCGTGGCGAAAAATGGGCAATGTTGACCGCTTACGAATCTATGACGGCAGAAATTTTTGATGAGGCGGGCATTCCGGTGCTTCTAGTTGGCGACAGCGCCGGCAACAATTTCTTGGGCGAAGAGAACACCATCCCAGTAACTGTCGATGAATTAATCCCTTTGGCGCGCGCAGTTGTTCGCGGATCAAAGCGGGCCATGGTCGTTGCCGATCTGCCCTTTGGTTCCTACGAAGCATCACCTGATGTAGCACTGGCTACATCAATTCGATTCTTCAAAGAAGCTGGCGTGATGGCGGTTAAGTTAGAAGGTGCTCACATTGATAGCGTTAAGAAGTTAGTCGGTAGTGGAATTCCAGTGATGGGCCATCTTGGGCTGACTCCACAATCCATGCATCAAATGGGTGGATACCGAGTCCAAGGTCGCACCGATGGCGATGCAATTCTAGAAGCTGCCCTAGCACTAGAAGCTGCCGGTGCTTTTGCAATTGTTCTGGAACTAGTGCCAGCAGAACTTGCCGCAAGAATTACTGCAGCTCTTCAAATCCCAACAGTTGGAATTGGTGCCGGGGTTAATTGCGATTCACAAGTTTTGGTCTGGACGGATTTAATGGGCATCACCAAGAAAGCCCCAAAGTTAGCCAAGGCTTATCGAAATCTGCGCGCAGAAATGTTGGCGGCAACAACCGAATTTGCCGATGATGTTCGAACAGGCAACTTTCCTACCCAGGCGCAGACCTTTAATTAAGACCGCTTTGAACTAGGGTTGGCAGGTGGCCAATTTCGTTATTGATTTAGCCCCCTTGCGAAAATCAAGGGATTTTTCCTTGCTGTGGGCTGCCGGTTTGATTTCTTACTTCGGGTCGATGATCACCTACGTTGCAGTGCCGTTCCAGGTCAAAGAGCTGACTGGCTCTTACATAGCAGTTGCGATTAGTGGTCTAGTAGAAATTGTTCCGCTGATTATCTTTGGCCTGTATGGCGGAGTTTTGGCCGATGCCTTAGATCGTAAGAAACTCATTTGGGTAACTGAACTGCTTTCCCTGTTATTTACCGCAATTTTGCTGATTAATTCCATGATGGATTCTCCAAGCCTGCTACTGATATACATCGTTTCTGGATTGTTTGCTGCTACCAGTGGTCTGCGACAGCCAGCCATGCAGGCCGCGCTTCCGCGCCTTGTTGATCATGAAGATATGACTGCGGCGGCGGCGTTAATGAGTTTGCGTTGGCAGATCGGTGTCATCGTGGGGCCAGCTATTGGCGGTGTTTTGATTTCAACTTATTCAGTAGCTGTTGGGTACGCCGCCGATATTGCAACCTTCCTTATTTCGCTGGTGTTAATTGCCTTAATGAAAAATATCCCTCCCAGCCACGAGGCCGAAGCCCCATCCCTGTCAGCCTTAATTGAAGGTGTGAAATATGCATTTAGCCGAAAAGATTTATTGGGGACTTACCTGATTGATTTAGCAGCGATGTTCTTTGCCATGCCAACGGCGTTGATTCCATTTTGGGCAGATCAGTTAGGTGCACCCTGGGCCCTGGGATTGCTTTATGCCGCCGGGACTGTTGGCTCTGTCGCGATTGTTCTGACAAGTGGGTGGGCAAAAAATGTGCACTTCTATGGTCGGGCCATTATGTGGGCAGCAATTGGCTGGGGTGTGGCTATCGCATTGTCTGGTGCCACAAATTATCTGTGGTTGGTACTGCTATTCCTAACCCTGGCCGGGGCATCGGACATGATCAGCGCCCTGTTTAGATCAGCAATGTGGAACCAAACTATCCCCGACAATCTTCGGGGACGTCTTGCCGGAATCGAATTGCTGTCATATTCATTGGGGCCACTAGCTGGTCAGATGCGTGCTGCTGGAATGGCGGCAGCTACTACGTTAAGTATTTCGGTAACAAGTGGTGGAATTATTTGTGTCATTGCGGTCGTATTACTGGCCAGTTTTTTGCCAGATTTTAGAAAATTCGACATCAGAACCAACAAATATGCCCTCGAAAATCAGAAAATGGCGGAAAAACTACGCGTAAACCCTCAATCCGAGGACGAGATTTCCTGACTTGACACAAATTTGCGGGATTTTCATGATTTTCAAAGATTCTTTCTGAATCAAAAAATAAAAAGTAGTGAAATTTTCACAAATGCATAAAAAAATACAAAAATAAATTTGCGACACGCACTAAATTTTTTGTCACAAAATGTTGGCATTTTTGTCCAATTGATGTCACGCTTATCCATGAACAGGTTTGGGTGACGGATCCGAACCATTCCGATAGGAGAAGTACGTGGCCGCAGCAAAGAAAGCAGCACCAAAGAAGCGCAAGAAGGCAGCAGCACCAGCTGCTCCAAAGAAGCGCCGTAAGAAGGCAGCTGCAGTAGCAGCAGCACCAAAGAAGCGTCGCAAGAAGGCAGCAGCTAAGAAGGCAGCTCCAAAGCGTCGCAAGAAGGCAGCAGCTAAGAAGGCAGCTCCAAAGCGTCGCAAGAAGGCAGCAGCTAAGAAGGCAGCTCCAAAGCGTCGCAAGAAGGCAGCAGCTAAGAAGGCTG
>JBIKSX010000026.1:0-10095 GCA_044348405.1 Candidatus Planktophila sp.
ACAGTTTGATCTTTGGGATTTCACGGGAGATTTAAATGACAGATCAAAAAGCCACACTGCGGGATCGTGCCCGCCGAGAACGTTCTCAGAAGTTCATTCCTTCTAATTTCAATGTAATTGTCAGAGCTCCCGAAATTGAGTCAGCAAGAACAATTGCTTCTTATATCTCTTACGAGTACGAGCCAAGTACTGTCGAAATCAATGAAGCTTTCCTGAGAAGCGGAAAGGTCTTAGTTCTTCCACGGATAAAAGGAGATCAATTGGAATGGGTTACGTGGGATGGTGACCCTGCCAATTTATTAACTAAGAAAAAGATTTCAGAACCTGTTGGTCAAGCACTCAGTGATCTCTCTCAGATTCAAGCAGTCATTGTGCCGGCCTTAAGAATTGATCAATCGGGATACAGATTGGGTCAAGGAGGCGGATATTACGATCGCGCACTTGTACATTTGAAGGCATGGAAGATTGGTTTAGTGCACGCAGGTGAACTAACAAGTGAAGTTTTGCCTCATGAGCCCCATGATGTGCCACTTGATGCTGCGGCTACACCATCAATTGTCGTGCGCTTTAAACGATAATAATTAGCTGTTAGGAAGATTGCGCGCCATAACTATGCGCTGAATCTGATTAGTGCCTTCATAGATTTGAGTTAGCTTTGAATCACGCATCATTCGTTCAACCGGATAATCGCTGACATATCCATATCCACCAAGAACTTGAATCGCATCTTGCGTTACCTTCATGGCCATATCACTGGCTAGGCACTTACTAGCAGCTGAAAAGAAAGTTAAATCTTTCTCGTTATTCTCACTCTTAACAGCTGCAGCATAAGTAAGCAGTCGTGCGGCTTCAATATTCATTGCCATATCTGCAAGCATGAACTGAATAGCTTGGAAATCAAAAATTGGCTTACCAAATTGTTGGCGTTCGTGTGCGTACTTCGTTGCGACATCAAAAGCGCCTTGCGCTAAACCAATTGCTTGTGCGGCAATCGTAATTCGCGTGTGATCCAATGTAGCCATTGCTAATGCAAAGCCTTGTCCAACTTCGCTAATACGACGATCATCGCTGAGTTGAACATTGTCGAAATAAACTTCGCGAGTTGGAGATCCGCGCATACCCATCTTTTTTTCAGGTGCACCAAATGAAACACCTGGATCAGATTTTTCAACAATGAAGGCGGTCATTCCCTTTGTTCTAAGGGTTGGGTCGCCTTGTGCGATTACTGAATAAAATTCAGATTCCCCAGCATTAGTGATCCACTTCTTGCTTCCATTAAGAACCCAACCATCACCAGAACGTTCAACCTTTGTTCGAAGTGAAGCCGCGTCAGATCCAGCCTCAGATTCTGATAAGCAATATGAAAATCCTTCACCTTTAGCTAAACGTGGTAACCAACGCTTCTTCTGCTCTTCATTGCCACCTAGAAGCAATGGCACCGAACCAAGCTTATTAACTGCAGGAATGAGCGAAGATGATCCACACACTCGAGCAACTTCCTCAATGATAATTACAGCAGCCAGTGCGTCTGCACCATCTCCACCGAATTCAGTTGGTACGTGTGCTGCAAACAATCCATTCTTTACAAGTGCTGCTTTTGCTTCGCTAGGAAAACGATGTTCTTCATCGACCGCTTGTGCATATGGTGCAATCTCTTTTTCAGCAAGCGCGCGAACGCTAGTACGCAGCTCTTTGTACTCTGCGGGTAAATCGAAAACATTATCCATTCGGGTTTTTCCTATCGCGCTCTGCTAGTTCTTGAAGATACTGATTGTAGTTGGCTAGATCATCAGGCTGACCCATGGCCGCTTGGCGAGCGGTATTGCGATCAATTCTCTTTGCCTCGCGCGAATCATCTCGCATCCAATTGATAAATGTCGCGACCAAAGCGATCAAGATTGGAATCTCCCCCATCGCCCAACCAATTGAACCCCCTAGTTTTTGGTCAGCAAGTGGGTCACCAAGCCAAGGGGTTTGTAGCGAAGCGTAAAAACCTGCATCAATAAGTGTTGTGGTGGACATCAGCGCAACTGAGAAGAATGCATGGATGCTCATGGCTGCAAACAAAATGACAATCTGAACCAAGTGGTGAACTTTGCGAGGGTTTGGATCAACACCAATTATGATGAAGAAAAATAAGAAACCTGCAGCCAAGAAGTGAAGACTCATAAACAGATGTCCAACATGACTTTGCATCAATACTGCGAATAAATCAGTGAAGTACAGGGCAAATAAAGAGCCATCAAAAATTGCTAACGCAAAAATCGGATTTGTGTAGATGATTCCGACTTTGGAATGCAACGCGGCAAGTAAGGATCCGCGAACTCCGCGTTCTTCACTATTTCTTCCTTGCGGCAAAGTTCGCAGCGCTAAAGTCATTGGTGCACCAAGTACTAAACCAATTGGTGCAATCATTCCCAGAACCATGTGCGACATCATGTGATAAGAAAAGGAGAACTGAGCGTACAAACCTAAACCGCCGCTTGTTGCAAAATTTGTAGCCGCAATTCCTAAGGCAAATGCAATCGTTCGCCCAACAGGCCACTTGTCTCCGCGTTTAGTCAGAACAACAACGCCCTGTACATATAAGGCAACCATTAGAGCTAGAACACCAATCATTAAAGCATTTGGCTCGTAGCTAAACAGGACGCGTGACAAAGTAGGTTCAGGTGGAGTTGGTATTCCAACTATTGAAAGAGCTGGACTGAACTCTTGAACACCTGGACGATCAGGAGAAGCATTCGTTGATAACCAGGTTCCCATCAAAACCGTAACAACCATGATTGCTGCTTCGATTGTCAAAATCTTTGCAAATCCAACCCAATTAATTGAATCCTTACTTGAAAGCGTTTTGCGATGTAGGTAGCCAATCCATACCAAAATTACTGTTGCAAGAATCTTGCCAAGAACAATAAATGCATAGGCAGAATTCCATGCATCTACAAAATTTAAACGTGCCCACGCATTAACCGCACCGCTAAGTACAACAGCTATCGCTGACCATAAAGCTATATGGCTAAAGCGAGGAACAGCGGTTGGGCGGTCTTGGGCAGAAAGAGTTCCTAATGCAATGACTCCACCAACCCATAAAGAAAGGGCAATTACATGGATTACTAGTGAGCCAATTACAAGTGAGTGTGAGCCACTTGAAGCCGCATGGCTTTCAAAGACTGGTGCAACCAGGCCTGCGATAGCTAGAGCTAGCAAAATGATCAGAGTTTCAATCTTCTTTGCTGCAAAAGAAAAGACAAAAACAATTGTGGCCATAAGCGCTTGGAAAGCTAAGTACTTACCAAGTGAGATTTGCATTAAGAAAGAACGGATAACCGTCAGATCTAAAGCATCAGAAAAAGTTGTTCCCAAAATCTGTGCCAAAGTGAAGATGATTGTGCCAAAAGCACCCAATACCCAAATAAGTGAACTGATTTTTAGAAATCGGCGAACTTTTTCACCTGAAGTCGTTAAGAATCCATCTTTATTGATGACAAGAAATGCCATGGACAGTAAGGCGCCTACTGCCGCGAAGCCGCCAATTAAATTGAGAAACTTAAATACAGTTGTTAAAAGATTCATCGATTGCTAAATAGTTTGCGGGCATAAAGCGATAAACCAACTGTTACTGCTACGGCCATTGCAAGAAGAATAATCACAAAGACATTTGTGGCCCAGCTGCTACTTGCTGGTGCTTGAGTTTCTGTTGGTTGTGGCGTTGGATTTTCTGGAGCAATCGTGCTCGGTGCTTGATACTTAAATCGGTAGCTACCTTCTAGCGGAGCATCTGCTTCTGCATACAAAAGATAAGTAACGGTATAAAAACCTGATTCAGTGAGCGGTCTCAATCCAACTGTTGCGCTGACATCATTAACCATGATGGTTCCGTCATCGACCCGAACTCCATTTGGATCTGTGACTGAAATTTCATTAGCTTCTGGCAACAAAGGCAATTGACCTGTGACTGTGACACTGGTTGGCGATACAGACAATGTGGATCCGCTAATTGGCGAAGTGCTGACAAGCGAGTTTGCGAATGTCGCAGTTGTT
Organism: Candidatus Planktophila sp.; assembly: GCA_044348405.1. Taxonomy (GTDB): domain Bacteria; phylum Actinomycetota; class Actinomycetes; order Nanopelagicales; family Nanopelagicaceae; genus Planktophila. The sequence goes on from JBIKSX010000026.1 coordinate 4,042, forward strand.
CCCAATAAAGTAAATAGAAGCACTAGAGCGCTACGGGCTGCGAACTTCCTCACATTTGCCTTTCGAGAGGCGCCAGGTAAGTGCCTCAATTCGCGCCAATCTTCTCACTTCTTTAGACTAAGGACATAGTCGCCGGCCATATTAAGCCAGCGGGATTTTTAGCCAGAAGTGGAGCTGCGGTGCCTACATATCAATATGCATGTACCGCGTGCGAGCACCAATTTGAAGCAATTCAATCCTTCTCAGATGACTCCCTGACTATTTGCCCCGAATGCAAAGGTGAAATCCGTAAGGTGTACACAGCCGTTGGTGTCGTCTTTAAGGGTTCGGGATTTTATAAAACAGATTCGGTAAAAAGCAGTTCAGCAACAAAAGACTCAGCTCCTAGTACGCCAACACCGGCTCCTAAGGCTGATTAACCCTCGTGATGTGGTGGACGATCTGACTGTAACTCTTCTTCGCGCTTAGCTTGTTCGGAGGCAGCATCCAAATCAATTTCATCGGAAGTTACCTTCGGAAAGAGATCGCTCATAAATGTAATTCTACTACTGCTTGAAATCTTTAACTACAAGGAAATGGGATAGAAATGTTTGAAAAGCTTGGCCACGTGATCTTTAAGCGCCGAAAGAGCGCAGTAATTTTGTTTATTGTTGGAATTCTGGTCGCAGGTGGCTTTGGCTCATTGGCATTTAGTCGTCTTGATTCAGGTGGGTACAGCGATCCAAACAGTGACTCTTACAAGGTTTACACATACTTAACTGAAGAATTAAAACTTTCTGACCCTGCAGTTGTAATCATTGTTGACTCAGGATCAACTGATGTAACTGATCCCGTAGTTGCACAAAAAGGTATTGCGCTAGAAAAGAAGATCGCACAAGAACAGGGAGTTACAAAAACTCTTTCTTACTGGACGAGCGGTGGCGAAGCAACCTTAAAATCTAGTGATGGCAAAGCTGCATACATCTTGGTTTATGGCGAAGGTGAAGCATTCACCCCAGAAAGTCAAAAACTTGGAAAAGTTATGCAAGAAAAATATGATGGATCCTACGAAGGTTTAACTCTGTATGCCGGTGGAGTTGGAGTTGTTGGCCATGCAATTACTAAGAAGATTTCTGATGATCTAAAGATTGCCGAGCTCATTTCAATTCCATTGACCTTTATTTTGCTTGTCTTAGTCTTTGGAGCTTTAGCTGCTTCGGCTATGCCACTGATTGTTGGCGTTGCTGCGATTTTGGGTGCTTTCTTTATCCTGTATCTCTTCACATTATTTACAACTGTCAGTATTTACGCGCTTAACCTGACGACAGGTATGGGACTGGGCTTAGGTATCGACTATGCATTGTTAATGGTTAACCGATTCCGCGAAGAATTGCATCGAGGAAAAAGTGTCGAAGATTCAATAGTGACCACAATGGCAACTGCAGGCAAGACGGTCTTTTATTCGGGAATGACGGTTTTGGTAACACTGTTATCGCTCACCTTCTTCCCGCTACCTTTCTTGCAGTCATTTGGTTATGCAGGTGTTTCAGTTGTTGCACTTGCAGTAATCGGTGCACTGTTTGGTTTGCCTCCGATCATGGCTTTACTTGGCGATCGAATCGACAAGGGAGTTGTTCGTAAGTCTGCAATTACTCCAAAAGAAGATGGTCGTTGGGCAAAAACTGCACGCTTGGTTATGAAGCGTCCAGTAAGCGCGGTTGTTTTGTCTATGGTGATTCTTGGAATCATGGCAGCACCAATTACAAACATTAAATTCTCGCAAGGTGATTCTCGAATGTTGCCAGCAGATAACAAGGCTGCGTTTGCAACGGCGCTTCAAGCCGAGCGTTTTCCTGGACAAACTGGTACTCCTATTGAAATCATCATTAAAGATGGTGCAAACAAGATTGAAGAAATTAATAACTACACTTCAAAGCTAGGGCAGGTAACCGGAATTGTTGCGGTTCTTCCGCCTCAAACAATTGGAAATGATGTTCGGGTAATTGCTTATCAAGAGATGTTGCCCCGCACTCCTGAATCCCAAGAGTTGATTCACAATGTTCGAAACGTTGATTCACCTGAGGGAACTTTGGTGGGTGGCGTTGCAGCTGACTACACGGATTCCCAAGATGGAATTTCTCGAACTTTGCCATGGGCACTTGCTTGGATTGTGCTGAGCGTTCTAGTTCTAATCTTTGTCTTTACGGGGTCAATCATTCTTCCTATCAAGGCTGTGATTCTGAACTTCCTTTCACTTGGTGCAACTATGGGAGCACTCACATGGATATTTGTTGACGGAAATATGCAATGGCTGGTTGGTTCATTTACGGTGACCGGAACTCTGGATACCTCAATTGTTATTTTGATTGCAGTAGTTGTGTTTGGTCTTTCCATGGACTACGAACTGTTCTTACTTTCACGAATTCGTGAAGAGCACCTGGCAGGAAAATCAAATGTTGAATCAGTTGCGATTGGTCTACAAAGATCAGCACGAATTATCACTGCTGCAGCAGTCTTGTTAGCAGTTGTGTTCGGAGCATTTGTTACTAGCGGTGTTACATCAATTAAGACAATGGGATTTGGTGTTGCTTTAGCGGTTATGTTGGATGCAACCATTGTTCGTGGCCTCTTAGTTCCAGCTTTGATGCGTCTATTTGGCGAGAACAACTGGTGGGCACCTAAGTCAATGCAGCGATTTACCTTGCGCCACTAATCTCGCGTACCCTTAGCCCATGGATTTAATCGCTTCCCTGCAATGCGCAGATCAGCCTGGCATCGTTCATGCGATGACTTCTGCTGTCCTTAACTGTGGTGGAAACATTATCGAAAACCAGCAGTTTACAGATCCAACAACTAATCAGTTTGTGATGCGTACCCGCTTTGAAACCTCACAAGGAATCGATGGCGCGCACAAAAGCTTGAATGCGGGACTATTAAAATTTAGACCTTCTTTGCATATACGACCAACTGCACAAAAGCCACGCGCCTTAGTAATGGTTACAACTGAAAGCCACTGTTTGCGTGATCTTTTGTATTTGGAAGAACTAGGCGAACTAAATATTGAAATTCCACTTGTTATTTCAAACCGAGAAGAGCTGCGTTCTTTAGTTGAATCCCATGGAGTTAAGTTTCTGTTTTTACCGATCACTGCAGATACAAAAGCATCTCAAGAAGCAGAAATTCTGAAAAGGATCCAAGAACTGAAGATTGACTTTGTTGTTTTGGCTCGTTATATGCAGATTCTTTCAGAAGATTTTTGCAACAAGATGCCTGGAAAAATCATCAACATTCATCATTCATTCTTGCCAGGATTCAAAGGTGCTAAGCCTTACCACCAAGCTCATGAGCGAGGCGTAAAAATCATTGGGGCATCAGCACACTTTGTAACTAGCGATTTAGATGAGGGTCCAATCATTGAACAAGATGTGGCCCATGTAACTCACAACGCATCCGCTGAAGAATTAATTGCGATTGGTCGGGATATCGAACGTCGGGTATTAGCAAAGGCAGTGAAGTTATTTGCTGATGACAAAATTTTTATCGTAGGAAAAAGAACCGTAGTTTTCGCTTAAATTAAATTAGGGGTGTCCCCGGCGGGAGTTGAACCTGCGACCTACCGCTTAGGAGGCGGTTGCTCTATCCACTGAGCTACGGGGACCTATCGTTACTAATAATCAAGCAACAATGCCCAATCTTGTCATGAATAAAGGTCACGGGTAGACTGTGCAATCTAACGAAAAGGAAGTTATTCCCTCATGAGAGGCCAACAATGAAGGCGCTAGTTATAGGCGCGGGCGGAGTTGGCAGAGCTATCGTCAATATCGCATCACGTAAACCATTTATTTCTTCAATGGTTGTCGCTGATCGAACTCTGTCACGCGCGGAAGATGCAGTTACCCGAGTCAAGGATTCACGATTTTCTGCAGCGGAGGTGAATGCTGCCGAACTGGAAGACATCCGTGCGTTGATTCGCAAAGTTAAGCCTGATGTCGTTGTTAATGCCGTAGATCCACGTTTTGTAATGCCAATTTTCTTGGCTTGCGAAATTGAAAACACAAATTACATTGATATGGCGATGTCGCTTTCAAGGCCACATCCTCATTACCCAAACTCTGAAACCGGCGTAAAGCTTGGTGATGAACAGTTTGCACGTGACTGGAACTGGGGAGAGCGCCAAATTTATGCCCTTGTCGGAATGGGAATCGAACCAGGTATGAGCGATGTCTTTGCGCGTTATGCCGAAGATCATTTGTTTAGCCGAATCGATTCATTCACCATCTTTGATGGTTCTAACTTAACTGTTGAGGGATATGACTTTGCTCCATCATTTTCTATCTGGACAACAATTGAAGAGTGCCTAAACCCACCTTTGGTCTGGGAAGACGGTCGAGGTTGGTACACGACCGAACCGTTTAGTGAGATTGAAGTTTTTGATTTCCCTGAAGGAATTGGACCTGTTGAGTGTGTGAATGTTGAGCACGAAGAAGTTGTTTTGATTCCACAAAAAGTTGATGCAAAAAAGGTTAACTTTAAATATGGACTTGGAGCTCAATTCATCACAACATTGAAGACAATTCATATGTTGGGAATGGATCGCAAAGACCATGTAGATGTTCAAGGTATACAGGTGTCACCTCGTGACCTACTGGCAGCAGCATTGCCAGATCCTGCAACGCTTGGTTCGCGCATGAAGGGAAAAACTTGTGCGGGCGCACTTGTTAAAGGTCTTAACAAAGAAGGTAAGCCTTACGCTTGTTACATGTACAACGTTGTAGACAATGAATGGTCTATGGCCGAATACGGCGACCAAGCAGTTGTTTGGCAGACCGCAGTAAATCCAGTTATCGCGATGGAACTGATCCATAAGGGTATTTGGAAGCCAGAGGGTGTTGTTGGGCCAGAATGGTTTGATGCAAAGCCATTCTTGGATCTATTGCCTTCATATGGAACTGAATGGAAGATTCGCGAAGAAGACCCATCAGGAATCATTGTGTAACTATATGAATAATTCATTCGATGTCGTGGTGATCGGATCAGGTTTTGGTGGTTCGGTCTCCGCGCTTCGATTGCGTGAAAAGGGTTATTCAGTTGCAGTTCTTGAAGCAGGGCGTCGCTTCGAAGATAAAGATTTTCCAAAGACTTCATGGCGATTGAATAAGTTTCTTTTTGCTCCAAAACTTGGTTTGTATGGGATTCAACGTATTCATGTCTTGCCCGATGTTTTGATATTAAGCGGTGCAGGTGTTGGTGGTGGATCACTGGTTTATGCCAACACCTTGTATCAACCTGGTGATGATTACTTCAATGATAAACAGTGGGCTGCAATTACAGATTGGAAAAAAGAGCTCGAACCTTGGTTTGATCAAGCCCGCCGCATGTTAGGTGTGACTGAAAACCCATACTTTTCAAATAGCGATCAAGCGATGAAGGATGTCGCCCACGAAATGGGCGTTGGTCATACCTTTCAAATGGCACCACTTGGAGTTTTCTTTGGCGAAGGAAAAGGAATCGTTTCTAAAGATCCATTTTTTGGTGGAGTTGGCCCTGATCGAAGTGGGTGTAGACAATGTGGATCTTGCATGACCGGCTGCCTGTTTAATGCAAAAAACACTTTGCCCAAGAATTATTTAGGTCTTGCTGAATCTGCAGGTGCGAAAGTTTTCCCAATGACTACCGCAACAAAAATTGAACAGTTAGCAGATGGTCGTTGGATGATAAGAACACTTAAGACCGGTGATCCATTTGGATCACGAGGAAAGAGCTTCTACGCCAATGAAGTAATTGTTGCTGCAGGTACATATAACACGCAAAAACTGCTGCACAAAATGAAGGATTCAAAGGTATTGCCTCTACTGTCAGATCGATTAGGTGATCTTTCACGTACAAATAGTGAAGCGCTCACTGGAGCGCTTATGAAAAATACCGATATTGATTTCAGTCAAGGTAGCGCAATCACTTCTTCATTCTTCCCCGATGAACATACTCATATTGAACCTGTTCGTTATGGCAAGGGCAGCAACTTAATGGGATTGCTGCAAACAATTATGACTGACGGCAGTTCATCAAGAATGCGCC